>CAYYSY010000100.1:0-9550 GCA_964474355.1 uncultured Spirochaetaceae bacterium | reverse complement strand
CGACGCCCATGCGCGTGTGGGTCTGCCTCATGCTCTGGTCGCGCGCTTCGTCGACCATGACGACGGTGAGCCAGGCGGCGCGCCCGGCGAGCAGGAAGAAGAAGGCGAGGATCAGCAGACGCAGGGCGCCCACGCGGAGTGCGGCCGTCTTCAACGCCTGCGATCTCATGGTTGCGTCGCTCCGAAGGCGAGGGCGGTGTCGCCCGAGGCCGGCGCTGCGGCGTCCGGGGCGGGCAGGTCGATCACGCGCTCCGGGTGCACGAAGCCCATGGCGCGGGCGTGCTCGGCGAGGTCGCTCGGGTCGCGCAGCTGGCGCATCTCGGCCGTCAGCTTCCGCTGCTCCTCCAGCAGCCGCTGCTCGGTGGCGAGGCCGTCGGCGAGCGCGTAGCGCATGCGGATCAGGTCGACGCGAAGCACTGCCACACCGAGTGCGAGGACGAGGGCCGCGAAGATCACCGGCCAGCCGATCCATGCGCGGCCGCGCCGGCGGCGCCCGGAGACGTCGAGGCCGATCAGGCCGAGGCGCGGGGTGTCGTCCGGGTCGTGTCCCGCTCGCGTCGTCGCCATCAGGCCGCCTCCTCGATGCGCTCGTCGATTCGCTCGGCGGCCCGCAGGCGCACGGAGCGCGCGCGGGGATTGCGCTCGGTCTCGGCTTCGCTCGCGAGGACGGGTCTTCGCGTGACGACGCGCACACGGGGCTTGCGACCGCAGGTGCAGACGGGCTGGCGCGGCGGGCAGATGCAGCCCTTCGCCTCCGCGCGGAAGCGCTGCTTGACGATGCGGTCTTCGAGCGAGTGATACGCGAGCACGACGATGCGGCCACCGGGGCGCAACACGGCGAGCGCCGCGTCGATGCCGTCTTCGAGGGCGGCGAGCTCGTCGTTGACCGCGATGCGAAGCGCCTGGAAGACGAGCGTCGCCGGGTTGTGCTTGCGGCCGCCGCCGATGCCGGCGTCGTCGATCACCTGGAGCAGATCGGCGCTCGTGCGCAGCGGCGTCTCGCGCCGCCGCTCGACGATCGCCCGGGCGAGGCGCTTCGAGCCGGGCAGCTCGCCGTAGCGCTCGAAGAGCCGGTGCAGCTCCTCGGCGCTGGCGCGGCGGAGCAGCTCCGCCGCGGTCTCGGCGTCCGATGCGGGGTCCATCCGCATGTCGAGGGGCGTCGCCTCGGCGGAGTCCGCGGCGAAGCGGAAGCCGCGCTCGGGGCGGTCGAGCTGATGGGACGACACGCCGAGGTCGAGCAGCACCGCGTCGATGGTGGCGAGGCCCAGGCCGCGCACGGCGTCGTCGAGGTGCCGGAACGAGGACTTCACGCACTGGAAGCGCGCGCCGAAGGGAGCGAGCCGCGTGCTGGCGGCCGAGAGGGCAGCGTCGTCGACGTCGAGACCGACGACACGTCCGTCGGGTGCGGTGCGCTCGAGCATGGCCTCGCTATGGCCGCCGCCGCCCAGTGTGCCGTCGACGACGATCATGCCGGGTGCGAGCGCCAGATGCTGGAGACTCTCTTCGAGAAGGACGGGAGTGTGATCGAACTGGCCGGTCACGGAGCCGGGCGCCTCCCGTCAGTGCCCCGGAGACGGGGGCGGAGGCGGGGCGGGACAGAGAGAGGAGAGGATGGGGTGCCTCGGAACTCAGGATCTCGGGGAGTACCCCCCAGTAACCACCCCGAGACCACACCAAGTGTCCCGAGGACACCCCAACCTCTCTGCTGGAGACGGATGTCTCCAGTCCCCCCCATAAACCCTCGGCCTAGGCCTTGTGCTCCTGGGCCTGATCCACCGACTCCTGGATGTCCGGAAGCCGGTGCAGAGTGAGCTGCTGATTCTCGGCGAAGCGGCTCGGCTCCCAGATCTCGATGCGATCGAGGACGCCGGCGACCGTCGCCTTGTTCTTGAGCGCCGCATGCTCCCGGAGATACGCCGGGATGAGGATGCGGCCTTGATTGTCGATGGGGCACTCCACGGCGCCCGAGACGATGAAGCGGCGGTAGTTCTGCACGTCCGGTCGGAGGTCCGACATCTCGAGCAGGTCCCGCTCCTTCTTCTCCCAGTCGTCGGCGGGGTGGAGCGCCAGGTGGTCCTGGTAGTTGGTCAGGATCGGGGGCTTTTCACTTCGCCTCTGGATTTCCATCCGGAACCCCGACGGGATGCTCATGCGTCCCTTTGCGTCGATCGAGTGCTCGTGGCGGCCGCGGAACATGTTGCTTCGTCGCTCCGTCTGGCCGGCCGCTCAACTCCGCACTGTCTCGAGCTGACCCCAACCTCTTCGAGCCTCGCCTCGGCTCGCCCCCTGTCGTCGTCGTCTGCCGTGCGTTCTGATGGGCTTTCGTCCGACAACGATCCCACCCTATACCACTTCATCCCACTTGCATAGTCTGGCATCCCACTTTTTGCCACGCGGCCCCAAAAAGTGCGCGAACGAATCAAGTCGCTCGATGCTTTGTTCCAATCGACGCCGCGAAGGCGTGATGTGATGCACGAGCCATTCATAGAACGGCGTTGTGCAGAAGCTGTGGCGATGATGCGGTGTACTCGTGGAAGGGCGCGAGACGGGCTGTGCGTGCATCGGGCGGGGTCTGCGCGCGGAACACGGCCTGACGAGGACGCACGTGCGAACGCGGTGGGGCGGTGGCCCATGCGGTGGGATGGGATCCCATGATCTCTTCACGCACGGGTGTGGGAGTCACCCCGCGTTCGAGCGCGGAGGTCGGGTCAGGCTGCGCCGATGCCAGGGTGACGTGTGGCGTGCACGTCGGCGACCCGGTCGACGATGCCGCGCAGGACGCTGCCGGGCTCGAGCTCGACCGCGGGCATGAGCGGACCGGGCTCGCCCTGCGTCGCCGCGCGCAGCGTCGCGGTCGTGCCCGATGCGAGACCGGTCAACGCATAGCCCCCTTCGAGCACGAAGCAGAGCCGGCCGCCACAGAGCTCGTCGGCGAGCGCTCGCACGATGCGGGTCATCTCGAAGTAGCCCCGGGCGCTCACCTCCATCGACGCGAGGGGGTCGTCGGCGTGGGCGTCGAAGCCGCAGGACACGAGGATCATGTCGGGGGCGAACGAGCGCGCCACCGGTACGAGCACGCGCTGCAGCACGCCGATGTACTCGTCGTCGCCGCATCCCGCCGGCATCGGCACGTTCACCGTCGCCCCCGCACCCTTGCCGCGCCCCGCTTCGCGGAAGTCGCCGGTCCCCGGGTAGTACGGGTACTGATGCGTCGAGAAGTAGAGGACGCTCGGGTCGTCTTCGAACGAGTGCTGGGTGCCGTTGCCGTGGTGCACGTCCCAGTCGATGATCAGGATCTTCTCGAGGCCGCCGACCTTCTGCAGCGCGCGGGCCGCGATGGCCACGTTGTTGAAGAGGCAGAAGCCCATGGCGTGGTCGCCCTCGGCGTGATGGCCCGGGGGCCGCACCGCAGCGAGGCCGACGCCCGCGCCCGCCTGGCTCGAGGCGAGGGCGAGGTCGATCGCGCTGCCCGCGGCGAGCTTCGCCACCTCGGCGCTCCGCTCGCTGACGAAGGTGTCGGCGTCGAGGCGCGCCGGCGCCTGGGCGACCGCGGCCTCGATGTGCCTGAGGTGCGCGACGTCGTGGATCGCGAGCAGCTCGTCGTCCGTCGCCGGGCGCGGCGCGACGCGTTCGAGCCGATCCTCGAAGCCCGCGATGGCGCGACCGACGGCCTCGAGCCTCGCCGATCGCTCGGGGTGGCCCTGCGGCGCGCGGTGGTCGAGGAAGGCCGGATCTTCGATCACGAGGAGGCGGGTGGAGGCGGCGTCTGCGGTCATGACCCGAGCATACAATCGGGGTCTTCGCCTCGCGCCCGAGCCGGCGGCGTACAAATGGGGTCTTCGCCTCGCGCACGCCGCGCGCAGGTGCGATCATGACTGCGAGCGCGTGGATGCGCTCGAATGCGCCCTTTTCGGAGTCGGTCCATGCGTTCACCGCGCTGTGTCGCTCTCACCGGCATCGACACGTTCCTCGGTGAATCCCTCGCCGAGCGGCTGCTCGCGCGCCCGGATCCCCCGCTCATCGTGGGCCTCGACGTCGAACGGCCCCTGCGACTCGCAGGACGGGTCCGGTTCCACGAGGTCGATCTCACCCAACCCGTCGCCGATGCCGAGGTCGCCGAGATCCTGCGGTCCGAGGGCGTGGACGTCGTCGTGCACCTGGCTTTCGAGCAGTCGCCGAAGCCCGACGTCGAGGCGAGTCACGACCTCGAGGCGGTGGGTACGCATCATCTGCTGAACGCGATGACCGCCGCCGGCGTGCCGCGGCTCGTCCTGCAGTCGTCGACGATGGTCTACGGGCCGGCCCCCGACAATCCCAACTACCTGGGCGAGGACGCGCCGCTGCGCGGCCACCCCGAGGCGCACTCGGTCGAGAACCGTCGCGAGGTCGAGGAGATGGTGGCGGCCTTTGCGAGAGAGCACGGGGAGGATCGCGTCTGCGTGCTGCGGCACTGCTGGGTGATGGGCCCCTCGTATCGCGATCACGTCGTGCAGTACTTCGACAGCCAGGTCGTGCCGGTCGTGCTCGGCGGTGACCCGCTCATGCAGTTCATTCACGAAGACGACCTGCTCGACGTGTTCGAGCGCGCGGTGATCGGTGATGCGTCCGGCGCGTTCAACGTCGTGGGGCCGGGGGTGCTGCCGCTCTCGATGATTCTCGCGCTGGGGGGCAAGCGGCGGCTGCAGCTGCCGCCGGGGCTGCTCTACAGGCTGGCCGACTACCCGAGCCGCGGCATGCGCGGCGACGGGCCTTCGGGCTTCTTCGACTACCTTCGGTATCTCTGGGTCGCCGACGGCCGTCGCGCGTGGGACGAGTTCGGCCTGCCGAGCTACTCGACGCGCGAGGCGTGGGTCTCGTTCACCGGCGCATCTCGCATGAGGCAGTACGCATGAACGAACACGACGAGGAAGACGGGCGCGAGGTCGCCGCGGCCACCGCGTCGAACGTCGTCCACCTGCCGATCACCGACCCCACGTCGCTCGATCCGCTCGAGATCGCCGAGCACGAGTCGATCGAGGCGCTGAAGGAGGCGCTCGACGAGCTGCGCGTCGAGATTCGCACTCGCCTGCACGGCGCACCCGAGGCGGTCGATCGCGGCGAAGAGGAGGAGGGCGGCCCCGACCTGCTCGCCCTCTTCGATGAGCTGCGCCACCGCGCCCAGAACTTCGGGATCAGCGAGCGCACCGGGGAGGTCGACGACTTCGGCTTCGACACCGATGCCTCCGCCGCGCTCGATCCGTTGATCGACTTCATGATCGATCGCTATTGGCGCGTCGAGGCGCACGGGCTCGAGCACGTTCCGCGCGACCAGCCCTGTCTCTTCGTCGCCAATCGCTCCGGCCTGCTGCCCTACGACGGGCTCGTGCTCGCGCGGCTGCTCGAACGCGCGGGCTTCCCGCGTCCGCGCTTCCTCGTCGCAGACTGGCTGATCACGCTGCCCTTCGCGCAGCCGGCCCTCGCTCGGCATGGCGGTGTGCGCGCCTGCCGCGAGAACGCCGACGGTCTGCTGCGCACCGGGCGCTCGGTGATCGCATTTCCCGAAGGCGAGAAGGGCGCCGCCAAGGTGTTCCGCCTCCGCTACCAGATGCAGCGCTTCGGTCGCGGTGGGGCGGTGAGGGCCGCCATCGAGAACGGCGTGCCGCTCGTGCCGGTCGGTCTCGTCGGTCCCGAGGAGGCGCACCCGATCCTCTTCAAGTCGCGGCTGCCCGCGCGCCTGCTCGGACTGCCCTTCGTGCCCGTGACGCCGACGTTCCCCCTGGCTGGTCCGCTCGGGCTCCTGCCGCTACCGAGCAAGTGGATGGTCCACATCGGCGCGCCCTTCGAGCTCGGCGATGCCGAGGGGCGGCGCGACCCCCTGATGCTCTCGCGGCTGAACGAGTCGGTGCGCGATCGCATCCAGTCGCTCGTCGACGAGGGGTTGACCAGACGCAGCTCGGTCTGGGGCTGAGCGTCGACGCGCGATCGCGCGGCCCGAGCCTCCCTGACACACTGGAGTGATGGTTCGTAGATGTGGGCTCGAGGGGCCGCGGCCTGCTCGATCAGCCGCGCTCGCCGTCCCGCTCGTCCTTCAGCTCGTCCTTCAGCTCACTGCGGGCCTGCTTAGAGCCGCTGGGTGCCTCGGCCGCATCTGTGGTCTCGCGCGCGCCGTCGCCGTTGCTGCGCCGCCGCTTCTCGCCGTACACGTGGTCGAGCCGCTCGACGGCATCCGCCACACGGGCGAGGTTCTCGCTGAGCGCGTCGAGGTCGGACCGGCGCGGCAGGTCGAGGATGCGGAAGACGCGTTCCATCGAAGTCTGGAGCGTCTTCTCGAAGTCGGCGCGGTTGCTGCCGAGCCAGTCGCCGAAGGAGCCGTGCTCGCCGAGCCCGTCGCGCGTGATCGCCTTGCGCACGCGGTCGCGCACCTCGTCGATGCCGTCGGCCGCGTCGTCGACGCCGCGCTTCAGCGCACCGTAGAGCACGTCACCCCCACGGCCGAGGATCTGTGAGAGCAGGGTGTCGGAGGGCTGCTTGTTGGAGCGCTCGCTGTCGACGAGGATCTGCGACAACGCGACGGACGTGATGTCCTCGCCGGTCTCGTTGTCGACGACCTGGACCTCTTCGCCGGCGTCGAGGAGCTCGGCGATGCCCTTGAGCGTGATGTAGCGGCTGGTCGCCGTGTTGTAGAGCTTGCGGTTCGCATACCGCTTGATCAGGATTGCCATGATCGTGCTTGCCCTCGGGAGTGCCGGCGGCATGACCGGTCCGAGCCCGCGCGCAAGCTAGCACGGGGCCCGACTCGGGGCAGTCCCGCGCCGAGGCGCGGGTGGGCGACGGGACGTCAGCTCTCGACGTCGACCCGCTGCACCCGACGGCGCCGTCGCGGCCCAGCTGCGGCGCTCGCCGCGGTGCGGGGCGGCGCCTCCTTCTTCGCAGCCCTGGCAGGGTCTTTGCGGCGGCGCTTCGGGCGCGGAGTGGGCGGAGCCGTGCTCGCCGGCTCGGCTGCGGCCTCAGGCCTGAGCCCGAGCTCCCACAGCAGCTCGCGCAAGCCGAGGAACGCGCGCAGGACCGCGCGCGCATCGGGGTCGCTGCGTGCCTGCGTCTCCCAGCGGCCGATCTCGGAGTCGAGCGCGTCGAGGAGCGCGTCCACGAGACGCCGCGTTCCGTCGGCGTCGTCGGCGCGCAGCTTCTCGGCGAGGTCGTCGAGCCCGCCGACGAGTCGGGCCAGGGCGCGGACGGCCTCGTTGCCGCCTGCGAGATCGGAGGCCTGCGTTGCGGGCCGACCCGTGAGTGCGAGCGAGGCGGCGTCGAGCAGGGCATGGCCCGCGAGCAGGGCCTCGGCCAGGGCGTTGCGTCCGTGGCGCGCGGCGAGCGCGAGCGCCGCGTCGACGCTCTGCGGGCGTTCGGCGCCCGAGCCAGCCCGTCGCGTCCGCTCGTGTTCGTGCTCTTCGGTCGTTCGCTTCGTGGTCATCGGCTCGCACTCGAAGTGACCGACATCAGCGCATCCGCGAGCTGACGCAGGGCGTTCGCCTCATCGCTTCGCTCGAGCACCGCGGGCAGCGACGCAACGAAGTGTCGCCCCGTGCTCGAAGCCCGACCGATCGCCTCGGTCTGTCTGGAATCGGCCTCCATCTGCAGAGCGTACTCCCTGGTCACGGCGAGCGCCGCGCGGGCCGCGTCATCGGGCCGCTCTACGCCCAGCGAGGCGAGGCGATCGGCGAGGGCGGCCGCCGGCGGACCGGATTCGGCACCCGGATCGAGCGCAGCCCGCAAGCCGTCTCCTGCGGCGGCCCGCGCGCCGTGCACGCGGTTCACGAGCACGCCGGCGAGATCGATGCCCGAGCTCTCGAGCGCGGCGATCAGCTCGAAGGCCCCGGAGGCCGTGGCGGGGGAGGGGCTCGCCACGAGCAGGAACGCGGTGCCCGGGCTGCGCAGCAGCGCCTGCACCGCGCGAGCGCGGTTCTTGAACCCGTCGGACAGCGAGTCGATCGCGAGCAGGAGCTCGGAGATCTCCTTGAGGAACGACACCCCCGAGAGCCTCGAGACGAGCCCGAGGGTGCGCTCGGCCGCGCCGGAGAACAGCCGGAAGCCGAGGCGGCCTGCCGAGAACGCGGGCTGCACGAGCAGCCGCACCAGCGAGCTGTCGAGCAGGGTCACGAGGCGTTCCGGGGCATCGAGGAAGTCGAGGGCATGCTGGGCGGGGGGCGTGTCGACGACGATCAGATCGAAGGCCTCGCTCTGCGAGAGCTCGTGGACCTTCTCCATGGCCGCGTACTCGACGCTGCCGGCGAGCGCGTCGGAGATGTGCTGATAGAGGGGGTTCTCGAGGATCCGCATGCGCGTCTCGAGGTCGGGGCAGAGGCGCTCGACCAGCTCGTCGAACGTGCCCTTCATGTCGAGCATCATCGCCCACAGCGCGCCGTCGCCCTCGATGCCGTACGCGCGCTCGCGATCGGGCGAGAGCCGCTCGGGCGACGAGCCGAGCGCGTCGAGCCCGAGCGCGTCGGCCAGCCGCCGCGCGGGATCGATCGTGAGCACGAGGGCGCGGCGGCCGCGCTTCGCCGCCGCGATCGCGATCGCCGACGAGACGGTGGTCTTGCCGACGCCGCCGGTGCCGACGCACACGATGATGCGGCGCTGGTCGAGCAGCGTGTTCATCGGGCTCGTCGTCATCCGCGGTCCGCCTGCTCGCGCGGGGCGTCGAGCGCGGGCGCCTCGTCGTCCTGCAGGAGGAGCCTCGAGAACGCGCGCAGCCGCTCGAGGTCGGGGGGATCGCCGGGGCCGGCCTGGTCCGGCCAGTGGGGAAGAGCGACATGGGGCTTCGCCAGCCTCTCGCCGAGCTCGTCGAGAGCGGCGCGCTGCGCGATCGAGCGATCGCGCGCCCAGCGGACGCAGTCGGCGATCGCGGTCGGCGACGGCGCACACTCGGGCATGGGCTCGAGCCGTTCGAGGCGCTCCGGCAGATCGGGCCATGCATCGACCGGGCTCGGCGTCGCGACACCGTTCACGACGACGCGGTCGACGTGGATCCCGACCGAGCGCTCGATGCGCTCGACCAGCTCGACGGTCTCGTGCACCGGCAGCGCCTCGGGCCAGCAGACGGGCAGCAGGACCGTCTGTCGCGGATCGAGCAGCATCGCCTCGACTCGTCCGGCATTGCGTGCGAGCGGTCCGCTGCGCACGGCGCTCTGCACCACGCGGGGCACGTCGAGGAGGGTGAGACCGTGTCCCGTGGCTGGCGCGTCGACGATGATGCGGTCGTAGGCGCGGCTCGCCGGGTCTTCCGGTGAGTCGCCGCCGCTCATGTACCAGAGCTTTCCGAGCGTGATGAGCTCGCGCCATCCGGGTGTGCCGACGAGCAGGTCGTGGAGCCCGCGCTGGCGTAGCCCGCGCGCGAGCCACGCCCCGGTCCATCCCTGCAGCTGCAGGTACTCCTCGAGGGCGGCGAAGGGGTCGATGCGGATGCCGTGCAGCCCGTCGAGCAGCGGGATCGGCTCCGAGTCGACCGGCGGCGGGCGGAGGGCGAGCATGCGCGGTGCCTGGGCCTCACGGCCGAGCTCGGCGAGCAGGACCA
>CAYYSY010000099.1:0-9858 GCA_964474355.1 uncultured Spirochaetaceae bacterium | reverse complement strand
TGCCGATCTCGGCGAGCTTCTCGACGTCGAGCACCCGCACGCGCGCGCGTGCGAGCTCGACGAGCCCCTCCTCCTCCCAGCTGCGCAGCCACTTGTTCACGCTCTCGCGGGTGGCGCCGATCATGTCGGCCAGGTCCTGCTGGGAGAGCCGGATCTCGGGCGGCGCCCCGTCACCCCCGTCGTAGCTCCGCGCCAGCGCCGCCACGGTCTTCGCCATGCGGTTGGGCAACGGCAGGAAGCTCGCGTCCTCGCCCCGCTCCGACAGCCGCCTCACGAGCGCGGCGAGCACGACGCCCACCTGGATCGCCGTCTTCGGGTGCCGCTCGAAGAAGGGGATGAGGTCGCGGCGATGGAGGGTCAGCAGCTCGCACGGCTCGAGTGCCACGCACGTGGCGCTGCGCGGGTTCGAGTCCATGAGCGAGATCTCGCCGATCACGTCGCCGGGCGACATGACGTTGAAGACGAGCTCCTTCCCGTCGCCGCCGGTCGAGACGACCTTGAGCCGGCCCTTCGTGACCGCGTAGAGCGTCGACCCAGGCTCGCCCTTGCGGCAGAGCACATCGCGCGCCGCGAGCCGCCGGGTCGTCGTGAGGCGGTAGAGCTCGTCGCGCTCGCGCGGATCGAGGGTGGCGAAGATCGAGATTCCATCGAAGAGGCCACGCGGATCCACAGCACCCATGTCCCCGGAATCCAAGGAGGAAATCGCGATTCGACCGACTGGCTGAGCGTAGCAGGGCGCCCAACGGAGCAGCGCCCGGCGCCTGTGTGAAGCGATTCACAGTGGCCGGGTCGAACCCCGGGGATATTCCCTTCGTGCGAGGAGCCCCGCCGCTGGAGCTGCTGAAGTGCAGGAGATGAATCATGCCGACTCGACCCACACGCACACGTGCGCACGGACCGGAGCCAGGGCCGGCGGGCCGCCACCACGCCGTCGTCATTGGAGGTGGCCTGTCGGGACTCTGCGCCGCCCACGCGCTCTCGCGATCGTTCGCTCGCGTCACGCTGCTCGACGCTCGCGGCCCGGGTGACAGAGCGCTGCCGGGCCGCGGATCCACGTGGCTCTCGACCCGTGCCCGCAGCGAGCTCGAGTGGCTGATGCCGGGCTTCAGGGGGCTGCTGCGAAGCGAAGCCGCGAGCCACTCGGACCCGGGCCGAAAGGACGAGGTCGCCGCCTGTGTACCCCAGATGGTCGCCTGCCCCGACGACGCACTCTTCAGGATCTGCAACCGCCTCCTCTCGCGCCATCCGAACGTGTCGCGGCTACACCGCGTGCACGTGATCGGCCTGCGAATGAGCGCAGGGCGCTTCACGCGCGTCAGCGGTGTGGACGTGTCACTCGCCGGCGTCGACCCGAGGCGCGCCTGGCCGCATCTCGGGCTCGACGCCGACCTCGTCGTCGACGCGAGCGGCTCGGCCAGCCCGATCGCCTGCCGCATCCTCGACGCCGATCGCGACGCGCCCGCGCCGATCGACCGGCTGGAGCTCGGACGAGATCGAAGCGCGACACGGAGACGGTTCAGCGGCGCACACGCGCCTCCCGAGAGCTATCTGCCAGTCGGTGAAACGGTGCTGTCGGTGCCGAGGGGACTCGGCCTGCGCGCGCCGGTCGCGGCGCTCTCGGTGCGAGCGCTCGAGGAGGCGCTCGCAGTGGGCTCGCCCCACGAGCCCGGCTTCGCCGCTCGCTTCGTCGAGGGGCAGGCGCTCCGGCACCTCGACGTGTGGCGACGGCTCGAGCTCGAGGCGACCCGGCAGCTGCCGCGAAAGATCCCGGCCGGCCTCGCGGCGGCTCGTCGGCGCTACTGGCGCGCATGCCGACGCGGCGCTCGAGGCGACGACGAGCTCGCGAAGGTCGTCGCGCGCGTCGACCAGCTGCTCGATCCGCCCGCGCGCCTGCTCGATCCGCGGGTCGCGTGGAGGGCGCTCGGGCGGCGGAGCGGCCCCGACGAGCCAGTGCCGAAGGGGCTCGTACGCGCCCCGGACACGGCCGGGGGCTCCGCCCGGAGCTGACGAGACGGGGCAGAGCGGATCAGCCCGAAGCCGCCACCAGCGTGCAGCGGCCGGGCACGGTTTCGAGCGAGACCGCGGGTGATGCCGGCAGGCGCAGTCCTCGGCCGTCGCAGCTGCGCCCCCCCTCGGCATCGAAGCGATAGCCATGCCAGGGACACTCGAGCACGGCCTCCTCGCCGTCGGCGGCGAAGAGCGGGCCGAGCATGTGGGGGCAGACGGTGGCGTGGACGACGAAGCGGCCGGCGCGCTCGATCACTCGGAAGCGGCGGCCCTCGAACACGACATCGAGGGGCAGTCGTGCGCGCAGCTCGCTCTCGGTGCCGAGGTCGACGGCCGAGTCCGGCGGCGGCGAGGCCTGCTCGTGCAGGCGCTCGGCGCGCTCGCAGATCATCTCCTCGTCCTCGTCCCAGAGCAGCGTGTAGAGATCGGCGTAGACGCGGCCCACCGCCGCGAGCGCGTCGTCGGGGAGCGGCGCCACGCGGAACTCGACGCGCACGCCCGTCCGGTCCTCCGCCTCGGGCGCGAGCGAGGTCCAGATCTCGCTCGCGGGCGCAGTGCCCCCGTCCGGGCCCGTGCGGACGACGTAGCGCCCGGCCTCCCGGTCGGCGGACAGCTCGATCACCGAGGGCGGACCGCCCCCCCCGCCGCCGCCCAGCCTCGCGCGCCAGCCCCACTCGCCCGCGTCGAGCTTCTCGATCGACTCGAACGCCCGCGCGTGGAGCCAGGGCAGGTGCTCCCAGTCGAGCACGTTCTCCCACACGCGCTCGAGAGAGGCGTGGACCGTGCGCTCGTAGCTGGCGGCGAGGGCGAGATCGGAGGCGGGCTCGGGCAGCTTCATCGATGCCTCCTACGCGTCGGCGGGCTCGGCGGTTTCGTCGCCGGCATCCGCGTCCGCATCGACCATCACCGGCAGCTCCCAGAGCCCGAGGGCCTCGAGCACGCGCAGAGCGTCCTCGCGCTCGGGCGCGTGGATCGCCACCGTGACCTCGTCGCCCTTCACGAGCTGCATGCCGGCCTGATACGGCATGGCGGTGGCGCCCCGGTGCACCGCGAGCATGATCGCGCGTTCGCCCAGGGCGGGCGCGCCGCTCTCCGCCTCCTCGCCTTCGGCGGGCTCGGCCGCCGGCTCGCGATAGCGACGCCGCTCGATCTCCACGTCGCCGCGCCGATGTCGCACGTCCCAGCGCTCGACGTCGTGGGGCCCGTCGAAGACGACGGCCGCGTCGCCGCGCTTGATTGCCTCGCCGACGAGCCCCATGTCGGGCTGCTGGGCGGCGAGCAGGGCGTTGGGCACACCGAAGAGCTCGCGGCCGCGCGTGCCGAACACGCCGTTGAGCGTCGGGTTGGGCGTGAGGGCCACGGTCGTCTCGACGTTCTCGAAGCGCGCGCGCTGGAGCGTTCGCTCCTGTACCGCGTTGCCGAACACCACCGAGAAGCCTGCCTCCTCGGCCACGCGGCAGCTCTGCGGGTTCGAGTCGATGAAGACGACGCTTCGCTCGCCCTCGCGCAGCGCCCGGCCCAGCTCGAGGCCGAGCGCATTGGCGCCGAGGATCGCGATGACGCTGCGCCCGGGGAGTCGCACGCCGAGCAGCCGGCCGACGGGCGCGGCGGTGAGACCGGCGAGCACCACCGTGCACGCGATCGTCAGAAAGACGAGCGCGCGCAGCTCGGTCCCGCCGTCACCCCCGGCGCGAACCAGGCTCGACGCGACGACCGCCGCCACGGCGGCGGCGACGATGCCGCGCGGCGCGACCCAGGCGATGAACGCACGCTCGCGCCAGCCGAGCTCCGAGCCCAGCGTGGAGATCGCCACCCCGATCGGCCGCACGACCAGCACCAGCGTCGCCACGACCGCCACGCCACCCCAGCCGAGGTCGGCGACGTGCTCGAAGCGCACGTCGGCAGCGAGCAGCACGAAGAGCAGCCCGATCAGCAGCACCGTCAGCTGATCCTTGAACTCGCGCAGGTCGCGGTCGACCAGGATCTGCCGGTTGCCGACGACGACGCCCGCCACGGTCACGGCGAGGATGCCGCTATGCGAGACGACCGCGTCACAGCCGTTGAAGAGCAGCAGCACAGAGGCCAGCGCGAAGATGTTCTCGTGGCCCTCGGGCACGAAGTTGCGGCGGCCGAGCACCCAGGCGAGCGCGGCGCCGGCGGCTGCGCCCATGCCCGCGCCAAAGCCGAGCCGCAGCAGCAGGTCGATGCCGCCTGCCGCGACCGAGTCGAAGTTCGGCGCGAGGACGACCTCGAGGACGAGCACGGCGACGATCGCGCCGATCGGATCGATCAGCACGCCCTCGGCCTCGAGCACCGTGGCCACGCGCGACTTGAGGCGCAGCTGGTTCACGAGCGGGCCGATCACAGTCGGACCGGTGACGATGACGAGGCTCGAAAAGAGGAAGCTGGTGGACCAGTCCCAGCCGAGGAAGGCGCGGGTCGCAAGGGCGCCACCGACCAGCGTGACGAGTGCGCCCCAGGTGACGAGCCGGCGGATCGGCGCCTGCTCGCGGCGCAGTCGCGAGATCTGGAGGTTGAGGCCGCCCTCGAAGAGGATCACCGCCACCGCGACGTCGACGATGGCGAGCAGGCCGTCGCCCAGCGCCGAGGGGTCGATCCAGCCGAGGCCGTCGGGTCCGAGCGCCACGCCGGCAACGAGCAGGGGAACGATGCCCGGCATGCGCAGATGACGCGCCGCCGACTGGCAGAGCACCCCCGCTGCGAGCGCGAGGGCCACGATCAGGGTGGGATGTGCGTTCTCCACCCGCGCTCCGCACGAGCTACGACGAAGGGATCGTCGCTCCGCTCGTCACGCTTCGACTCAGGATCGCCCCGAGGTCGGCTTCGGCCACCTCACCGGGACGCACGCCGCTCCCGGCAACGTCACCGGGGCGTAGAGAGAATCAAGGTCAGTCGTCGCGCTCGCCGGCGATGAATGCCTTCATCCGGCGATGGGCCTCGTCGTCGGTGACCTGCTCCGGGGGGTGCTTCATGAAGTAGGACGACGGCGAGTGCAGGATGCCACCGATCCCGCGGTCGAGCGCGATCCTGGCGCAGCGAATCGCGTCGATGGACACGCCCGCCGAGTTCGGAGAGTCCTCGACAGAGAGCCGCATCTCGATGTTCATCGGCACGTCGCCGAAGAGCTTCCCCTCCATGCGAAGAAAGCAGACCTTGTTGTCGTTCTGCCACGGCACGTAGTCGCTGGGGCCGACGTGGATGTCGTCATCAGCGAGCCGGACCGCGGCCACGCTCTGCACCGCCTCGGTCTTCGACGTCTTCTTCGACGCGAGCCGATCGCGGTTCAGCATGTTGAGGAAGTCGGTGTTGCCGCCGGTGTTGAGCTGATACGTCCGCTCGAGCTTCACGCCGCGCTTGGCGAAGAGATCGGTCAGCGTCCGGTGGGTGATGGTCGCGCCGAGCTGGGCCTTGATGTCGTCACCGACCATCGGGAGCCCGGCGGCCTTGAAGCGGTCGCTGAACGCCGGGTCGCTCACGATGAAGACCGGCATGCAGTTGACCAGCCCGCAGCCCGCCTCGAGCGCACACTCGGCGTAGTAGCGAGCGGCCTCCTCGGAGCCCACCGGCAGGTAGCTGACGAGCACCTCGGCGCCGGAGTCCTTGAGGATGTCGACGATCTCTGCGCGCGTCGCCTCCGGCTCGTCCGAGGGCAGGAACGTGCGGTTCTCGTCGTAGTTCGCCATGTGAGGCGCGACACCATCGAGGATCGTGCCCATGCTGACGCGCACGCCCGCCTTCGGGACGGTCTCGCAGAAGATGGTCGTGCAGTTCGGCTTCTCGAAGATCGCTTCGGAGATGTCCTTGCCGACCTTGCGGAGATCGATGTCGAAGGCCGCCACGATGTCGATGTCGGAGGGCTCGTAGCCGCCCACCTCCCAATGCATCAGGCCGATGCAGTCCTCGGACTTCGCGTGCTTGTAGTACTCGATGCCCTGGACCAGGGAGCTGGCGCAGTTGCCCATTCCCACGATCGCGATCTTGATCTTCGCCATGGTTCCCCCGATGAGCGTGGAACACTCATGCTTGCCGGACGGCCCGGACCTCCCCCCCGAGGTGCGGTCGAGCGACGCGAAAGACTATCGCAGCGCCGATCGCACGGGCCGAACGACTCGAATGTATGTAGCGACTCAGTCGCCAACCGTTAACCGCCAAACGATCCGTGCCAGGATGAATTCTTCCGAACTCCCGGAGCCCTGCATGGCTGCCCAGGGGGAGCGGCCGAATCCGGCCTGACACTCGACAATGGATCGGGGGGCGGCGCGAGCGAGACGCTCGCAGGTTCATCGCCAAGCGGATTCTGGCCCATTTCTCAGTCGTTCGCCGCCCCGATGATGGGGGGTCCCCCCGTCCTCCGCCTTTCAGTGGTGCCTCGCTTGGTTGCAGCCCGGGGAGACCGGCTTCGATGCCGGCAGGGGGCTGAGGGCGCGGACAGGCGCGCTGCCAGGCTCGATCGAGCGCTCGTGTCGCTCTAGCCGCCTCCAGCGCCGCCCTGACTGACTGCCGCCGAGCTACCGCCCCGAGTGAGGAAGAACACCAGATCCGCTCTGGCCATGGTATCGGCCACGCCAGGCGACAGCATCCGATTGCCGGGCACCACGCGCTGGGGATCGGCCAGGAATGCGTCGAGTGTGCGGGCGCTCCAGTCGAAGTCGCTCCGCCGCATGGCGTCCGAGTAGGCGAAGCCGGGCAGTCCGCCTGCGCGGCGGCCCGCGAGCGACGATAGATGCGGCCCGATCTTGACGGCCTGACCCGCGAGGTCGTGACAGGCCGCACACGGCGCAGCCAGGCGCGCGCCGCGGTCGAAGCGCTCGCGCTCGCTCGGCGAAAGGCCAGCGCGCACGTCTGCATACGGGTCGCTGCAGCCCTGAGTCAGGGCGAACGATGCGACGAGCATCGCGCGAGCCCAACGCGCCCCGTACGTCATGCCTCGCATCGTCAGCGCGCCTCCCCGTGCCCCGCCTGCTCGCGTCCGTAGAGTCGATCGATCCGCCGTTGCTGCGGCGTACGCCGCCCGAGCGCGAACGGCTCGCCGAGCATGCCGCAGCTCCGACAACGCACCACCAGGCGCCACGCGTCGAAGTGCTCTTCCTGGCCGCGACGAGCCGGCTCGTCGAGCTCGGCATCGTGGTGCGCACACACGACGGCGACCTCGAACGTCGAGCGGCGGCACGGCCGACAGCGATGCGCCTCGAGCGGCGGGACACGCCGCGACGCCACGCCAGCATCGTCTTCTTCAGCGAGCAACACGCGCCGCGCGCCGCAGTCGGTGCACTCGAGCACGATCGGTGGCGAGAAGCGACCCGCGAGTCCGTCTGCGCCCGACGCACCCGCACGAAGCTCGCGCCAGACGCGCAGCACGGAGCGCAGCACATAGCCCAGGCCGCCGCCGGCCATCGCCGCAGGCACACCGAGCAGACGAAACGCGTTGCTCCCGCACTCGCAGCGAAGCGCGTGGACGAACTCGTGGGCGGCCGGGTGGAATACGTCGGGGGCAGCAGCGGCATCGGCGAGCGAGCCGACGAAGCGCGGCGGATGGGTCCGCAGATGGTCGCGCGTCGTCTCGCTCACCGGACGTCCCCTCGTCGGGTCTTCATCATCGCGCGGATCCGCGCTCGATCGGATGCCGGGGACGAGCGCGAGTCTACGGCTCCGCGTTCACGGGCTCGGGCTCGAGTGCAGGCTCGGGTGCGGACTGGGGCTCGAGTGCAGGCCCGGGCTCGAGTGCGGACTCGGACTCGAGTGCAGGCCCGGGCTCGGGCCAGCCCTCCGGCGGGCAGCCCGGCGACACGATGCCGTCGCCGGGCCGGAGTGCACGCCACGTGTAGACGTGGCCGGAGAGAGTGCGCGCGCGCACGCCACCCAGCTCCGGTCCGCACTCGGGCAGCGGCCACGGCTGTCCGGAGTCGTCGATCCAGACCAGCGTGAGCGGCTCGCCGAGGGGCGACGAGAGCGCCACGACGCGCATTCCGGGGTGTTCGACCCTCACTCGGCCGCGATACACGAAGCCCTCGAGCCACCGGCGTCCGTCGGAGAGTGCGATGCCCGCGAGCGGCCGCCCGATGCGGTCGTCGGGCAGCGTGCGCAGGTACTCGATCGCCAGGGGCGTGCTGCGAGCGTGCCAGGCCGCCGAGCCAGGCACGGTGGACGGCGGGCCGGTGGGAGGAGGAGGGGCGCCTCCGCCTCTGCAGCCGGCGAGCAAGACGGCGCTCGCCACGACGAGCGCGCCGGCGAGGCAGCGCAGGGCCGGGCGGGCTGAACGGAGCGCCAAGCTCAGGGCGTGACCTCCCGCGCGGCCCCGGTGCGCAGAGCCAGGATCGAGAGCGTGGCGACGGTCCCCTCGTAGGCCGCGGCCGCCAGGTTGTAGGCGCTCGCACCGTGGAAGACGAGGCCGAACACGCGCGCGAGGCAGAGCGAGCCGAGCACGACCGCCATCGCCCAGAGCGCGGTGTCGCGCATCTCGGGCTTGAGCGCCCCGAGCAGCAGCAGCACGCCGAAGCCGACCTGCAGGCCCCCGTACATCGCGACGATCTCGACGGTGCCGCTCGTCGTCGCCAGCTCGAATCCGGCGTAGCCCGCCGGCAGCGCGGGGCTGACGAGGCACGCGACGCCGTACCCCACGAACATGGCGCCGTTCAACCAGATGAGGATCTGTATCCAGCTCATCGCTCTCTCTCCCTGCCACGCGCGTGCGGCATGCCTGCCGCCTCGCCGGCATTCGTTTCGTTCGCCTCGCTCGTCCCGCCAACCGTCGTGCCTCGCTCGTTCATGACGGCGCGAATCGCGCGCCGATAGACCTGCGCCTCGTCCCAGTCGGGATAGCGCGAGCGCACCGCGTCGAGGCGCGCTGCCACCGCAGCCGGGTCGCCTTCGCATGCCTGCAGCAGGTAGACACGATCGGCTTCGGGTGCCGCCCCCTTCTGCAGCCGCCGCAGGCCGAGGCGCGTCACCATCCGCTGACCTGGCGCCATCGTGACGAAGATCGCCACGACGGCCGCAGCCACGAGGAGCGCCATGATCACGCCGATCACGGTCGTGCCCCGGGCACCTGACGCATCATCGCCATGCGCCGGGTCATAGGTCCAGGTAATTCCGAACGAAGGTGCGGCTCACCCACCACCCCACAGCGAATGCAACGAGCGTCCCCCAGAAGCGGATCATCAGGTCCTGCTCCTGCAGGAGCCCGAAGACGAGATATGCGGGCAGGCCGCTGCCGAGCCCCAGGACCATGACCTTCGTCAATGGCAACCTCCCATTGGCGGATTCTCACGCGCGCGACGGGCCGTGCCTCCAATGATCGCCTCGTCTCGCGGACTCGATCATACACCGGCGTGATCACCTGCCGGATCGCGTACCCCGTCATCCGGCGATTCGGGTGAGTCGAGCGAGGTACTCCGGCGAGCCCTCGATGCGCACCCGGATCTCGGCGTCGAAGCCACAATCGGCCGCCACCCGCCGCAGCGCATCGGAGCCGAGGTAGAGCCACTCGAAGGGATCTCCGCGCCAGCCGCGATACGCGAAACGGACGACCGACTCGCCGGCGACGGCCTCGTTCGCCTCGGGGCCAGCTGGCGCAGCGAACTCGATCCGCCGCGTGAAGCCCGGCCCGACCGGTGCGCTCGAGTCGAGGAGGATCTGCCCGCCCGGCGCGAGCAGCCCCGGTGAACGTGCGAGTGCGGTGAGCATCGCTTCGAGGCGCTGACGCACCCGCAAGGCGCCTTCTCCTGTTGGGTACAGCGCCAGGTATTCCTCGTACTCGGCCTTTGCGTGGGCGAGTTGTCGGTTCCGCTCCCGCGCGACCCCGAGAAGCTCCTTGGCCTCCGCTGAGTAGGG
>CAYYSY010000098.1:0-11694 GCA_964474355.1 uncultured Spirochaetaceae bacterium | reverse complement strand
GCGACACGTAGCGATCGTGCGGGGCGCCGCCCTGGCTCAGCGCGACACGCAGCGATCGTGCGGGGCGCCGCCCTGGCTCAGCGCGACACGCAGCGATCGTGCGGGGCGCCGCCCTGGCTCAGCGCGACGCGTAGTGGTCGCGCCGGCCGTTGCCGGACGTGCGCTTGCGGCGGCGGGGCGCGAGCGCCTCGGCGAGTGCGAGCGCGGACGACCGGGGCATCCCGGTGAAGGTGATGCCCATGCCAGCGGGCCGGTCGCCCGACCGAGCCGCGTGCGGGGCCCTGCGCCAGACGACCTGACCAATGGCCTGCACGGTCTCACCGCCGGGCAGGTCGATCTCGACGACGACCCGGCGGCCGGGTGTCAGCGTGTCGTCGGAGGGGACGAAGACGCCGCCTTCGCTCAGGTTCACCGAGCTCTCTTCGATGCTCGTGTAGCAGGGCAGGCCGCTCGAGGGATCGATCTCCGGATCGATCGCCGAGATGCGCACGGGCCAGCGCAGGCTGCGTCGCGCATAGGCCTGGATTCGGCGCATGGCGTCGGACGTCGGGCTGGTCTCGGGCATGTCGGGTCCCCTCCCGTCCCCGCTATCGGTCGGGAGAGGGGCGCACCTTGAGCCACGCTGGGTTGCACCCGCAGATGCGAGTGCTATTCCGCCGTGTCGACGCAGAGAAGAGATCGGGAAGGGGGTGAAACCCCCTCTCTCTGGCGGACCGTGAAGCAGCCGGGTGCTACGGGCCGAGGCGCACGTGGTACGGGAACGAGATTCGCCGCCCCGAGTCGTCGACCTCCGGCACGTCGCCGAAGAGCGCGCTGTCCGGCTCCGGGGCCTCGGCGGCCTCGCCGTCAGCGGGCTCGGCCGAAGCCTTCTTGCGTGCCTTCTTGGCTGCGCCCTGGGCGAGCGGGCTGCTCTTCGCGAGATCGTTCGGTGCGAAGGGCTGCACGCCGGCTTCGGCTGCGCGCCGGTCGCAGATCTCGCGGACCTCCGCCGCCGCCATACGCTTGATCTCGACCTTGCCTCCACGGCCGAGCGCGCAGAAGAGGGCGCCGGGCGCGTTGCCCCGCACCATCAGCCAGTCCTCGAGCGCGATCATCTCTTCGTTGCTGAAGGGGACGCGCCGCGCGCGCTTCGCCTGGGCCGGCTTGAAGAGCACGCCCGACTGCTGCGTGCGCGAGTCGAACTGGATGTGATCGATCGTGAGCCCGATCAGGTCGACCGTCTTGAGCGCGCCGTGATAGGCGAGCGAGACCATCAGCCCGTCGCGCTGGCCGGCCGGCGAGTCGTCGAGTCGGCAGGCGGCCTGCAGCGCCAGGACCTCAGTGCGAGCGAGCTCGCGCTCGTTCTGGGCCTTCTTGCCACCGTTCGGCTGTCCATTCGACTTCGACGGGGTCGTCGACTTCGAGGCCGAGATCGCGAGATCGGCCTCTTCGTCGCTGATGAAGCCCAGGTTCTGGCACTGGGTGATGATCCCCTTGAAGGACGACTTGATGCGCTGGACCTGCTTGGGCGGATACGCCTCGGGGACGGGCTGGTACTTGCGGGTGTCGTCGGCGCGGCAGCGCATGGCCTCGATATGGGCCGGCGCGCCCTTCTCCTTCAGGATCGTGAAGGCGAGGGCGCCGTGGTAGGGCTGGACCTGGTGCCAGGGAAAGGTGCTCGCGTCGCAGATGCCGCCGCTGATGACGGCGGCCAGCGTGTCGAGCGCTTCCTCGGCGACCCGCTGAGGCTCGCCGGGCTTGAGAGAGCTGAAGTAGCAGTGGGCGGCTCGCTCGCCTTTGGCCACCTCTTGCGGTGACAGGCTGAAATCTCCGGAAGTGCTGGCAGTCTGCGCCTGCTCGACGTGCATTGCCTCAGCGGCCACTGGCTGGTCCTCCTTCTGTCTCGTTCTGCTCTTGCTTGGTCGGCTCTTGCTCGCTCGCTCTCTGTCGCTCTCTCTGGCTCTCGTCGCGCTCCGCATGGACCGATGCCCGCGCAGGGCGCGGGGTCGAACGCATACCCGAGGCTCGAGTCGCGCCGGTCGGTCGCCCACCCGAATGAATCGGAGCGAGGCGCGACCGTCGCGATGCGTGCCCCGTGTGGGGCGCACTCGAAGCCGGCTCCCTGGTCTCGAACGATCGCTCGACAGCGACATCGTCGATCACACGCGGCCTTGTCGGCCGCGGTGGGGGCCCAGCGCACTCAACCGGGCAGTTCGCCCGTGTGTGCGCCGGTGGTCCGGTCATGCGGTCGACGAACCGACTCAGGACGCCCGATGCGGCGTGCCTCCTGAGGCGGCCCGTCCAAGCTGTGAACGACTGTATGCAAGCTTTGACGGGGTATTGTCAAGGAGACGCCGCAACTCATTGGAAATATTGAGGAACTTTTCCGAGATTGACTCGTGAATCGACATTCGGGTCGAGGCACCCCCTACGGGGAGTCCGAATCCGACTCCTCTTCGCCGACGTCCCGGACCTTGATCTCGACGCCGCCCATCACCGCCAGCCCCGAGATGTGAAGCCGCGGCGCGTCCGCATCTGCGGCCGTCTGCCTCACGTGACCGAAGCCGCCCATGAGACCCGTGCCGGCCACTGAGACGTGGATGTCGGGCGGCACGATGATCTCGCAGCCGCCCATCAAGCAGAACGCGGACACCCGGGTGACGACGCCCTCGATGAATGCGGCCTCGCGAAAGTCGAGCCGAACCCCGCCCATGATGGCCAGTGCGGTCACGTTCTCGGCGGGCTCCCACTGACCGCTCCGATTCGAGCCGCTCATGATCGCGATCGCCCAGTCGTGATCGGGCTCGGCTCCGCTGGGGGGCGTGTCAGGGAGCGCCGGCTCGTGCTCGTCGTAGGCTGCGGGCGCGTCGGCGCCCGCACTCGCGTCCAGTTCGAGGAGGTCGGCGACCAGCGGCCGCAGCTCGAGCGCAGACGATGCCTCCATCGCCTGCTCGGTGCGCCGTTCGAACTCGCCGGGGTCGATCCGCTGAAGCTCGAGCTGGTGCTCGAGCTCGGCGAGCGTGCGCGAGCGCAGTGTGTCGAGCTCGCCGGCAGCGGGACGGGTCGGAGAGGACATCGGGTGGCTGCCTCCTCGGGGCGCGCGCGTCGCTCGGAGCATACCCGAGCGGGGGGCGGGGCGTCTCCGTTCGGGTACCGTCGCGGCCTGTGGTTCCACCGGGCGGCCGGCCGGCTGCTGCGCCGCTTCCACCAGCAAACCTCGAGGAGAGCGCCCGAGTTGGCTCCGTCCCCCCGCGCCAGGGCTGGTGGTGCCCCGGTCCACGCCGATCGCGAGCCCTGGCTACCGGGCTTTGCGTGGGCCGTGCCCGCCGCATTCGGCGGTGCGGTGTCTGCCTGCCGCTTCGAGCAGGGCGACGTGCTGCACGCATCGCGAACGGGCTACGGCGACTGGTCGAAGGGCACCCCCGGCGTGTGGCTGCAGGTGCTCGATCCGCCGCGCAGCGCGCGCGCCGCCGGAGGCGGCGCCGATGCGAGCCGGTTCGAGACGCACTGGGGCTCGCCCTTGGAGCTCGAGATCGACCTCGCCGACGGCTCGGCGCCCCGGCGCCTCGCTTCGACCCAGGGACGGCTGTTCACGTGCCTCTGGCGCGGTGACTCGGCGGCGCTCGAGTCGACGGCCGCACCGAGCCCGCCCCTCCTGCTTGCCGCGCTCCAGCGCCGGCTCGACGCAGCCCTGCCGGCGCTGCGTCGCGCGCTCGGTGGCGGCGGCGGGTCGAAGAGGGCTTCGAAGGCGAGCGCCGGGGACGAGCGCGCGATGCTCTTCGTGATGGGCGTCGATCGCGCCAGCGACGCCTCGCTCGCCAAGGCGGACACGATTGCCTCCGCACTCGCGAGCCGCTTCGAGGTGCGTTGGCACGACGTGCCGCCCGCCGAAGCCGGTGTGGGTGACGCCGAAGAGTTCCACCCGCCGCTCTTCGTGCGCGGCATCCGCATCGAGGCCGCCGACGAGGACGCCGTGACCGCCGCGTTGAAGGCGGTGCTCTACACGCCGGGTGCGAGAGCGCGGGCCTCGGGTGACGAGAATGAGGTGGACGATGCGGCGGCCGAAGCGCCTGCTACGCGCAGCGACCGCTTCTCGCTGTCGCGGCACGGGCTGCTCGCGGCGCTGGTCGACGACTCGGACTGATCGACCGGCGGGTCCTAGTGGACGGTCTCGAAGCGCGTCGCACGCGCGGCCGCGGGCGGGGCGATCACGCTCGCCTGGTGGTGCGTCAGGCGCCAGCGCGCGCCCTCCCAGACGAACACGTTGGTGGCGGCCAGGGGCCGGCCGGCGACCGTCTCCAGGCAGGTCACGAAGGCGACCCCGCGCACGATCTCGACGTGGGCGTCGCGATGCTCGATCTGCGGAGGTCGGGCGAGGATCTCCCGCCAGCTCTGCATGACCGCGTCGCGCCCGTGCAGGGGCCCGGCGCCCGGGTGCACGCAGAGCACGGCCTCGGCCCGGGCCCAGAGCGACTCCATGGCGCGGTAGTCACCTTCCGCGAACGCGCGATAGAACGCATCGTTCGACCGCAAGGCGCCCTGACGCTCGTCTTCGCTCGGATCCTGGCTCGACATGGCCGTGCGCCGGGCGCCCGCTACTCCGCGGAGATCGTCGCCCGGGTGATGAGGAGCGGCTCGGTCGTGCGACCCGAGCGCGAGCCTTTCGACTCGAGGGTGCGCACGGTTTTCATGCTGTCCTCGCCGACGACCTGGCCGAAGATCGTGTGCTTGCCGTCGAGGTGGGGCGTCGGGACGAACGTGATGAAGAACTGGCTGCCGTCGGTACCGGGGCCGGCATTGGCCATGCTGAGCAGGCCCGGCTTGTCGTGGCGCACGTTCGGGTCGAACTCGCCGTCGTACTGGTAGCCGGGGCCGCCCGTGCCACGACCGAGCGGGTCACCGCCCTGGGCCATGAATCCGTCGATGACGCGGTGGAAGACCACGTCGTCGTAGAAGCCGAGCTTGGTGAGATACACCGTGCTCGTCACGTGCATGGGCGCCACCGCAGGCAGCAGCTCGATCTTGATCTCACCGACGTTGGTCTCGAGGTTCCAGAAGAGCTTCTCGTCGGCGCCGAACTCCGCCTTCGGCGGCTTCGGCAGGCTCGTCTTCCAGGACGATCCCGAGGTGTCGATGTTCTGCTCTGCGATGAAGGATTCGATGGCCGCGAGGCCCATGGGTTCTCCCTTGCCCTCTGCGGGCGGCTGGCCGGAGGAGGCCGTTTCGGAGTCGGCCCCGGACGCGACATCAGGCGACTGGCTCACCTGGTCTCCGCATCCGAGGGCGAGCAGCAGCACGATCGCGACGATCGCCCCGGCGACGACGCCCCCCACACTGTGGTGCGGGGCAGGGTTCGGCTGGGTGATGCGTTCCATGTGCTGGGCTCCTCGCTTGCTCGACTCGTGGTGTCGACCGGACCGGTGCGTGCGTCGCGCCGGCCGGCTCGAAGGGCGCCAAGAGTAACGTCGGCCGGAGACGGGTCCAACAGGAGGTGGCAGGTCGGGGCAGACGGTCAGCCCCCCTCGCAGAGCCCCATCGCCACGAGCTGCTCGCGCGCCTTCGGCGCCCAGCCCCGGTTGGCGATCGGGCTCGCCGGGCTCGGGTGCAGGACGCGGCCGATCCGCACGTCTCGGCCCTCGAGCACCAGCTCCGCGCGGTCGGCGGCGAAGCCACCGACGCCCACGACCCACTCGGGCTCGAGGATGTCGACGGTGCGGCACAGCGCCCGATCGCAGGCCTCGAAGAGGGACTCACGCTCGGCGCTGGGCAGCTTGTCGGGTGTGCGGTTGCGCCCGCTCTCCTCCATGAAGACGAGCGGGCAGTAGTTCGCGACGAAGTGCTTCGCGAAGAAGCGCTCGGGCGTCTTCCAGTGCGCGGCGATCGCGCCCCAGAGCCGCGCGCCGGAGACCTCGCTGCGCGTGCAGGCGAAGCCTTCGACCGGCCGCTTCGGGTGCTCGCGGGCGGGGCGGTCGACCTTCGCCTCGATGCCGAGCCAGTCGCGCACGTGGGCGACCTCGCCGAAGGGCACGCCGGTCTGCACCATGCCGTAGGGGCCGGGGTTCATTCCGAGGAAGAGCACGCGCTTCGGTCCACTCGCGAATCGGCGCACGTAGCGGGCCCAGGGCCGGGCGGCGTGCACGAGGGGGTTGTAGACGTACGCGACCGGCTCCGCGAACGACAGGGCCTCGGTCTGCTTGCGCAGATTGCGGGTGGCTGTGAGCAGACGGTCGGCGGTGGGCATGGCGGTCTCGGGTCCAGCGGTCGGGAATCGGTGGCGGGGCGGGCTCTCGTCCGGTGGGGGCGGCGGAGCCTACCATGGGCGCTGCGCTCGACCGGCTGCTCGATGCGGGGCACCCTCCGTCCTCCCGGGCCGGTGCGCGGCCGCGGCGAACGCACGACCGAGGAGGCCACATGGATCGGGATCTCGCCAAGGCCACGATGGGCCGGCTCTTCGACATGACGAGCAGCGCGGCGGTGATGGCCGTACTCGGCGTCGTCGACGACACCGGGTTGCTCGGTCACCTGCAGGGCGCAGGACCGCTGACGATCGAGGCGCTCGCCGAGCGAAGCGGGCTCGAGCATCGCTATCTCGAGGAGCTGACCGCGACGCTCGTCGCTGCGCAGCTGCTCATCTGGGATCCGGCTGCCGGCACGGTCGAGCTCGCCGACGAGGTCGCGGCGGTGCTCGCGGACGAGTCGAGCCCGTACTTCATGGGGGGCTGGACGCAGATCCTCCAGGGCCTCTACCGCGCGGTGCCCGGCGTGGCGGCCGCGTGCGCCGAGGGCGGTGGCGTGCCCTATGACGCGTACGGCGACTACATGGTGCAGGGCATCTCGCGTGCCAACTCGCCGGGCATGCGGCTGCTGCTCACGCGGCGCTGGCTGGCGGCGGTGCCCGGGCTCGCCGAGCGGCTCGATGCGGGCATCCGCGTGGCCGACGTCGGATGCGGTGCGGGGACGGCGGTGCTCACCATGGCGCGGGAATACCCGAACAGCGAGATCACCGGCTTCGACGTGTCGAAGCGCTCCATCGAGTCGGCGCGCGCCGCGGCCGCCGAGGCCGGGCTCGGCAACGCCCGCTTCGAGCACGCCGGGGGCGAGGCGTTGCCCGACGATCCCGGCTTCGACCTCGTGACGGCCTTCGACGTCGTCCACGACCTCGTCGACCCGAAGGCAGTGCTCGCGCGCATCCGCGAGGTGCTGCGCGAGGACGGGCTCTTCTTCATGGTCGAGCCCGACGTCGAGCCGGAGCTCGAGCAGAACGTGAATCCGGGCGGGGCGCTGCTCTACGCGATGAGCACGCTGCACTGCATGACCGTCTCGCTGGCCCACGGTGGCGAGGGGCTGGGCGCGGCGTGGGGCCCCGCGAAGGCCGAGCGCTTCTGCGGTGAGGCGGGGTTCAGCCGCTTCGAACGTCTCGACGTCCCGAACCCGATGAACGCCTTCTACGCGATTCGCCCTTGAATCGGCAGTATCGGTGCCGCAGCGTGATCGCGGCCACGCGGGCGAGATGCCGGCGCGCCGTGGTACACCTACGGCCGGAATCACGGGGGCCATGATGGGATCAGCCGGACTCGCCTGGGGCATCGCCGCACTCTTGGGCATCGCCGCCGCCGCGCTCTTCGCGCGGCTTCGCCAGCTCGCCGTCGAGGTGAGCGAGGCGCGCCTGGGCAGCGACAAGCTCGAGGGCGAGCTGCGCGCCACGCGCGATCAGCTCGGTCGCGAGTCGGGGAAGCTGCGCCGCAAGAGCGACGAGCTCGCCGACCTTCGCAAGCGCCACGACAAGCTCCGAAAGCGCAAGGACGGCGAGGGCGGCGGGGGCAAGCAGGCTTCCGGCGTGACCGGTGCCACCGATCGCGATCTCGAGGAGGCCCGTCAGGCGCGGGACCGGGCCCGCGACCAGGCGAGCGCGCTCGAGGCCGAGCTGGCGTCGCTGCGCGCGGCCCGGGCCGAGGCCGAGGCCAGTGCGGCGGCGGAGCCCGTCGTCGAGACCGTGACCGCCGCCGAGGCCGAGCAGCTTCGGGCCGAGGTGACGAAGGCGAGCGAGGCGCTCGAGGCGGCGAAGCGCGACGCGAGCGACGCCGAGCACATGGTCGCGCGCCTGAAGAAGCGCCTGCAGGCGCAGGAGACGGCCTACGTCTCGCTGCGCGGTGAGCTCGAGGCGAAGAAGGATCGCCTCAGCACCCAGAACGAGGAGCTCGAGCGGCTCCGCGCGCTGAAGATCACGTGGGTGGACGCCGGCGGTGAAGGCGAAGGCGGCAGCGCTGCCGAGCCCACGCAGGCCGCGGGCGCTCCGGTCGAAGCCGACGACGAAGCCACCGAACACCCATCCGAGAGCTAGCGCGGTCTCGCTCCCGAGACTCAGCCCGCGTCGCGCACCTGCTCGAAGGCCCAGTCGAGCCAGGGCATGAGCGCCTCGAGGTCACTCGACTCGACGGTCGCGCCGCCCCAGATCCGCAGGCCGGGCGGGGCGTCGCGGTAGGCGCTGATGTCCTGGGCGACGCCTTCGGCGTCGAGCGTCGACGCGACCTTCTTCGCCGCCGCCGCCTGTCCTTCGGCCTCGAGCGTCTGGAACCACGGATCGACGATCGAGAGGCAGATCGAGGTCGACGATCGCGTCGCGGGCTCGCGCGCGAGGAACTCGATCCAGGGCGTCTTCTCGACCCATGCCTCGAGCACCGCGAGGTTCGCGCGGCTGCGCTCGATGAGCGCCTCGAGACCGCCGATCGACTCGGCCCAGCACAGGCCGTCCACCGCGTCTTCGACGGCGAGCATCGAGGGGGTGTTGATCGTGGCCGCCTCGAAGATGCCCTCGATCAGCTTCCCGCCCTTCGTCAGGCGGAAGATCTTGGGGAGCGGGCGGTCCGGCGTGAACGACTCGAGCCGCTCGACGGCCCGCGGCGACAGCGCGAGCATGCCGTGGGCCCCTTCGCCGCCGAGCACCTTCTGCCACGACCAGGTGAGCACGTCGAGCTTGTCGTAGGGCAGGGGCATGGCGAAGGCTGCCGAGGTGGCGTCGCAGATCGTGAGTCCGGCGCGGTCCGCGGCGATCCAGTCGCCGTTCGGCACGCGCACGCCCGAGGTCGTGCCGTTCCACGTGAAGACGACGTCGTGATCGAAGTCGACCTGCGCGAGGTCGGGCAGGGCGCCGTAGTCGGCGGTCAACGCGCGGTGCTCGATGCCGAGCTGCTTCGCCACGTCGCTCACCCAGCCGCTGCCGAAGCTCTCCCACGCGAGCATGTCGACGGGCCGCGGACCGAGCATCGACCACATCGCCATCTCGACGGCGCCGGTGTCCGATGCGGGCACGATCCCGAGCCGCCAGTCATCGGGCAGGCCTAGCAGGGCGCGCGAGCGGTCGATCACCTCCTGGATGCGCGCCTTTGCGGGCTTCGCGCGGTGGCTGCGTCCGACCAGCGCGCCTTCGAGCGCGGCCAGCGACCAGCCCGGGCGCTTCGCGCAGGGGCCGGAGGAGAACCAGGGACGGGCGGGGCGGACGTCGGGCTTCGCTTGGGCGGTCATCGGGGAGTGTCCTCGGGTCCACGACCCGGGCTCGGCCGTGGAGGGCGCGGAGTCTATCGGTGGGGGAACCATGCGGCCACGACGGGCATCGCTTTTGCGGCGCCATCAACGGCGATTGCAGCACGTGGCTAGACTCGCTTCGTACGCGCCGTGCCAGGCCCGTGCCGGCCGAGGGGGGAGAGGATGTTCGACTCAGTGCGAGTGGGGCTGCTCGCAGCGTGCGTCGTCGTCGCCGCGGCGGGCTGTGCGCCGATGCAGTACGTCCCGATCGAGGTGGGGCCTGCGCCGGTGGAGGTTTACGTCGACGGGGAGCGCTTGGCCGAGCCGCTCCCCGAGCAGCTCGACCTCGAGAGCGATCGCGGGCACGTCGTGATGATCAAGAAGGACGGGCACCGGGCGCAGCAGGTGATCCTGCGCAGCGTCGAGCAGCCCGACGGCCCGCCGCGGCTCGAGCCCGACGTCCTCGTGGTGGAGCTTCGGCCGGAGACGCCGAAGGGGCGTCGGCTCGAGGTCGAGCTCGACGAGGAGAGCCCGTCCGACGGAGCGAGCACGCCTGCCTCGCCCGGCGGGACGTCGAGCCCGCAGTGATGCCCTCACACGTGAGGAGAGCGCCCGAATCGGGGGTGTGAACGCGCCATTGCCGCCGCCACGCATTGCCCCCTGCGCGTTTTCGGGGGCCGGCATTCGGTGGTAGTCTCCCGCCGCGCCGAGGCCGGGGACGGCCGTGGCGCCGCCCATCTGGGCTCCCCAGACCGGGCTCCCCCGCAAGGGGCTCCTCGAGCGCACGCCCAGCCGGTCCGAGCCGCGCGCAGTCGACGCGGGCAGCCGAGGATCCGGCGCGGGACGCAGCAGGGGTGTTCGACAGCGTCGTCCGCGCAGGCCGCGGGCACAGACGGAGCAGCGAAGCATGACCGCCAGCGCGGAAACGGGCGTCGAGCCCCACGGCCCCTACTACGACCTCGTCGTCGCCGAGGTGATCGACGAGACGCACGACAGCCGCTCGGTCGTGTTCGACATCCCCGCGGCCCTCTCCGAGACCTTCGCCTACCAGGCCGGGCAGTTCCTGACGTTCCGCGTCGAGGTCGACGGCAAGCGCCTCGTGCGCTGCTACTCGCTGGCGAGCTCGCCGGTCACCGAGACCCGGCACAAGGTCACGATCAAGCGCGTCGTCGACGGCCGCGCCTCGAACTGGTTCAACGACCACGTCTCGGCCGGAACGACCCTCGAGGTCATGAAGCCCGCAGGCGTGTTCGTGCTGCACGATCGCACCACGCCGGTCGTGCTCTTCGCCGGCGGCAGCGGCATCACGCCCGTCATCTCGATCGTGAAGACCGCACTCGCGACGACGGGCCGCCCCGTGAAGCTCGTCTACGCCAACCGCGACGAGCGCTCGATCATCTTCAAGGCCGAGCTCGACGCGCTTCAGGCGAAGCACAGCGACCGGTTCGAGATCGTGCACCGCCTCGACGATCGCGACGGCTTCGCCGACGCCGACTTCGTGCGCGCGCAGGTCGGCGTCCAGACCGGCGCCGACTTCTACGTCTGCGGCCCCGGCCCCTTCATGGACATCGTCGAGTCGACGCTCGAGCACATGGGCGTCGCGCACGACCAGTTCCACATCGAGCGCTTCGAGTCGCCCGACGAGTTCGAGCCCGAGGCCGAGGTCGAGGTCGGCATGCCCGTCACCGGTGGCGGCCCGGTCGTGAGCGTCAAGCTCGACGGCAGTGAGCACGAGGTCGCGCTGCAAGAGGGCGAGACGATCCTGCACGGCGCGCGGCGCCTGGGCCTCGAGCCTCCGTTCGCGTGCGAGGACGGGTACTGCGGCTGCTGCATGGCGATGGTGAAGGAGGGCGACGTCGAGATGCTGCACAACGACGGCGGCGTCGACGCCAACCAGATCGCCCAGGGCTGGGTGCTCACCTGCCAGGGCGTGCCCAAGACGCCGAAGGTCCGGGTCGAGTACCCGGAGTAGGTCGCACGGCGCCACTCACCTCAGTCGCCGACGAGCGACATCCCCACGATCAGCTCGAGCTCGCGCAGGGCCTCGACCGGTTCGGAGACCTTGATCGTCCGCATGCCCATGGCGCGGGCGGGCTTCAGGTTGCCGCCGATGTCGTCGAGAAATGCGGACACGTCGGGCGTGACGTCGAGCCGCTCGCAGACGAGCTCGTAGATGCGCGGGTCGGGCTTGCG
>CAYYSY010000097.1:0-11131 GCA_964474355.1 uncultured Spirochaetaceae bacterium | reverse complement strand
CGCGCTCCGGCAGGGGCTCGCCCGAGGCGAGGCGCTCGGTGATCTCGCGGAGTGGAAGCACCGTGAAGAGCTCCATCAGCCAGTCGAGCTGGGCCGCGAAGCTCTCCGGCGTCACGTACATGCCCGGCTCCACGCAGTCGGCCAGGGCGACGGACTCGGGGATGACCCGGTGGTAGTAGAGCAGGGCAGCGCGGCGCCCGTCGAGACGACGGCGCGCTCGCTCGCAGAGACCGAGCCGCTCTGCGGCCCAGCCCCGGCCGCGACGGAGGAGCGTCCCTGCGTCCATCGGGTTCCCTGTCCTCGCTCTCTGGCGGCGCTACCCGCATCGGGGTCGAAGAGCGCCCGGTCGTCCATCACGACCGAGGCACGTCCCGCCGGCCGAGTCGCGCCAGCGGAGGCCGCCTTCCCACCCCCGTGAGAATCGCGGCGAAGGGTAATGCAACACCGAGGCGCACTCGACGAGGCGGCTCGGCCGGATGTTCGTGGTGAGTGCCGTCGCGGCGCCTTCTGGTGTCGCGCCGCGTTCGACATCACGCTGCGTCGGTGTTGCCGGTCGCCGAGGCCACCACCCCGGCAGCCAGAGCGAGGCCCGCGGCGACGCATTCGACGCCCCCCGGCCGACCGAGCGGACCGACGAGATGGATCGTTCCAGCGACCACGCAGAGCGTCCCCACGGCGCCCCAGGCCACCCGCGAGCGACCGGCGAGCAGGGCACAGGGGGCGACGAGCAGCAGCGTCCAGAGCGCGTCCAGGCCGGCTCTGAGAGGCGACGGCACCAGCCGCATCGGCAGCCACAGCGCCCAGGTCCGACCCGGACCGGGGTCGACCAGACGTGCCGCTCCGTCATCGATCGTGATCGCCGTCGAGCGGCGGGTGCGCTCGACCCGCACCTCGAAGGGCGCGCCCGGCGCGACTTGGGCGAGCCCGCCCACGATCTCGCGCCGGGGCGAGTGCAGCGCGATGGCGTTCGCGAACGTGCGGTGCAGGTACACGAGATCGTCGCCCTCGATGGCCAGGAGCATGATCGTCCGCGGCACCTCGTCCGCGATCGTCACGAGCGGCGAGAGGCGCACTGGGCGTGCCCCCGCCTCGGCCCGCACGAAGACCGGCTCGGCGTCGAGCATCGCCCGGCGCAGCGCCGGCGTGTCGGGCGCCGGGCCCCACTCCACGATCTCCGTGTCCCCGACGCGTGCTTCGAGCACGCGGCCCGAGTAGACCTCGAGGTTCGGCAGCTCCGGGGTCCAGCCGCCGAACCAGGTCGAGTCGGGGAAGCTCGGCTGGAGGAGCACGCTCGAGGCACCGAGCACGCCGATCGAAGCCGCGGCCAGGCCGACCGCGAGGCACCCAGGTCGACGCCGCTCGAGCGCGCGCAAAGCGAGGATCGCGCGCGGCAGCCCGACGCCCAGCGCAGCGCCCGTGGTGTTGCTCACGAGATCGAGCGGCGACGGGAATCGCCCGGGGATCACGAGCTGGGCCAGCTCGATCCCGGCGGAGAGCAGGAACGCGAGCAAAGCCACCCGTGCGAGCGGCTGCGCGCGCAAGCCGAGCACCAGGCCGAAGGGCACGAAGAGCACCACGTTGCGGGCAACGTCCGCGAGCCAGCTGTCCGTGAAGATCGGGAAGCGCTCGCCCGCCTCACCGACGACCGGCACGCCGGGAGCGAGCGCCCCCGCCACGAACAGCACCAGATACACCGCGAGAAGCCACGAGCTCCAGCGCAGCCATCGGCTCGGCTGCTCGTCGGACAAGGGCCCCACTCAGGCGGCGGAGCGGTCCGAGGCCGCCTCGAGCGCGCCGGCGCTCACCAGCTCGTCCAGCCGCCGCTCGTCGATGCGACCCGCGTGATCGAGCGCGGCGAGCACCTCGGCCAGGCTGGTGAAGGCGTGCCGCCCGATCAAGCCGGCGAGCTTCGACTCCATGCGCCCGAGGTTGTAGTAGTGGTTCACGCGGGTCTTCCAGCCGACGTCCTGCACCGGCTGGCCGGCGTCGATCTCCCAGGGATGCAGATAGAGCACGGTGGGCTGCCCGGCGGCCACGAGCCGGCCGAACCCGAGCCGGAAGAGCGCCGAGGGCAGGAAGCGCAGGTACGCACCGCCGGCGATCGGAAAGTTCCCGCCGAAGAGGCGCAGGGTCGAGAGCGGAAACTCGGTGATGCGCGCCCCGCTGCCGAGCCGCAGCCGCACCGGCTCGCGCTCGAACTCGGGGATGCCGTAGCGGTGATGCCGGATCGGGAAGATCGACGAGTCGTACTCGAAGCCGAGCTCGGCGAGGATCTCGAGCGCCCACAGCGAGCGATGCGTGACGGAGTAGCTCGGCGCCCGGTAGCCCCGTACGGGCTCGCCCACGGCGTCCTCGATCGCGCGGCGCGCGCGAATCAGGTCTTCGCGGAATCGCTCGGGGCCGATCTCGTAGACCAGCTGGTGCCCGTAGCCGTGGCAGGCGATCTCGTGACCCCGATCGGCGATCTCGCGCACGAGCTCGGGGTGCCGCTCGGCGACCCAGCCCAGTACGAAGAACGTGGCGCGGCTCTGCGTGCGATCGAAGAGGTCGAGCAGGCGAGCGGTCGCGTCGCCGACCCGCGACGGCAGCCCGTCCCAGCGGTCGCGCGGGATCACGCCGTCGAAGTTCGAGACCTGGAAGTACTCCTCGAGGTCGACCGACAGGGCGTTCAGGACTTCCATTCGTGGGCGGTCTCCGTGGCTCGGGCGGGGACGCCGCAGACGGTAGCCGAAGCGGCAAGGGTCCCGGCGCGTGAGGCCGCACCAGCGGCCCCTGTAGGAGTGCCTGAGCGGCGATCGCAGGTGATGCAGTCCTGTGTCGTTCGACTCACGGAAGGGCGCCTCAGGGGCCTACGTGCACCCTGAAGTGCGCCACGTCCTCGCCCCGCTCGCCGTCGAGCTCGACGCGCAGCACCCAGTCTCCCGGGGCGTGGAATCGCACCCCCTCGACGATGAACTCGCCCGGGCGAAGGGAGGGCGTGATCCGGGGCGCTCTCTCGAGGCCATCGCCGACCGCGGGCAGGCCGCCCTCGATCGAGATCCGCTTCGGGGAGAACGTGCCGCCGTCGCCGCGCACGACGCGGAGCACCCACTCGTGAGCGGGACCGACCGGCACCGGCTCGTGCCGCGGCTTCAGCCCGACCCTGTAATGCCGCCCCTCACTCAGACGAAGCTCCGCTTCGGCCACCTCCGGCGCGTCCGCGCTCGGGGCCTCGCGCTCCGAGGATCCGCAGCCACTCGCACCAGACACGAGAAGGATCACAACAGTGAGCGCCCGCAGTGCATACTGGCTGCGCAAGGAGGACGGGCAGCGCATGGGACGAGCGGGCGGCTGGTGCGGCATGCGCGCGAGTCTAACGGGGATGGCCGGCAGCCGATCGATCGGCGCTCGGTCGCTCACCGAACGGCCGGTGTGAAGGAATTTGCGAGGGGCGACTTTCTGCGAATTCGATTGCCGCGCCGACACCTGGCTCGCGAGCTGCACGTGCAGCCCACCGGCACCATGAGCTTTCCGGGCCTTCTGCGCCACATGGGTGCAGAGGAGGCACGACATGCTGTTGTTCGGCAGGCAAGGCCGCTGGTCGAATTTCGTGCTGGGTGCGTTGCTTTGCTTCGGGCTCTCGAGCCCGAGCTTCGCCGGTACGGTCTTCACCTGGGAGACCGATGACGGGACGATCTCGTTCACCGACGAACGCAAGCGCATTCCTGCGAAGTATCGGCTGTCGGCCAAGACTCGGGAGATGGGGTCGCTGGAAAGCTACCCGCGGTATACGCCCACGGGCGCAACCAACATCTCCCAACCGGAGCGGAACGACTCGCTCCAAGGCTCGCTTGCGGGCCAACCGGCCGACGCCCAGCGAATCCAGGAAACCGGATTCGATGGACGTGCCATCAGCCTCGGCGGTGGGCGCTACGGAGGGGGCATGCGACTTCAGCTCCCGCTGAACGCCGCTTCCGAAGCCGAAGGTGGACCCATCGTCACGGAGACGATCCGCGTCCGTCCTGAGAACAGCCTCGCAACCCGTACGATCAGGGTCGTGAAGCAGGACGGAAAGATCGTTGCCGTGACCAAGGGACAGCCCAACCAGCGAAGCTGGGCGGGCACGACCGCCACCGGTCAGGCCGAGAAGGATGTGCTCCGCTAGTCCAGGTGAGGAGCACGTCTGGGATTCCTTGCGGGCCTCGTCGGTGGCCGGTGCAACGGTCATCGACGGGGTTCGCAGGGTCATGTCTCCCGAGCCGGGACCCGACCGGTCGCGGCGACGGAGAGCCGATCAGAGCCTCCAGTGGGCGCGCGCCGAGCAATCGGCCGGATCGATCGACGGATTCGTGAGTCGAGAGATCGGTCCCGGGCATCAGCCCGGGAGCGCGCCCGCGCGTCGGGCCTCACGCACCGACCTCACTTCTGGGGCGGCGCGGCCTGGACCGCGAGATCAATCCCTGAACCAGCCCGGCAGCGCGCCTGCGCGCCGAGCCTCGTCGGGGAAGTTCTCCCACTCCTCTTCCTTTGCAGCCAGCTCCTTGCGCGCCTCGTCCAGCGCGATTCGCAGATCCTCGAGCTGTTGACCACGCGGATAGTTGCGGCGCTTCGACCTGCTGTACTGCGACTCGAGCATGTCGACGCGAGCGCGCAGATCGGCCACCTCGGTGCTCAGCGTCTCGTAGCGCTTCACCCAGTAGTCGCGATCCGCCTCCTCCTGCCCCAGCGCCTGGGGCGCGAGCAGCGCACCGAAGGCGCACAGGACCAGCACCGCGGCGAGCGCGGGCGGCACGTGGAAGCGGTGATGTCCTCGGATCTGGATGCGGCTCATGCCCTGTCCTCCAATCTCGCGCCCGCGCTCCCGGAGGAGGAGGGCGCGTAGTGCACGATGAAGTCGTCGAGCTCGCGCATGGTTTCCGCATCGACCTGCAGGAAGCGCAGACCGTGCGAAGTCACGCGCAGGTCGTCCGACTCGCGGCTCCAGACGACCTGGGCCAGCGGCTTCATCGACTGCCGCGACGGGGGCAGCATGAAGTCCAGCTCGAGCTCCGTCTTGGGCAGGAACTCGCAGTCGGTGTCCACGAGCATCCCACCGCGCGAGATGTTGCGCGCCGTCCCCCACGACTGGACGAGCGTCGTGCGCAGCCGGACAGGCGTCTGCACGTCGATCCGCGGCAGACCGCGAGTGAGCCCCGACTCGAGGAAGTGCCGGGTCGTCCCGATCAGCTGCTCGCGGCAGAGCGGCTTGCCGAGCATGTCGTCCGCACCCGCGCGCACGGCGCGCAGACGGTCTTCGGGGGCGTTCCCGCGCAGCAGCAACACGACGGGCGTCTCGCCGAGTTCGGCGTCGAGCTTGATCGTCTGGCAGAGCTCGGCGCCGTCGAGGCCGGGCATGTGGAGATCGGCGACCACGAGATCGACGGGCTCGTCACGCAGGATCTCGAGCGCCTCACTCCCCGACGATGCCGTGCGCACGAGTGCGGTCCGGGCCAGGAATACCGAAGCGAGCTCCCGGAACATCGGCACGTCGTCGACGACGAGGATCGTCTTGGCGTCACGCACGGCAGTCACCGAACCGAGCCGTCGCGGCGAGGCGCCCCGGCGGTTGACCCTCGAGGATCGTCTTGGCGTCACGCATGAGTGGGTTCCTGGGCCAGGGGGCCCGGCCAGCTCACTGGCTGGCGAGCCGGTCCAGGTCGGCGAACTCGGAGACCACGGTCCAGCCGTTGCCCTTGCCTTCGCGCGTCCACGTCTGCGTCTCGTGCACCTCGAGCTCGATGGGCGTGCGCATCGAGTAGCCGGTGTAGGTCACCTCGATGACGACGTTCCGCATCTCCTCGTCGAGCTTCCACGGTGCGGTCTCGTGGTCGGTGAAGCGGATCTCATCGAAGTCCGGCATGCCCGAGCGGAACTCGGCGCGCTCGTCGACGGCCACGAACTGGGCGGCCTCCTCGAACTTCGACCAGCGCACGAGATCGGAGTAGCGCTTCTGGGCCCGCTCGAGGCTGTACTGGCGCTTGAACGGATCGTCGGGCCGGAACTCGCCGAAGGCGCATCCGAAGCTGTTCAGCAGGGCGAAGGTGGCGACCACCACCAGAGCACGGCGCAGCCAAAAGGTTCGCATCGTTCCCTCCTCGTGCGGCCCGCGTGGCGCGGGTCGGCATCTCTGGGCGAAGACGGCAGTCTTCACGACCCTTTTCATCGGCAGGAACCGGCGAGGACTGAACCGTGCGTGTGATATCGTGCGGCGCGCCTGGGGCCTTCGCGACCCAGGTCACCGAACCCATCGGATCCGGGCGGGTTTTCGGGCCCACCCGGGGCACGAGGCACCCCAGGAGATCCGAGAGCGGACGGGGGCGCCATGCGGCTGGGGATCGACATCGGCGGCACGAAGGTCGCGCTCGCTCTCGCTGAGGCGCCCGACCGGCTCGAGGCAGACCGGCGCCATCCGAGCCCCGACACCGGCGACGCCCGCCGCGACTTCGAGGCCATGGTCGGCTTCGTCGATGATCTGCTCGCCGACACGGGGCTCACGCGCGCCGACCTGAGCGACATCGGCGTCTCGGCGCCCGGTCCACTCGACGCAACCCGCGGCCTCGTGGTGCGCCCGCCGAACCTGCACGGCTGGGACGCCGTGCCGATCCGCGACTGGTTCGCCGAAGCCTTCGGCAGCACCGTGCACCTCGAGAACGACGCCAATGCCGCAGCACTCGCCGAGTGGCACATGGGTGCGGGGCAGGGCACACGCGACTTCGTGTACCTGACGATGTCCACGGGCGTCGGTGGCGGGCTGATCCTCGACGGACGCCTCCACAGGGGCCGCCTGGGCAGCGCAGGCGAGCTCGGCCACGTACCGCTGGTGCCGGGCGGGGCGCTCTGCGCGTGTGGCCAGCGGGGCTGTCTCGAGGCCTACGTGGGCGGCGCGGCCTGGACCGCGAGGCTGCGCGCCGAGGCGCCCCACGACAGCTCGGTCGTCGCCCTGGCCGGAGGCGACCGCGCCCACATCACGACCCGGCATCTGCTGCAAGCCGCGCGGGAGGGCGACGCATACGCCCTCGAAGAGGTCGACGCGTTCAACGCACACCTCGCCCACGCGATCGCTTGGCTCGCCTACGCCCTGGCGCCCGAGGTCGTCGCGCTCGGGACGATCGTCATGGCGGCCGGCGACGCGCTCGTGCTCGATCCGGTGCGGGCGCTCGTGCGCGAAGCCGTATGGCCGCACCAGGCGCCGTACATGCGAATCGAGGCGGCTCAGCTGGGCGACCAGCTGGCCGACTGGGCGGGGCTGATGGTGGCGTTCGAAGGGACGGGCGCGATCGCGCCGCGCGAGACCGCCTAGCCCTGGGCCCCGGACCTAGTCGACGGCCCGTACGGCCTCGGGCTCTTCCTCGGCCGGGGCGAACCCGTTCGCCCCGCCGCCGAAGCGCGACAGATCTTCGATGATCTCCGCGGCGCCGTCGCGCAGCTCGGCGAGCATCCCGCCGATCTCGGGCACCCGCTCGGCGCTGCGCTGAGCGTTCTGGAGCAGGCTCATGACCGAGTCGCGCACAGCGTCGCTCGCGTTCGAGTGGCTGCCGGTGTGCTCGCGGATCACCCGGATCATCTCGGTGATGTTCGAGATCGCGTCCGTGATGTAGCGGCCGGTCTCGCGCTGCTCGTCGGTGCTGCGGTGTACGTGGCGGCACACCTCGAGCGCCTGCTCGCTCGACGACAGCATCTGCTCGCTCACGCGCGACTGCTCGGACATCGCGATCGAGATCTGCCGCACCTGGGTCGAGGTCTCCTGCGCGGCCTCGGCGACGAGCTTCGAGGCCCGGGCCTGCTCGCCCGTCGATCGGGCGATGCCCTCGACGCGGCTGCTCGCCTCGCGAGACGACTCGCGGATCATCTGCAGCGCGTCGCCGGCGATCGACGATCGCGCGACTCCGGTCTCGATGGCATCGACGCCGGCGTTCATCGCTTCGACCGCCGCCACCGACTCCTTCTGGACGTCGAAGATCAGCTTCTCGATGTCATGGGTGCTGGCCGCGGTGCGCCGCGCGAGCGTCTTCACGTGATTCGCGACCACGAGGAACGCCTTGCCCTGCTCACCGGCCTGGGCGGCGATGATGGCCGCGTTCAGCGAGAGCAGGTTGGTCTCGTCGTTGATCTCGCGGATCACGCCGAGGATGCCGGCGATCTCGTCGATGCGGTTCACCAGGGTGGCGAGCCCAGCGCGCGCATCCTCGGTGCGGCCGTGGATCGCCTTGATATCCTCGATCGTCTCGCCGACGGCGTCGCCGCCGCGCTCGGCGCCCTCGCTCACCTTCTGGGTCAGCTCGGCGGCCTCGCGGGCGTTGCCGGTGATCTCCTGCACCACGCGGTCCATCTCGACCACCGAGCCCGCCGTCTCCTCGGCGATGCGCTCGACCTCGCTGGCGCTCTCCGCGACCTGGCGGATGGACGCACCCATCTCGTGCACCGACGACGTGCTCGCTTCGACGCTCTCGTGCAGGGAGGCGGCGTTGCGCGCGACCTCGTCCACCGAGCTGCCCATCTCGAGGATCGACGACGCAGACTCCTCGGCCGAGCGCTCGAGCTGCGTGACACGGTCGGTGATGTTCTTCATCGAGCTCTTGATGTTCGCCATCAGCGAGGCGGCCTCTTCGACGGCCTCCTCCTGGGCATCCGCGCTCTCGGCGATCCCGCCGATGGCCTGGTCGAGCCGCTCGGGAAGCGCCGACACGCGTTCGATCGTCCCCATCACGCGGGTCGAGAGCCCTTCGAGCTCGGCGTAGAGGGCGGCGAGCGCGCCTCCCGACTCGCCCATCTCCTGCAGCGCGTCGATGTCGAGCGCATGGAACCCTTCGCCGTTCTGGAGGCCGTCCACGACGGCGCTCATCGCCTTGGCCCGCGCGCTGCTCCGCGCCGTCTGACGATGGCTCCAGGCGCCCAGGGCGGATGCCGAGGCGGCCAGCCAGACGAGACCCATCCACGCCTCGCCCGTGGCCTCGAGAAGGCCATACGCGACGAGGCCGCACAGGAAGGCGCCTGCGCCACTCACGACACCGGAGGTCAGCGAGAACCGCGCGAGCGCCGCTCGTAGATCACGTTCCTGGGGCTGCTGCATCGAATGACCGCTCCACTTCGCCCAGACGCATCGGTCCGGCAGAAGTCCGCCTTGAGGGCGCACTCGAGCGGCAAGCGTGCTCTCGGCACGAAGCCGTGCGGTCGCAGCGGGCGTGTCAGGAGAGTCGGTGCTCGGAGACGGCCTCGACCTCGCGGCGCAGGGCGGCGAAGCCGCCGGCGGCGATGGCTTCACGCGCGCGCTCCATCAAGCTCAGGTAGTGCCGTAGGTTATGGGCCGCACATAGCCGTCTTCCAAGGCTTTCTCCGGTCTTCAGCAGGTGCCGGAGGTAGCCCCTGGAGTGGTGGCGGCAGGCCGGACAATCGCATGCGGCGTCGATCGGGGCGTCCTCGCGGGCGTAGCGGGCGCCCTTGAGCGGCAGCACCCCGCCGCTCGTGAAGAGCACACCGTGGCGCCCATTGCGGGTCGGCACCACGCAGTCGAACAGGTCGACGCCCGCCGCGATGCCGTCGAGCAGATCCACCGGTCGCCCGAGACCCATGAGGTAGCGGGGCGAAGCCTCGGGCAGCTCGGCGTGCGCGGCCTCGACCATCTCGGTGCGTGCCTCGCGCGACTCGCCCAGCCCGAGCCCCCCGTGAGCGTGGCCGTCGAAGCCGAGCTCGGCGCTCGCCCGTGCGCTCTCGCGGCGAAGCTCGACGTCGACGCCCCCCTGCACGATGGCGAAGACGGCCTGGTCGGGGCGCTTGCGCGCCGCCCCGGCGCGCTCGGCCCAGCGCAGAGTGCGCTGCATCGCCTCGGCCATGCGCCGGCGCTGGGTCGCCGCGTCGACACCCTCTTCGAGCGGCGGGAGGCACTCGTCGAGCAGCATCGCGATGTCCGCGCCGAGCTGCTCCTGGATCTCGATCGCGCCCTCGGGCGTGAGCGTTCGCCGGGCGCCGTCGAGGGGCGACGTGAAGGTCACCCCCCCTTCGTCGATCTTCATGCGGTCGGCCAGCGAGGTGATCTGGAACCCCCCGCTGTCGGTCAGCCAGGGCCCGTCCCAGCCCGTGAACCCGTGCAGTCCGCCGAGGCCTGCGACCACGTCCTCGCCGGGGCGCTCGTGCAGGTGATACGTGTTCGAGAGCAGGATCTGTGCGCCGAGGCCGCGGAGATCCTCCGCTGAGAGCCCGCGCACGGCGCCAAACGTCGCCACCGGCATGAAGTTCGGCGTGTCGACGACGCCGCTTCGCAGCCGCAGCCGGCCGGCGCGGGCGGCGCCCTCGCGGGCCGTGATCTCGAGCAGGGCGGGCGCCTCGCTCACGGCTGCGCCCCCCGGCGAGCCAGTCCGGGCAGGATCAGCATGGCGTCCCCGTACGAGAAGAACCGGTAGCGCTCGGCCACCGCGCGCCGATAGGCGGCCCGCATCGGCTCGAGTCCGATGAAGGCTGCGACGAGCATCAGCAGCGACGATCCCGGCAGGTGGAAGTTCGTGAGCAGCCCGTCGACGACGCGAATCGGGGAGCCCGGCTGCAGGAAGAGATCCGTCTCCCCGGCACCGGGCCGGACGCCGCCCGCGCCGTCGGCGCAGTGCTCGAGCACCCGGGTCGTGGTCGTGCCGACCGCGACGACGCGCCCTCCGCCCGCACGCGTGCGTGCGATCGCGTCGGCGGTCTTCTCGGGCAGGGCGTAGCGCTCGGCGTGCAGGCGCCCGGCCTCGAGGTCTTCGGGCCTGAGCGGCCGGAACGTGCCGATGCCGACGTGGAGCACGACCTCCTCGCAGCCGACGCCGCGCGCCTGCAGTCGCGCCAGCAGGTCGTCGGTCAGGTGCAGACCGGCGGTCGGCGCCGCCACCGCGCCGGGCTCGCGCGCGTAGACCGTCTGGTAGCGCTCGAGATCCGTGGCGCGCATCGATGCCTCGGCGGCATCGCCCGAGCGGCGGATGTAGGGCGGCAGGGGGGCCTCACCGTGAGCGAACGGATCGACGCCTTCGTCGAAGGCGAGCTCGACGATGCCGCCTTCGTGCACCGCCACGAGCTCGGCGGGCGCGGGGGGGCCGGGGGGGCCGAAGTCGAAGGCGAGGCCGCCCCCCAGCCGGCCCGAGCCCTT
>CAYYSY010000096.1:0-43070 GCA_964474355.1 uncultured Spirochaetaceae bacterium | reverse complement strand
GGCGCGCGATCTCGTCGGCATGCCCGTGGGCCAGGTCGTCGGCCGCATGACCGAGGAGATGAGCTCGGCGGACGTGATCTACCGGTTCATCGACGAGTTCGTCGAGTCGGTCGAGCGGCTTCAGCAGAGCCTCGACGCGGCGAACGAGAAGTAGCCGCAGCCGCGGGCCGTCTGGCGAGCGTCCGAACGCCCGCCCGGTCGAGATGGCGCGCCCAGGGCGTCAGTCCTGGGGTGCGCTGGCCTTCTGGGGCCACACGCTCTCGGCGAGCGCCGCCAGCGCGGGGAGCAGTGTCACCGCGCCCAGCATGTTCATCAGGAACATGAACGTGAGCAGGATGCCCATGTCGGCCTGGAACTTGAGCGCCGAGAAGATCCACGTGCTGACGCCGATCGCGAGCGTCAAGCCGGTGAAGATCACCGCCGAGCCCGTCTCGCCGAGCGCCTTCAGGTAGGCCTCCTCGACGCCGAGCCCCGCGCGCATGTGCTCGCGCAGTCGCGCATAGATGTAGATGCCGTAGTCGACGCCGACACCCACGCCGAGCGCCACGACCGGGAGCGTCGAGACCTTGAGCCCGATGCCGAGCACGGCCATCAGCGCGTAGGCGAGGGTGGAGACGAGGGCGAGGGGGATGACGATGAGCAGCGTCCCTCGAAGCGAGCGGAACGTGATCAGGCACAGCGCGATGATCGCGGCGTACACGTAGAGCAGCGTGGGGATCTGGGCGGCGGTCACCGCCTCGTTGGTGGCTGCCATCACGCCCGCGTTGCCGCTGGCGAGCCGGAACCGCGCGATGTCGTCACCGTGCTCGCCCGAGAACGCCTTGATGGCGTCCACGACGCGCTGGAGCGTCTCGGCCCGGTGATCCTCGGTGAAGATCAGCACGGGCATCACGCTGCAGTCGTCGTTCAGCAGCCCCGTGGCGGTCTCGACGCCCGAGACGCTCTGGGCCAGCACGTGGTGGTTGCGGGGCATCACGCGCCACTTGATCGCGCCTTCGTTCCAGCCGGCGTTGACGATCTTGGCGACGGTGCTGAGCGCGACCGCCGACTGCACGCCGGCGACGTTGCGCACGTGCCACTCGAACTGATCGATCAGCCGCATGACCTCGTAGCTCGTGCAGCCGTCGGGAATGGTCTCGATGATGACCGAGAGCACGTCCACGCCGATCGAGAAGCGCTCTGTGATGAGCTTCGCGTCGAGGTTGTACCGCGAGTCCGGCCGCAGCTCGGGCGAGCCGGCGTCCATGTCGCCGATCGTGAGCTGCTGGGCCTTCCATCCGCCGACGGCGAAGAGCACGATCGCGACGAGCGCCGTCACTCGCGCGACGGGCAGCTGCGCGAAGCGGCCGGCGACGGTCCAGAGGCGGCTCTGCTCCTCGGTGACGCCGGGCCGGGCCGCCTGCTGCGGCACGTAGCTCAGCAGCACGGGCAACAGGATCAGGTTCGTGAGGATGATGACGGCGACGCCGAGGCTGGCGGTGATCGCGAGCTCGCGGATCATCGCGATGTCGATGAGCAGGATCGTCAGGAAGCCGACCGTGTCGCTCGCGAGCGCGACGCTGCAGGGGACGAGCAGCTGGCGGAAGCTGCCGCGCGCGGCATCGAGCGGCGAGGCGCCGTCGTGCATCCGCCTGCGCGCAGCGTTGATCATCTGGACGCCGTGCGAGACGCCGATCGCGAAGACCAGGAAGGGCACCAGGATCGACATCGGGTCGAGCCCGTAGCCCAGGAGCGTCAGCAGGCCGAGCTGCCAGATGACCGCCGCGAGCGAGCACAAGAGCGGCAGCGCGCTCAGTACGAAGCTCCGCGAGTAGCCGTACACCAGCAGGCCGGTGATCAGGAACGTGAAGCCGAAGAAGAGCACCACGCCGAAGGCGCCATCCGCGACGTCGCCGATCAGCTTTGCGAAGCCGATGATGTGGACCTTGATCTCGTCCGTCTCGAACTCGCCCCGGACGCGATCCTCGAGCTGCTGTGCCACCTCGAGGTAGTCGAGGCGCTCCCCCGTGTCGGGGTCGATCTCGAGCAGCTGGGCCCGCACCATCGCCGCCGTGAAGTCGTTGGCGACGAGCCGCCCGACCTCGTTGGTCTTGAGCACGTTCCGGCGGACCTGGTCGAGCATCTCGCGGGTCGGCACGAAGTTCGCGGGCACCACGTTCCCGCCGGCGAAGCCGTCCGCGACGATCTCGACGAAGCGCACGTTGGGCGTGACGAGCGACGTGACCTGGCTGCGGTCGACGCCCGGGATGTAGTAGATGGCGTTGGTCACGTCCTTGAGCGTCTGGAAGAACTCGGGGGTGAAGATGTCCCCCTCTTCGACGCTCAGGGCGACGATGATGCGATTCGCGCCCCCGAACTCCGCCTGGTGCTCGACGAACGTCTTCATGTACGGGTGGGCGAGCGGGATCGACTTCTCGAACCCGGCATCGGGGTGAAGCTTCGACGCCGAATAGCCCATGAAGCCGGTGAGCAGCGCGAAGACCACGAGCACGACCGCCCGGCGATCGAAGATGAAGCTCTCGAGCGTGGCTGCGAATCGACTCACTGCGCCCCCGACTCCCCTGGAACGCGCGCCGAGCCCGAGAGCCACTCGGTCGGCGCCTCGACGCCGAACGCGCCGAGCAACAGCGCGCCCTCACCGGGCAGTGCAGCGGCGGTCGAGACCGCCTTGCGGTCGGGGCGCTCGCTCAGTGCGAGACCCGGGTCGCCGATGTTCCCGCTCAGCACCACGCCGGTGACGCCACCGAGCACGACGTCTCCGCGCTCGGTGATCGCGCCGCCCATGATCGACGCCTCGGTGCCGGTCTCCACCGCCTGCCAGCTCTCACCGGCATCCTGTGAGTAGAGGACGCGCCCTCGCAGCCCGAACACGAGCACGCCGTGCTCGCCCACGCCGATGGCGCCGAAGAGCGAAGCGGGCTGTGGGATCTCGAGCTCTTGCCAGGTCGCGCCCGCGTCGTCGGAGCGCAGCAGGCTGCCGGCCTCGCCAGCGACGAAGAGCCGTCCGCTGCCGTTGGCCGCGATGGCGTTGTGGTGCATGTCGAGATCACTCAACATGCGCGACGTCCAGCTCTCACCGCCGTCGCGCGTCTCGAGCACCAGTCCGTAGGCGCCCACCGCGAGGCCGTGGTCGGCATCTGCGAACCACACGTCCAGGAGAGGGCTCTCGAGGTTCGGATCGACGTGCTGGAGCGTCCAGGACTCGCCGCTGTCCCGGGTGCGGAGGATGACCGCGTCGTGCCCGACCGCGAAGCCCTCGCTGGGGGTCGGGAAGCTCACCGCGGTGAGCGTCGAGCGGGTCGGCACCACGACCTGGCGCCAGGTCTCACCTCGATCGTCGGACAACAGCACGTGGCCGTGCTCCCCGACTGCGACCATTCGGGTGCCGGCCCGGGCGGCGTCGAGGAGGAGCGATTGCTCGGCCAGCGGCTCGATCCGCGAGGGCTGGGTCGCGGGATCCCCGGCAGCGACCCCGGTCGCCTCGTCGCCGTCCTGCGCCGGCGAGGCGCCGGCCAGCAGCATGATCAACAGTGCCGTAACGACACGGCTCGCCCGATCCCGTCTCAGAACTTCGCTAGCGCCGCCCCTGGCTGCGGAGCCCGGCCGGCGTGAAGTGCGCATTGGGCCAGCCCTTGCCGTTGTACTCGCGCACCCGCTCTTCGTTGTCGATGCCGTTCACGAGGTAGCGGCCCGAAGGCAGGTCGTAGATGACGTTGAACACCGCCGTGGTGAGCGGCACCTGGTAGTAGCTCACCGTGTGCGCTTCGGAGGGGCGCCACAGGTCGCCGCGGCTGTCGTAGTGGTCGACCAGCAGCATGTTCCAGGTGTCCTCGTCGAAGTACATGGTGCGGCGGGAGTAGACGTGGGTGTAGCCGTCCTTCAGGCGTGCCTCGACGACCCACACCCGGTGCAGCTCGTAGCGCGCCAGATCCTGGTTGATGTGCCCCGCCTGGATGATGTTCTTGACCTTCACGTCGCCGCTCGAGACCCGGTAGGCGTTGTACGGGACGTAGATCTCCTTCTGACCCACGAGCTCCCAGTCGTAGCGATCCGGTGCGCCGTTGAAGAGGTCGAGGTTGTCGTTGGTGCGAAGGCCGTCCGCCGCGGTGCCGGGGTTGTCGTAGGCGACGTTCGGGGCGCGCCGCACGCGGCGCTGTCCGGGGTTGTACGTCCAGGCCTGCCGGGGCTCGGTCACCTGGTTCAGGGTCTCGTGCACGAGCAGGATGAACCCGGCCAGCCGCGCAGGTGCCGTCACCTGCTGCAGGAACGTGAGGTTCAGATTGCCGACGCTCTCGGGGGTGGCACCCGGCGCGGCGTACTTGACGTCGACCTCCTCCTTGAGCTTGACCGGCGTGTACGAGCCACCGCGCTGAGGCGTGATCTGCAGATACTCGCGGGTGAAGTTGTCGCCCTGGTAGCGGAGCTTGTGGTTCCAGATCGCGTGGAGGCCCTCGGTCGGGAAGGGGAAGGGCGACGTGACGATGGCGCCACTCACGCCGTTGCCCTCGTGGGTGAGCTTCGTGGCCGCCGCGTTGGCCGCGAATGCGTCGTACACGCGCTGGGGATAGGCAGCGGTACGGCGCGTCTGGTACACGGGCAGCTTGTAGGTGTCGGGATACTTCTCGAACATCGCGAGCTGGCCGGCGGACAGGTGCTCGCGGTGCTCGTCGACGTTGGCCGCCGTGATCGTGAGCTGGACCTCGTCGTCGGGGAACGGGTCGACGAGGTGCTTGCCCGCCTGGTAGCCCGCCGGCGGCTCGGTGATGCCCCCGGTCCACTCCGGGATCCGGCCGTCTTCGGTGCCGGCGCGCGGCGAGCCCATCGGCGTGAGGCTCTTGCCCAGCTCGGCGACCTGCTCCGGCGTGGCCTGGGCCATTGCCAGGCCGGGGACCAGCGCCGCTGACAGCAGCAGGCTGGCGAGCCGGAAGAGAAGCGCGGCGGTCGTGTTTCGTTTCTCAGCGTGCATGGTCATGCTCCTCGGTGCATCCACCGGGTCAGAACGCGTACTTGATGTCCCACGACAGGAAGTCGCGGTCGTTGCGCGGGTTGTTGACGCCGCCCCCGAAGAAGTTCGTGTAGCCGAGCGTGCTCGACCACGAGTTCTGGTAGTCGAAGGTGACGCCGACGTTCGCGGACATCGAGTCCTGCGAGTAGTTGAGCAGCGGCGCGGGGGAGAAGCCCCAGACGCCGTGGGAGAAGCCGACGAAGGGCCTCATGTTCACGCCCCAGAACAGGTTGTTGTAGGGCAGGGCGGCCCGGATCACGTAGCCGAGCGAGTTCTGGGTTGCGAAGGAGCTGAACTGATTGGCCGTGTTTCCGGCTGCGAGCGACTGGGGCGTGACGCTCGCCTGTAGTGGAAGGTAACTCGGGTCGTCGAAGTCGACGATCCGCATGTAGCCGAACTCGGTGATGAACAGGAACTGGCTGGCCCGCAGCCAGTCGCCGACGACGCGACCCGGCTCGCCGACGTAGGTTGCAGTGGCCTGCACCGTCACGACGTCCTTCTTGACGGCGCCGCCGAAGAATTCGCCCGGACCGATGTCGGGAATACCCGGTGCCGCAGTGTCCGGCGGCAGGAGCCCGATGCCCTCGAAGAGCCCTGCGAGCAGCTGGAGCTCCGAGACCTGGAGCGGCTGATCGATCGCGTAGGCGAACTCGCCCTGGAAGGCGAGGCTGGCCTTGTCCCAGCCGGTGCTGAAGCTGGCGCCGACCTTCTTGACGTTCTCGGGATAGGTCTGGAGTGCACGCGTGCCGAAGAGCACCTCGTTGGCCGCGGCGAGGTCGATCAGAGGATTGTCGCCGGGGTTGGTTCCGGGGGAGATGTCGTCGACGGCCTGTGCCAGGGTCATCTCGAAGCCTCCGCCCGTATACGGGAGGCGGCTGTGGATGTTCATGAAGAAGACCCCGAGCTCGGTGCCGGCGGCGCCGGGGAGGAAGAAGCGGGTCGCGAAGCCGTACTGGCCCTGATTGCTGGCACCGTTGTTCTTTCCCCGGATCACGCACAGGGGAAGTACCCCGGGCGCAGGAGGCGGCTCGCCTTGCGGGACGCCGACGAGACCGGGGCCCCCGATGACCGGCGGCCCAGCCCCGGGGTTCTTGATCACGGTCTGAACGAAGGGATCGATGTCGCAGTCGTGGCGGCCCCGCGAGATGTCGAAGAACTCGCCGCCCGGGCCGAGCGCATCATGGGTGCTGAAGTAGGTGCCCGGCGGATCGATCACCGTGTTGTGCCACCAGAACTGATAGAAGCCCTCGACGGACATGAACTCGGTGGGCGAGACCGAGCCCCAGAGCATGGGCACCGCGAGCAGCGCGTCGCGGAGCTCGGCGCCGGGGACGCGCAGTCGGCGCACGTCGATCGGATTGATGGTGTTGAGACCGTTCTGGAGGAACGTGCTCTCGCCCCAGTTGAGCACCACGTTGCCGAACTTCGCCGAGACGGGGATGTCGGCGGGATACCAGTTGCCCTGGACGTAGGCGTCGAGCAGCTGGGCGCCGGCGCCCATCTGCCATTTCGCCTCGTCCGAGAGCGGCGTACGCGCGCGCTCGCCGAACTGGTTGATGCCGTCATACCACCACTGGAAGCGCACGAAAGTGCTGTAGTTGTCGTACGAGACGTCGAGCTCGTGGATGCCCTTCAGGATCGTCGAGGTGGGGCTCCACTTGTCATAGTTGAGATTGCCCGCCGACTTGCCGCAGTCGCCGTTGGCGCCCGGTCCGCTCGCGGCGCCGTCGGGCACGATGTCATCGGGGTCGGCCGTGATGTTGTTGGGCCCACCGATCGTCGTGCAGTAGTTCTTCGTCGACGGGGACTCCGTGCGGAGCTGAACGCCGAACGAGAACGTCGAGTCGAAGGCGACGTCGACGTCCCCGAAGCTCCAGTTCTCTGCGGCAGCCGGCCCCACATTCAGGGCGAGGGATGTGGCAATGAGCCCCACGAAGATCGTGGCGCGATGCGAGAGGCCGTGTGACGGCACCATGGTGCATCCTCCAGGTTGCGACCGGACGGGAATGCAAGTTTCGACCCAAGGTGGCATTTATTCGTCGTATTGGACGTGGATGCCAGCCGTGGATGATAGATCGTGGAACTCTTCCGGGGGTGTCGGCCAGCCGACGTCCGCAGGTGTCGCCTGGGCTACTCGTCGATGTGTTCTACACCCGTCTCGCCGAACAGGAGGAGCTGCCCGGGGCGCCCGGCCTCGACCGCGGTGAGGCTGCGGCGGTGCGGGCGGGTGCGGAGAGTGAAGCTCCGGCCGCCGTCGACGCTCGAGAGGACCACGCCGCCCAGACCGACCAGGGCGATGCGTTCCGGCCCCAGCACCACGCCGCCGGTGAGCGACTTGTCGGTGCCCGTCTCGACGCGTTCCCAGCTCGTGCCGGTGTCCTCGCTGCGGAAGGCGTGGCCGCGGAGGCCGAAGACCATGACCCCGCCGCCGGGCAGGGCGAGGCCGTTCCAGAACGAGCCGGTGTAGGGCGGGGAGAGCGTCTCCCAGCTCTGCCCGCCGTCCCGCGAGCGGTAGACGTAGCCGCCCTCGGCGGCGATCAGGAGGCTGCCGCCCGGCCCCTCGAAGATCGCGTTCAGGTGGGCGTCGGCGTCCTCGCCTCCGGGTGCGGCGCGGCGGGTCCAATGCTGCCCGCCGTCGCGGGTCTCGAGCACCAGGCTGAAGGCCCCCATCGCGAGCCCCTGCCCGTCCTCGTCGACCCGGACCGAGAGCAGCGGGCTCTCGAGCTCCGGGGCGGCGTGTTGGACGCTCCACTCCTCGCCCCCGTCTTCGCTGTGGAGCACGACGGCGTCGTGGCCGACCGCCCATCCGTGCTTCGCGTCGCTGAAGTGGACGCTCGTCAGCGTGGTGCGTAGCGGGACGGCTCGGGCCTGGCGCCAGGTCTCGCCCCGGTCGTCGGAGAGCACGACGTGGCCCCATTGCCCGACGGCGACCAGGCGATCGCCCGCGCGAGTGGCGTCCAGCAGCAGGGAGTGCGCGGCGAGCTCCGAGCGAATGGCTGGCTGCGGGCCGGCGGTCGGAGCCACCGCGCCCGCCTCGGGCTCGGCCCAGGCAGCGCCGTGCGCGAGCGCGAAGACGAGTGAGAGGACGAGTGAGAAGACGAGTGAAGAGACGAGCGCCACGGCGCCGAGCCACGCGCGGCCTCTCACGATCTCTCCGTGACATCGACGTCCGAGCACAGGTCCAGGGTCTCCGTGGCCGTCTCAGTGGTTCACGCGCGGCGCCGTCACCGGCCCCCGCCGCGGAATGATCAGATCGAGCACCACTGCGAACGCGGGCAGCGCCGTCACGGCCATGATCATGTTCATCACGAACATCATGGTCAGCAGCAGCCCCATGTCGGCCTGGAACTTCAGCGGCGAGAGGGCCCAGGTCGACACGCCGACCGCGAGGGTGATCGCGGTGAAGATCACCGCGTTGCCGGTCTCGAGCAGCGTCTGCTGGTAGCTCTCGGTGATGCCCAGCCCCTGCGAAAGATGGAGCTGCAGCCGGTTGTAGATGTAGAAGGCGTAGTCGACCCCGATGCCGACGGCGAGCACCATGACCGGCAGCGTCGATACCTTGAGCCCGATGTCCAGCTCGCGCATGAACCAGTAGCCGAGGAACGTGGCGAGGGTGAGCGGCAGACAGCAGCAGATCGTCGCGCGCCAGTCGCGGTAGGTGACGATCACGAGCGCGATGATCGTCAGATAGACGTAGACCATCATCGGCACCTCGGACGCCTCGACGACCTCGTTGACCGCCGCCTGCACGCCGACGTTGCCGCTCGCCAGGCGGATCTTCGCATCGGGGTGGGGCCGCTCTTCACGGAACTGCTCGACCCGCTCGACGACCCGCTGGATCGTAGTTGCCTTGTGATCGGTGGTGAAGATCTGCAGCGGCATGACTGTGCACGCTGCGTTGAATACCCCCGCCGATGCAGGAATCGAGGACGTGGCCTGGACGAGCGAGTAGCTGTTCCGCGGCAGGGTCGCCCACTTCGGGTTCCCCTCGTTCCACGCCGACGCGATGATCTTGGCGATGACCGGCGCCGAGAGCACGGAGAGGACCGCGGGATCGTTGGCCATGTGCCAGCTGAACTCGTCGAGATAGCGCATGACGTCGTAATCGATGCAGGCGCCCTCGGGCGTCTCGACGATCACCGTGAGCAGGTCGAGGCCGAGGCCGAACTTGCTCACGATCATCTGGGCGTCCTGGTTGTAGCGGGAGTTGGGGGCGAGCTCGGGGGCGCCGGGGTGCAGATCGCCGACGTGGCGCCCGATGCTCCCCCAGATCGCGGCCACGAAGATCAGCACGAACGCGATCACCGTCCGGATCGCGTACTTCCGCTCGGCGATGCGCCCCAGGAACTTCATCGCCGCGGTGCGACCCTTGCGTGCGCCATTGGAGCGGGCCGCGAACGCGTCGTCGAAGCGCACGTACGACGCCAGCAGGGGGAGCATCACCAGGTTCGTGATGATCTTGAACGCGACGCCGATGGTCGCGGTGATGCCGAGCTCCTGGATCATCGGGATCGGGATCAGCACCAGGGTGCCGAAGCCGATGAGGTCGGTGACCAGCGCCATGGTGCCCGGAATCAGCAGGCCGCTGAAGCTGGCCCGGGCCGCTTCTTCGGAGGTCGCGCCCGCGGCGATCCGCTTGCTGATCAGGTTGATCTGCTGGACGCCGTGCGAGACCCCGATCGCGAACACGAGGAAGGGCACCAGGATCGCGAGGGGATCGAGCCCGTAGCCCATGAGGTGCAACGTGCCGAACTGCCAGATGACGCTCGTGAGCGAGCAGAAGAGCGCGAGGAGCGTGAGGGTCCACGAGCGCGAGTAGGCGTACACCGAGAGCGCTGTGAGGATGAACGCGAGGAAGAAGAAGCTGAACGCGCTCTTGGCGCCGTCGGCGATGTCACCCATCTGCTTGACGAAGCCGAGGATGTGGAGGTCGTAGAGGTCGCTCTCGAAGCGCTGCCGGACGTCGGTCTCGAGCTTCGCGGCGAGGTCGAGATAGTCGAGCTTCTCCGCGGAGAGCGGGTCGACGTTGAGCACGTTGGCCATGACGATCGCAGCGGTGTGATCCTCGGCGACGAGGCGGCCCACGTGGCCGCCGTGGATGACCCGCGCGCGGATCACCTCGATGTCCTCTTCGGTCAGGCTCTCCTGCGTGATGTCGCCGCCGATCACGTCGGTCGAGCTCATCCCGTCCTCGGTGATCTCGATGTACCGGGTGTTGGGGGTCCAGAGCGAGGTGACGGTGCGGCGGTCGATGCCGGGGAGGAAGAAGACCTCCTCACTGACCTGGGCGAGGGTACGGAGGAAGTCGGTCGTCCAGATGTCGCCTTCGCGCGCGCGCAGGGCGACGATCACGCGGTCGGCGCCGAAGAGCTGGTCCTGGTACTCGAGGAACGTGTCGATGAACTCGTGGCCGAGCGGGAGCTGCTTGCGAAAGGCCGCGTCCATCCGGAGCTGTGAGGCCTGGTACCCCATCGCGATCGTCAGCAGGGCGAGGAGCCCCAGGATCACGCCCCTGTGACGGAAGACGAAGCTTTCGAGCGTGTGGATCAAGGAACGTTCGCTCCCGAGAGGGCTCGTGTCGGCCAGCCGACCTATTCTTCTACCTCACCACGTCATCGCGCCGCAGGCAGGCCCGGCAGACTCCAGTCCGGGGAGACGTCCGACTCCAGTCCCCCGGTTCGTACCACAGGCGCCGCCCGTCCGGTGTAGCGGACGTTGAGGCGGGCACGCGGGCTGCATATGCTACGTCGAAATGCCGATTTGTGAGGAGTCCCCGATGGAGAAGCGTGAGGCGATCCGAGACCAGGAGGCCGAGACGCGCCGGAAGGGGCCGGGCATCTGGCTTCGGGCCGGGCTCTGCCTGGCTCTGCTCATGGCGCCGAGCACGAGCCTCGCGGAGCGCTGGCAGTGGGGCGAGGTCGAGGTCGCCTTCGACACGTACCTGACGACGTCGATGTCCTTGCGGACCCAGGGCGTGAACTGCCTGCAGATCGCCGAGGTGAACGGCGGCTGCAACACGATTTCCGGCGATCCCGCGCTGAACGGCGTCCTCAACGGACGGCTGCTCAACTCCGACGACGGCAACCTCAACGTCGACCGGGGCGACGTCTACTCCGTGCTGGTGAGCGTCAGCCACGACCTCGAGCTGGAGTGGCGCAACTACGGCGCCTTCACACGCCTGCTCTACTTCTACGACCACATGCAGTACAACAACTTCGATGGCTATACGCCCCGGCGGACCGACTACAGCGAGGACGCGCGCTGGCGCCGCAGCGTCACCCGCGGTGGCGTCGTCGGCGTCGACTTCCGCTTCCTCGATGCCTACGGGTGGGCGCGATACAAGCCGCTTGGCCGGCGCACGGAGATTCGCTTCGGCAACCAGGTCGTGAACTGGGGCGAAGAGTTCTTCACCCAGGGCGGCATCAAGGCGACCAACAGCTTCGACGTGACCAAGCTCAGGATCGCCGGGGCGGAGCTGAAGGAGGGACTGGTCCCCGCGCCGATGATCCGCATCAGCATGGATGTCGTCGGAGACCTGAGCTTCGAGAGTTACTACCAGTTCGACTGGAACCCGACCGAGGTCGATCCGACGGGCACGTTCTGGTCGATCAACGACATGGTGGCGCGGGGAGCCCAGGGGCAGTTCCTCTTCGAAGATCCGGGTACGAACGGGAGGACCCCCGAGGAGATCATCGCAGGTGGGCCGGTGGGGGGTGGCGTGCCGCGAGGGGAGACCCGCGAGGCGGACGCCCAGGGGCAGTGGGGCGCAGCCTTCCGCTACTACTGGGACGCCATCGAGACCGAGCTCGGCCTCTACTACGTGCGCTTCCACGACAAGTTCCCGACCGTGAGCTACGTGGGCCAGAGAACCGGTCCGGTTCTGCCAGTTGCCGGCGACGTCTACTATTTCACGGAGTACATCGAGAAGATCAATCTATACGGCTTGAGCTTCAACACGACCCTCGGCGGGGTCGCGGTGGCCGGCGAGCTCTCCTTGCGTGCGAATACGCCGACGCCGATTTCATCGACCTATACCGACCTCCTCGAAGACCTGACTGCTGACACGGAGGAGCACGGTGAGCGGGGCATGGTGCGGGAGCCACGGATCACGGCGATCGTCAACGGGCTCTACGTGGCGGGCCCGACCGGGCTGGTCTTCGGCCCCGTGATTCGTGCCATCCGTGCCCAGGATCTGACCATGATCGGCGAGCTCGCTGTCGTCAGCTATCCCTGGCTCGACGACGGCATCTCCTACGCGGCGCCCAATGGCGTCGCCCCCGACATCCACGCGACCATCCTCGGCCAACCGATCGACAACACCTGGCGCCCCAACAACACCTCCTTCGGGTATCAGCTGCGCATGCAGGCGACGTATAGCCAGGTGTTCGGTGGCCCGGTCACGTTGATCCCCTCGGTGGCGTTCAAGCACGACGCGTACGGGACGACGCCCGACGGGGGCGCGCAATTCATCCAGGGCCGCATGGCCGTCGCCACGCAGCTCGAGGCTCGGTACCAGAACGACTGGAAGGGACTGATCACGTACTCGAACTCCTTCGGCAGCGACCAGGCCAACTTCGACACCGACCGGGACTTCTTCCAGGTCGCAATTTCCTATGCGTTCTGAGTCCGGCTCGGTACGTCGAGAGAACGAGAGAGGGGAGAGCACGACCATGTCGCGAGACTCGAGACAAGGGCGATGCAGCGCCATCGGAGTCGGCAGCCTGCTGGCCGTGCTCGCGTTCGCTTTCGCATCGGCGAGCCAGGCGAAGGCGCCCGAGGAGGAGGTCGCGCGTCTCGGCCAGGATCTGACGCCCATCGGCGCCGAGCGCGCCGGCAACGCCGACGGCACGATCCCCGAGTGGAAGGGCGGCATCACCGAGCCGCCGCCGGGCTGGAAGCCCGGCGATCCCCGGATCGACCCGTTCAAGGACGACGAGAAGCTCTTCACGATCGACCGCTCGAACGTCGACCAGTACGCCGACAAGCTCTCGCCGGGCCAGCGCGCGCTGATCGAGAAGTACGACGGCTATGTGATGCACGTGTACCCGAGCCGCCGCGAGTGCGGCTTCCCGGAGTGGATCTACGAAGAGAGCCGCAAGAACGCGCTGAACGCCGAGCTCGACGAAGACGACGTCTACCTCGAGAAGGGCTGGCACGGCTTCCTCTTCCCGATCCCCAAGAACGGGGCCGAGGTGATCTGGAACCACGCCACGAGCTTCTTCGGCTCGGGCAAGATCGAGTACAACGCGATCATCGTGCCGACGAAGGGCGGCGACTTCACGCCGGTGCGCGAGAAGGCGATCTACGACATCCATCTCTACGATCGCGAGATCCCGACGATGGAGGCGGCCAAGGGCCGCTCGGCGTCGTTTCTGCTCGAGACGCTCGCGCCCGCACGGCTCGCCGGCGAGCTGATCCTCGTGCACGAGATGGTGAACGAGCAGCGCCGCGCCTGGATCTACAACCCCGGCCAGCGCCGCGTGCGCCGCGCACCGACCGTCGCCTACGACAACCCCATCGGCGGCACCGAGAACCTGATGACCAATGATCAGGCGCGCATGTTCAACGGGATGCTCGATCGGTTCGACTTCGAGCTGGTCGGCAAGAAGGAGATGTACATCCCGTACAACAACTTCCGGATCAACAACGACCGCTCGCTCACCTACAAGGAGGTGTTCGGTCCGCTCTATCCGCAGCGTGACGTCTACCGCTACGAGCTGCATCGCGTGTGGGTCATCGAGGCGACGGTGCGAGAGGGCAAGCGCCATCTCTTCAGCAAGCGCGTCTTCTACGTCGACGAGGACAGCTGGGTGATCGTGGCGCAGGACATCTACGATCGGCGCGGGGGGCTCTGGCGCGTCATGGAAGGCGGCCCGAAGCTGATCGCCGAGGTGCCGACCTGCACGCAGGATGGCAGCCTCAGCTACGACCTCGTGGCCGAGCGCTACGTCGTCGACCGGGTCAAGACCGAGGAGCCCGAGAGCGACTGGCTCGCGGGCGAGAAGGGCCGGATCGATAGCGACATGTTCACGCCGGACTCGCTGCGGCGGATGGGGCGGCGGTAGCGCATGGACGTGCCGGGGCCGCGGAGCCTGTGGCGTGCGTGCGTCGCCGCGCTGGCGCTGGTCTCGGTCGCGCAGGCCGCTGTCGCCGGCGGTGACGGCGAACAGCTCTTCCGAGATGGTCACTATGACCGGGCGCTGAAGGCCTGGGAGGCGGAGGCGTCGAAGGGCGATCCCGACGCGGCGTGGCGCCTGGCCGCTGCCCTGAACGACGGCGTCGTCGTCGAGCGCGACCCGCGTCGCGCGGTGCGCTGGCTGAAGGTCGCAGCCGACGCAGGGCACGCCGAGGCCCAGCTCGATCTCGGTACGGCCTACGATCGCGGCGAGGGTGTGGCCACGTCGAGCGAAGAGGCGGCGAGCTGGTATCACCGTGCTGCCTTGCAGGGGCACGTCGCCGCCCAGTTCAACTTCGCGAGCATGTGCGAGCAAGGGCAGGGCGTCGAGCGCGATCTGACCGAGGCGTATGCCTGGTACACGCTGTCGGTGAGTCAGGGCATCGGCGCGATCGGCGACGAAGCGATCGCTCGGGTCGCTGCCCGCATGAGCGAGGCCGAGGTGCAGACCGCAGCCGAGCGCGCTCACCGCTACGAGGCGGCGTATTCCGGCGTCACGGTGATCCCCTCGGCGATCACGCCTCCCAGGTGAGCCCGCCGTCAGCGCCACCCCGCATCGCCAGGTGCTGACAGGCGCGGTCTGCGCGGTCCCCTCAGCCCGTGCGCATCGCGTGCGAGCGCCCGACCGCGAGTTGCGTGTCGCTTGCCGACGCGTGGGCAGAACCGCACCGGGACCGTGGTTCGCTCAACGCGGGCGCGCGGCGGGACGATAAGGGCCGCACCATGTCCAACCTTCCGCGGGTCCTTGTAGTCGACGACGAGCCGCAGGCCGTCGAGCTCATCTCGCTCGCGCTGCGCAAGATCGCCGACGTCGAGCGCGCACACTCCGCGGCCGACGCGTGGGTGACCATCGAGCGCGAGTCGTTCGACGCCGTGGTCTCAGATCAGCGGATGCCGGGCATGAGCGGTCTCGAGCTGCTCGGGCGGGTCGCACAACGCGGACAGCGCGTCGGTCGCATCCTGATCACAGCGCACGCCGAGATCGGCGAAACGATCGCCGCGATCAACGAAGGCAGCATCCACGCGTATCTCAGCAAGCCGTGTACGCCCGATGAGATCCGCGCAACGGTGCGCTCGGTACTCGACCTCGTGCACCGCGAGCACACACGCCGCAGCCCGCTGCTCGGCGATTCGCACGTGATCCGCGAGCTGCGAGATCGCGCCGCCCGGATCGCCCATGCGCGGTTTCCCGCCCTGATCCTCGGTGAGACGGGAACCGGCAAGGAGCTGGTCGCCCGCGCGCTGCACGACGAGAGCCCGAGGGCCGACCGTCCCTTCGTCGCGATCAACTGCGCCGCGTTGCCCGAGTCGCTGCTCGAATCCGAGCTCTTCGGCCACGTGCAGGGTGCGTTCACGGGTGCAGGTGCTGCGAAGCCGGGTCTCTTCGAGCTCGCGGATGGGGGGACGCTCTTCCTCGACGAGATCGGTGACACGTCTCCAGCGCTCCAGGTGCGGCTGCTCCGCGTTCTCGAGAGCCGCGAGGTGCGACGCGTCGGCGACACGCGGGCGCGTTCCGTCGACGTGCGCCTCGTCTCGGCGACGCATCGAGATCTCGAATCGATGGTCAAGGACGGCGACTTCCGCCAGGATCTGTTCTATCGCATCAACACGATCATCCTCGACGTGCCGCCGCTGCGTGCTCGCCGCGAGGACATCCCTCTCCTTGCAAGGCATTTCGCTGCCGAGTTCGCCTCGGCCGGCGGCCCCCCGATCACGTTGACCGACGAGTGCCTGGACACGCTCCAGCGGATGGATCTGCCCGGCAACGTGCGCGAGCTGCGAGGTCTCGTCGAGCGCGGCATCGCTCTGGCCATGCCGGGTCACGTCGTCGAGGCGTGCCACGTGCAGGCCGATGGCCGGGCGACACCGGTCGAGTGGCAGGACGACCTCGGCGTGGAGCTGCCTCCGCTGATCCGTCCCTTGCGTGATCGCGTCGAAGAGGTGCAGTGCACCGCGATCCGAGAGGCGCTCGCGCACTTCGAAGGCAACCGGACGCAGTCGGCGCGCGCGCTCGGCCTCTCCAGGCCGGGCCTCACGAAGATGATGCGTCGGCTCGGTCTCGACGATCTCTAGGCGCGGCGCTCTCGCGCACGAGCACTCGCCCGCCCCCCGAAACCCTGGTTACGCCCCGAAACCCCGGTTCCGCCCGCGAATTCCCAAGCGTCGAGCGGTCCAACGGCTGGCACCTGCGCTTGGGCTGCCGATCCCGTCCCTCCCGTGCGTTCCTGGGGTTCCTCTTGCCGGTCTCGCAACCCATTGAAAACATTGGGTTTGGCATTTCTCCGGATCTGGCACGCGCCTTGCTCTTACCCCTTGCAGACGCCCGCACCGGGCGTTCCCAGGAGAAGCGCGATGCGAACGACGATTTCGATGAAGGTCCTCACCCTCGCCATGTTCGCGATGGCTGCCACCCTCGTTGCCCCCCCTGCGTGGGCCGGGTGTGGCTGTGACCATCCGCCGCCGAGCTGGTCGGTGGTCATGCCTCCGTTCGGCTCGCCCGGTCGCGACATCACGATCTACGCGGACGGCTTCTCCTTCGAGCCGGGCATGACCTACGAGGTCGAGGTCGGCGGTCCGATGGCGCTGGTCGTCGCCGAGTTCACCGATCGGATCATGACCGTCGTGCCCGACGACGTTCCGCCCGGACCTGTCGAGATCAAGGTGATTGGCGCCGGCGTGGACGTGGTCTACTCGAGCGAGCTCTTCACTGCGCTGCCTCCGCCGCGGTACGTGGAGGATCGCAGCGGGATCTTCGTCGCGCGCGACTACGAGGCGGCGATCGGTGAGGACGGCACCGTCTATCTGGCGCTCGACGTAGGCGACGTGGTCGAGGCGACGCAGTACACGTTCGCGCTTCACGAGCTGCCTCTGCACTTCGACTCCGACGACGTCGTGATCTACAACGCAGACGGCGTCGACCTGACCCTGTTCACCCTGGAGGTCGACGATCCGACCCAGCGACAGTGGGGCAGCTACTACGGCTGGACCGTCGAGAGCGACTCCAATCTGCAGAACACCTTCTATCTGCCCCAGTCTCTGATTCCGATGGCGTTCCAGCAGAGGAGCAGCCTCTTCACCTACTGGCGGCACGAGTTCCATTCGTATGTCGAGGCGCACCGGCCCGGTGGCACGCATGAGGTCGACCACAACGGTCTCCATCCCGACGCCACGATGCATGTCGACCACGGTCAGCTGATCATCGCGATCCAGGGCGTGGAGCGCGACAGCAGTGACCCCGCCGATCTGTCGAAGGCGACGCCCCTCTCGCCCGGCAAGCGGCAGGTGAACGTCGGCTGGGTATCGCTGGAGACGGATGAACCGGTCGAGCTGTTCCAGTTCGATTCGCTGATCGCCACGAGCGCGTCGATCGGCATCGAGGAGCTGCGCGAGCGGGACGACGACGACGACTGAGCGAGAGCAGCCCAATCCGTCCCTGTCCACTCCATTGCCGCCGAGGTCCATCATGAGCAACTCGTCGCCGATGAAAACCCGCGCACAGATCGCCGCTCTCACCGTCGCGATCGTCGCCTTCGCAACGATCGGAACGATGTCCGCCGCCGGGTGGGTCGACCGCACCTTCCCCGGCTTCCTCGTGCTCGACAACGGTGTGGTCGCCTCCGTGGGTCTGCCGGGATGGCCAGCCACGAGCGATGGCGAGATCTTCCAGCGACGGATTACCCACATCGACGGTGCCGCCGTCGACTGGGACGCCGACGTTCTCCATCACGTCGGGTCCCAGGCCGAGGGGACGCCGGTCGTGATCGGACTCCGAAGCGGTGCCGGCGCAATGGATCTCGAGGTCTCGGTCGAGCGCTTCGCATTCCGTGATGTGCTGCTCATCTTCGGCGCGTACCTCGTGAACGGCCTCCTGCTCGGAGGTGTCGCCCTCCTGGCCCTCTCGAGAAGTCGCTCGCACGAGGGCGTGCGCGCCGCGATTCCCTTCCTGGTCTGTGCCTCGTTCTGGGGCCTCACCGGCATGGGGCTCTACTCGGGCCACCTGGCCCTCTTCCGGCTGCACGCCCTGTTCGAGACGTTCCTGTTCGCTGCGGCCCTGCATCTCGCTCTGGAGTTCCCGAGCGCCCTGATCAGGCCGTCGCGATCACGCCAGATCGTGGCGGCGGGCTATGCGGCGGCCATCGCCCTCGCGCTCGCCTACCAGGTCCTGCTGTTCGAGCCGGCCTCCTACGTACGGGTACACCTGCTGACCACGTCACTCGGCGGCGCGGCACTGCTGGCGGTCGTTGCGGGGCTCGTCTTCAGATATGTGCGGAGCCAGCGCCACGAGCTGCATGCGACGCTGCGCGTCCTGACCGCAGGGGCCTGCCTCGCGCTGCTTCTGCCGGTCGCGCTCACGCTGCCCGAGATCGTCACGGGCGGCAGCGCGCCGCAAAATCTCGTCGCCTGGACGGTGTTCGTCTTTCCGCTGACGATCGGCTACGCGATCGGACGGGACGGCGCGATCGGGGCTCGCCCGACAGTGAGATGAGCCGCCCGCTCGAGACAGGCCCGAAGCGTCGCGGGCAGCGCACAAACGAGCAGACACGCGATTGCGAACACGTCGCCCAGCCGGGCATGGATCGAGGCCGGGGTGTCCGGCGAGGGCACGGCCGCACGCAGCACGCCGCGCTCGCCGGGCTCGAGCCTGGCGACGACTTCGCCGGCGGGCGACACGATCGCGGTGATCCCGGTCGGCGTCACCCGCAGCAGCGGACGCCGCGTCTCGACGGCGCGAAGCACGACGTGCGCGAAGTGCTGCTCGAGGGCGCCGGGCCCCATGAACCAGCCATCGTTCGAGAGGTTCACGAGGACCTGGGCTCCCTCGGCGATCGCCTCGCGCGCGAGCGCCGGATACAGGGCCTCCATGCAGATCAGCACGCCCATCACGTGACCGTCGACGGTGAAGACCCCCGGCGCGTTGCCTGCGCTCCAATTGCCCGAGTCGAGATCGCCGCGCGAGCCGAACGATGCCAAGTCGCCCAATGGGCTCGTCTCGGAGAAGGGCAGCAGCCGCCGCTTGTCATAGTGCGCGGCGGCACCGTGGCGGTCGATCAAGTGTGCGGTGTTGTACTCGCGGCGCCCCGACTCGTCCTGCGCGTGCCGGGGTGCGCCGATCAGCAGCGGCACGCTGCGCGCGAGCGAGAGGAGCGGCGGTCCATAGGTCGGATCGTCGACGGATGTCTGCAGCGCGTTCTCGGGCCAGATCACCAGGTCGGGACGTGCTTCGTCGCCGAGCAGCTCGTCGCGTGTCAGCCCACCGTAACGTCGCAGGACCCGAGAGGCCTGCGTGCGCTTCCAGCGCAGCTCGGGCGCGATGTCACCCTGGACGAGGAGCACGTCCAACGTGGGTCCGGCGGAGTCGGCCTCGAGCTGGGAGACCCGCATCTCGCCATAGAGCAGCGCGCAGAGCACTGCGATGGCCGCCGCACATGCGGGGCGCAGGTCGCGCGCTCCGCGTTGCGCAAGTGTGTCGGCGATCGCGGCATTGACGAAGGCGACGAGTGCCGACACGGCGTACACGCCGCCGATGTCGGCGAGCTGGCGGATGTGCGTTGCCTCGGCCTGCGTGACGCCGAGGGTCGCCCAGGGCGAGCGCAGCCCCAGATGCGTGCGGAGGAGCTCGCTGGCGACGAAGGCCGCGGCGAGCAGGGCGCAGCCGCGCACGCCGTGCAGGGGGCGACCACCCGCATGCACGAGTGCGAATGCGCCGGCGAGGAAGGGCGCGGCGGTCGACGCGGAGAGCAGAGTGAGGAAGAGCAGCGACGGCGCCAGCGACCAGTCGAAGTGGCTGCCGAGCGTCGGCACGATCCAGCGCACGGACAGGGCCGTCGCGGTGCATCCGAAGAGCGCCGCGAGCCCTGCCGCGGCGGCCACGCCGCGACCGCGCAGCGCCCAGAAGAGCGGGACGAGCGCGATCCAAGCCAGGAGCGCGCCGGCCGTGGCCGGCGTCGGCGCGAAGCAGGCGGCGTAGAGCACGCCCGAGCCCACCGCGCAGCCCGCGAGCGTGCAAGCACGGAGAGAAGGGCGCATGCCCCGGCTATCGGTGGGCCCAGCGGGCCACTTGAGGCGGCGTTCAAGCGACGCAACGGGGTGGCCGATGTCACTGCAAATGCAGCGAAATAGAGATCCCATCGTCTTCGCCGGGGTCGTCCTCACACTGGCGATCGCGATCACGGTCGGCGTCGAGAGCCTGGGCTGGATCGGCAAGACGTTCCCCGGCTTCCTGGTGCTCGAGAACCGCGTCGTCGCGTCGGCGGGGCTTGCCCACTGGCCGGCCGCGCAGAGCGGGCGGATCTACCAGCATGAGCTGATCGCGATCGATGGCGACCCGGTGGGCACCGCGGATGAGGTTGCACGACGTCTCCAGGCCCTGCCGGCGAACACTCCCGTGGAGTTCACGCTGCAGAGGGGCGGCGAGGAGATCATCTGGGCCGACGCCCCGCGCGTGTTCACGCGGACCGACTACCTGTTGCTGCACGGCACGCTGTTCTTCTGTGGGCTCGGCCTCGCCGGGATCGCACTGGCGATCCGCTTCCTGCGCGGCAGCGATCCTGTCGCCAACGGCGCATTCGTCTCGCTGTGGATCGTTGGTCTCTGGGCGTTGACCGCGGTCGACCTCTACGGGCCCTACCGGTTCTTCCGGCTCCATGCCCTCCTCGAGTGCCTGCTCTTCGCCGCGGTATTCCACAACTCGCTCGTCTTTCCGACGCCGGCACGGCTGTTGACTGGTCGCGCATGGCTGGTGCCATCGGTGTACGGCCTGGCCGCGGCGCTCGGCTTGGCGACCGAGATCGGGCTCTTCGACCCGGCGACGTACGTCGTCGTGCACCGCATCGCGGTCAACGCATTCGCGCTCAGCCTCGTCGCGTTCATCGCGCGCCAGATCCACGCATTCGTGCGTCCGTCGAGCTTCGAAGTGAGACAGCGCGTCAAGGTGGTCGCGCTCGGCACCGTGGCTGCGTTGACTCCTCAGGTGGTCATCATGTTCTACTCGGCGTTCAGTGGCGGTCGGGTGCCGGAGAACCTGATGAGCTTCAGCGGGATGTTCTTCCCCGTGTCGATGTCCTACGCGGTGCTCAAGCAGGACCTCTTCGGCGTCGACGTCATCCTGCGCCGCTCGCTCAACTACGCGCTGCTCACGGGGATGGTCCTCTTCGGCTACGCGGGCCTCGCAGTGGGCTTCGACACGCTCTCTCAGTCGGTCGGCGAGCCGGGCGGTCTGTCGCTCGTCGTGGGCGCGGCCTTCGTCGTGGCGTTGCTGCCGTTGCGCGACCGTGTGCAGAACGGCGTCGATCGCCTCTTCTTCCGTTCGGCGTACGACTTCCGTCGGGTCGTCGAGACGATGAGCGGAACGATCGCGTCCGTGACGCGACTCGACGTGATCGCCGACGAGCTCGAGCGCGCGCTGCGAGAATCACTTCGGCCCGAGTTCATCCATCTGGACGTGTCGAGCGTGCCGGATGGGGAGCTGCAGCGCATCCTCGATACGGATTCCTGGGGTGACGCCGACACCCCGGACATCGACGTCGAGCATCTCCGCGATCGTCCACTCGATCTGCCCAACGACGGCCTCGCCGTGCCCTTCCGCGTCGATGGCCGCCTCATCGGACTCTTGACGCTCGGGCGCCGGATGTCGGGGCGCTACTACGGCGGCGACGATCGAAGGCTGCTCCAGACGCTGGCCAACCAGGCCGCAGTCGCGCTGGCCAACGCAATCGTGCTCGAGCGCCTCGCCGAGCTGAACCGGAGCCTCGAGGAGAAGGTCGAGGAACGCACGGCCGAGCTCGAGTGCTCGGTCTCGGAGCTGCGGGCCGCCCAGACCCAGCTCGTGCAGAAGGAGAAGCTCGCTTCGCTCGGCCAGCTCGTCGCTGGCGTGGCGCACGAGATCAACAACCCGGTGAACTTCATCCAGGGCAACGTCTGCTTCCTCGAAGAGCACGTCGAGGCTCTCGTGTCCGCGTTCGAGCGAATCGAGCGCGTAGCCCTGGCCGGCAAGGACGACCTCGCGAATGAGATCGATGCGATCCGAAAGGACTGCGAGCTCGACCACGTCTTCGAGGATCTTCCCCGCGCCTTTGCCTCGTGCAAGGACGGCTTGACGCGGACCACGACCATCATCCGCGACCTGCGGTCGTTCGCCCGTCCGGACAACGCGGCCCATGTGACGGTCGACATCCACGACGTGATCGAGTCCACGCTGAGCCTCCTGACGAGCCGTCTCAATGGGATCGAGCTCGTCCGCGACTACGGCGAGCTTTCTCCGGTCGAGTGCATCAGGGGTCAGATGAGCCAGGTCTTCATGAACCTGGTGACGAACGCGGCTGATGCAGTGAGCGACGGGGGGCGGATCACGATCCGCACGCGCTCACTCGACGTGGACCGGGTGCTCATCGAGGTCGAGGACGACGGATGCGGGATCCCGGAGTCCGAGGTGGACCGCGTCTTCGACCCCTTCTTCTCCACGAAGGAGGTCGGGCGCGGAACCGGGCTGGGGCTGTCCATCACGTACGGAATCGTCACGCGCCACGGTGGCCGCATCGACGTGCACTGCGTGTCCGGTGAGGGCACGTGTTTCGCGGTCGAGCTCCCTGTGGCGGCGACGGATGGTCGTCAGGAGAGGGAGAGGGCGGAATGAGCGCCGAAGACGTCTCGGAGACACGGATCCTCGCTGTCGATGACGAGCAGCGCGGCGTCGAGCTGCTCGCTCAGGCGCTGCGCCGGTTGGGCCAGGTCGATGGTGCGATGTCGGCCGACGAGGCGTGGGAGATGTTCCAGAGAGAGCGCTACGACCTCGTCGTGTCCGATCAACGGATGCCGGGGATGAGCGGAGTCGAGCTCCTGAGCAGGGTTGCAGAGGTGCGCCCCGGATGCGGACGGATGCTCGTGACCGGCTATGCCGATCTCGAGTCGACGATCGATGCCATCAACGCGGGGCGCGTGCACGCCTACGTGTCGAAACCCTGCGATCCGCGTGACCTGCGTGAATCGGTGCGTGGCGTCCTCGATCGTGTGCGCCTCGGTGAGGAGAACAGCCAGCTGCTCGGCGAGCTGACGGAGAAGAACGTCCGGCTCGAGCAGGCGCTCGCCGAGCTCGAAGCCGCACAGGCGCGCATCGTCCGATCCGAGCAGCTCGCGGCCGTTGGCAAGACGGTGTCGATGATCGTGCACGACCTCCGCGGTCCGATCGCCGTGCTCCAGGCGAACGGGAAGCTCCTCGCCGACGAGGCGGCCGAGCTGCCCGCGGACGAGCGCAAGGAGGTAGCTCGTGAAGTGCTCGACGAAGCGCTCAGCCTCGAGCGCATGTGCGCGCTGCTACGGGAGACCGGGCCATCGGGCGGACGGGGCCACCGCGAGACATGCGTGGTGGGTGACGTCGCCCACGCCGCTGCGACGGTGGTCGCGGAGGCTGCGAGTCTGCAGGGGGTCGTCATCGACCTGGAGGTCGGTGACGAGGACGTCGAGATCGAGCTGGATCGCGCCGCGCTGCGCCGTGCGCTCGTCAATCTCATGTACAACGCGATCGACGCGATGGCGGACGGGGGCGAGCTGCGGATCACGACGGGCTGCGACGATGGCTGCGTCTCGATCTGCGTCGCCGACACGGGCCCCGGTGTCTCGCCCGAGATCGCAGACCGCCTCTTCGAGCCCTTCGAGACGCTCGGCAAGGCCAAGGGCACCGGGCTCGGCCTCGCGATCGTGCGCGAGGTCGCCGAGGACCATGGCGGGAGCGTCGACGTCGCGAAGGCCGAGGGCGGCGGCGCCGCCTTCACGATGACGCTGCCGCGGGCGTGATGCCCGGATACCGCCCGGGCCATCGAGCTGCTCGCTGACCACGCTCGAGGACACGCGGACCGTGGACGCCTGTGGCAGAATCCCGCGATGGCGAAGCCGGTGCGGGGACTGCTGTTCGATCTGGGCGGGACGCTCTTCAGCTATGCGCTGGGGCCCGAGATGGGTCGCGCGATCTTCGAGGTCGCCGAGGCGCTCGAGATCGAGGCGCGCAAGCGCGACATCGGCCGCGCCTGGGGCGAGGCGAACGCCGAGACGATGCGCGTGTTCGCCGAGCTCGACTACTTCCTGCACCGTGACCTCTTCGACCGTACGCTCGAGACGTTCGCCGCCCGCTTCGAGCGGAGCGTGACGCCCGAGATCGCGGACCGGTTCCACGAGACCCAGACACGCGCGGTGGTCGAGCACCTGCCCATCCGCGAGGACACGATCGAGACGCTGACGGCGCTGAAGGAGCGTGGCCTCTATCTGTCGATCGTCTCGAACATCGACGACGATCAGCTCCAGCCGCTCGTCGAGAAGTACGGCCTCGACGCCGTGCTCGACGACTGGACGAGCTCCGAAGAGGCCCGATCCTGCAAGCCTCACACGGCCATCTACGACTACTCGCTCGAGAAGGGCGGGCTCGGAGCGCACGAGACCCTCTTCGTCGGCGACTCGCTGCACCACGACGTGGCCGGGGCCAGCGCCGCTGGATTGCGCTCGGTGCACATCTCCGACCGGCCCGGCTCCGCCCCCCTCAGCCAGGGTCTCGAAATCACCGCCGAGCCGGACTACACGATCCGCGCACTCGGCGAGCTGCTGGGAATCGTCGATGAGCTCAATGCAGGCTGAACCCACCCACGTTCCCGAGCACCCCGAGGAGATCACTGCGGAGTGGCTCTCGGGTGCGCTCGGTGTACCGATCCGAAGCGTTCGCCGACAGATCCTGGGCGAAGGCCAGGGCTTCCTCGGGGATATCGTACGCCTGCACCTCGAGACCGACGCCGAGGGCGTGCCGGCCTCGGTGGTCGCCAAGATCCCGAAGCTGGCGAACCGGGCGGTCGGCGAGCTGTTGGGGGTCTACGAACGCGAGTCGCGTTTCTTCAACGACTTCGCGTCCAGTATCCCTGTCAGGATCCCGGAGCTGTACTTCAGCCATTGCGACCCCGACGAAGATTCGGCGCACCAGAAGGAGATCCTCGCGAAGGTCGACGGACTCCCCGGCTTCACACACGGGCTGGCCACCGTGATCGGCAAGTTCGTCGCGGGCCGCAAGAACCGCAGGTACATGCTGATCATGGAGGATCTGGGTGAGTTCGAGCCCGGGGATCAGCACGCGGGTGCCTCGCTCGAGCAGTGCGCTCGCGTGCTCGAGGAGTTCGCATCGACGCACCGCAGCTTCTGGCGCTGCGACTCGCTCGACGAGAGCTTCTGGCTCGTCCCCCTCGGCCTCGACGCCCGGATCCGCGCCGGGGTCTACCGCAAGAGCGTGAAGGCGCTGCGCGAGGTGGCGCCGCCTGGCCTGGAGCCGTACATCGAGAAGCTGCGCGAGCTCGGAGGCGAGCTCGTGCGACGGCTCGCCGAGGAGGCGCCGAAGACGCTCATCCATTGTGACCTGCGCCTCGACAACGTCTGCTTCGATGGCAACGAGGTCGCGTTCCTCGACTGGCAGCTCGTGCGCTCGGGGCCGGCCGCCTACGACGTCGCGTACTTCCTCGGCGGTGCGCTCGCACCCGAGACGAGTGCGGAGGACGAAGAGCGCCTGCTGCGGCGCTACCACGATGAGCTCTGCGTCACCGACTATCCCTTCGATCAATTCCACCGCGACTACCAGCGCGCCCTGCTCGCCAGCCTGGCCGCCGTCGCGCCGACCCCGGACGTCGAGATCGACGAGGGCCGGGGTCAGGAGATGATGCAGCGCTGGCGCGAGCGCCTGGGGGCCCGGCTCGCCCACGTCGACGTCGATCGCCTGCTCTCCTGAGCCGCTGGAGGAGCCATGCTTCGCTGGGTTCGTGACGAATGGGGCGTCTTCGCCAGCTCGAACAAGGTGCGCTGGGTGCGTCAATGGGTGCCGTTCGGCGCGCGCACCCTGGGCTTCGGCGCGGTCTCGATCACGGCGGGTCCGTTCACGAGCGGGCGCGCCTCGACCTGGGCGGCGCGCCGCTGGAGCGAGGTCTCGAGTCGGGGTCTCGGCATCGAGATCGACGCTCGTGGGCTCGAGCACCTGCCGTCGGGCTCGCTCGTCTACGCCGCCAATCACCAGAGCCTGATCGACATCCTCGTGCTCGGCGCGACGCTGCCCGAGGACTTCAAGTGGGCGGCCAAGCGCTCGTTGATGAACGTCCCCGTGATCGGGTGGCATCTGCGCCTGGCCGGCCACGTGCCGGTCGATCGTCAGGCGGGACGCGACGCCGCCGTCGCGGTCACCGAGGCGTTCGAGTCCGTGTTGCAGCGCGAGCAGCGCCTGCTCGTCTTCCCGGAAGGCACACGGTCGGCCGATGGCGTCCTCAAGCCATTCAAGCCCGGGGCCTTCCACGCGGCGGTCCGGGCGGATCGTCCGGTCGTCCCGGTCGCGATCCACGGCACGTACTCGCTCCTCTCGCGTCACGAGGCCGACATGGAGGATCACAGCGAGCGCCGGGTCCACGTTCGAATCGGCCCGCCCCTCGAGGCCGATCGCACGCTGCCCGAGGCCGACCGCATTCGGGAGCTCCGCGATCGAACGCACGGCGCCGTGGCCTCGATGCTCGACGAGATCGCGCGGGAAGGCGGGCGTTAGGCGGTTCGCCTTCTACTGCGAGGCGCTCGGCGCCTTCGGCGGAACCCGACGCGGCCGGTGTCGCTCCAGCAGCTCGACCATCGCCGGTGCGAGCAGGAAGTCTGCGAGCAGCGCCAGGAAGATCGCCGACGCGGTCAGCAGGCCGAAGTTCCGGATGTTGTTCATCGTGGCCTGCGTGAAGATCAGGAACCCCGACGAGAGCACGAGGGTGGTGAAGAGCATCGCTCGGCCCGCCGTCTGGAGCGTGAGATGGACAGCCTCGCGTGAGCTCCCCGTCTCGTCGTGATAGCGGCGGTAGTTGTGCATGAAGTGGATCGTGTCGTCGACCGCGAGACCCATCGCGATGCTGCCGACCAGCAACGTGAAGGCGTCGAGGGGCAGGTCTAGATAGCCCATGAGCCCGAGCACCAGCACGATCGGCAGGAGGTTCGGGACCATGCTCAGGAGGCCGAGGCGGAGCTCTCCGATCAGCACGATCATGAGCACGGTGATGATCGCGAACGCGTAGCCGTAGCTGACCATCATGCTCTCCAGCACGGCCACGATGGTGCGGAAGAGCAGCGCCATGATGCCCGTGATCTCGTAGTCGATTCCGCGCCGATCGACGCCGAAGTCCCGCTCCAGCGCCTCCTCCACCGCATCGATCACGCCGCGGTACGCGCGCGCGTCGAGCATGGGGGCCTTGAGGGTGATGCGGGCCTGGCTGAGCTGGCGGTCCACCCAGTCTTCGAGATCATCGGCGCCGCTGTTCTCGAAGAGCAGGAGCTCCTGGGCGATCAGCTCGCGATTCATCGGGATCCGGTACGAGCCCGGCGCGTCGTCTTCGAGCGCGCGGTTGATCTCCTTCAGGATGTCGGCCACGGAGAAGGCGCGGCCGAAATAGACCGGGCCCACCTCGAAGCCTTCGGCCCAGCTCGAGAACGACTCGAGGGCCTTCATCTCCGCCGGCTCGTAGAGGGCGTTCTCGACGCCCTCGTCGATCACGATCTCGAGGGTGACGGTGCCTCGGAGCGCGACGTCGAGATGCTCGGTCGCAATGCGGGCGGGCTCGTCGGCGGGCAGCCACCTCAGCACGTCGTGCGCGACGCGGATCTGCAGCAGCCCGACGACGGCGATGGCCAGGAGCAGCGTCGCGGCGAAGACGACTGTGCCGGGCCGTGTGCAGGCGAGCTCCCCGGCACCGACGATGATGTCGTCGAGGAAGTGGCGAGGCGGACCGCTCTGTTCGCCGGCCTGCTTCGGAGGCCGCAGCGGCACGCTGGCCAGCAGCGCGGGCAGCAGCACGAGAGAGAGCACGAGCGCCACCATGACGCCGGTCGGCGCGAAGTGGCCGAGATCGGAGATCGGCGCCAGCGCCGTCGGTGCGAACGAGAGGAGCCCGCCCGCGGTCGTGAGGCTCGTCAGCAAGACCGGCAGCCCCGAGTGCTCGAGCGCCGACACGATCGCTTCGTCGCGATCGACGCCCTCCGCGTAGGCGCGAAAGAAGAGCGAGAGCACGTGCACGGAGTCGCCCACTCCTACGGCGAGCAGGAAGGAGGGCAGGATCATCGTGGGGAGCTTCAGCGGCGAGCCCGTCGCCGCCATGAGCCCGATCGTCGTCATGAGCGAGAAGACGACGACGATGAGAGGCAACACGACGGCGGAGACACGGCGAAAGAGGATGAAGAGGAAGACGGCGATGACGATCAGCGTCAGCCGGATGAACAGCAGCATGTTCGCCTGCATGCTCGTCTTGACGACTTCCATGACCACCGGCGAACCCGCCACGTCGATTCGCAGCGACTCGCTCCGAAACGCCTCGGCGACGCGCTGCACGGCCTCGACCACCGCGGCGTTCTCGGCGGGGCCGAGATACGCCCGCTCTGCGCTCGTCTCCGGATCCTGAGCGACGGTGTCGGTGTCGTCGAAGCCCGCCGCGAGCAGCTCTTCGTCGTCGATCTCCGGCTCCGCCCATGGACTCGTCTGGACGATCAAGGTCGTGAGCCGCCCGTCGGCGGACACGAGGAGGTCGCGATACGAGGCGTTCGCCATCACGTAGTCGCGCAGCCGGGCGCGATCGGCGTCGCTCTCCGGCCACGTCTCCATCAGGTCCTCGACGATGAGCTCGCCCTCGACGCCACGCGTCGCCCGGGCGTTGACCATGCTCGTCACGTCCTCGAGATGGGGCACCTCCGCTTCGATGCGCTCGTGAAAGGCGCGGAGCGTCTCGAGGAAGTCGGCGTCGAAGATGCCGGCGCTCGGCTCGAAGGCGACGATGATCATCTCGTCACGGCCGAACTGGTCCCTGAATGCGTTGTAGGTGATGAGGGCGGGGTCGTCGGGGCGAAGGAATCCCTCGGTCGAGGTGTCGATCTCGACGCGAGGCAGCTGCGAGGCGGCCGCCACGACCGGCAGCATGCAGAGGACGATGGTCAGCGCCCGGTGCGTCACGATGAAGCGCGCGAGGGCGCCGAACCCCCGGTCGACACGTGCACGCCAGCTCGCCATCTGCTCGTCTCCTCGCCGCCGCCCGGGAGTATACGCGCGCACCGGTTCGACTCGATCGCGTCTCTGCAGCCCTGTCGAGCTCTCCCGGGAGCGCGTGCGCAGAGTGGTCGCCCTTCGAAGCGTGTGGTCCAATGCGGCCGAAGGGCGTCTACTCCGAGGGCCTCGGGTCAGGTCGAGGCCCGAGTGCGGCGCAGCCGGGTGCAGACATGAAGGCGATCGTGTTCACGAGATACGGCTCACCGGATGGCCTCGAGCTCCGAGAGGTCCCGAAGCCCACGCCGAAGGACGACGAGGTCCTGGTTCGCATCCATGCCTCGTCGATCAACTCGTGGGACTGGGAGTACCTGCACGGCGTGCCGTTCATGAACCGCCTCATGTTCGGTCTCGTGAAGCCGAAGTCGGGCAAGCAGAGGCTCGGAGCGGACATCGCGGGGACGGTCGAGGCAGTCGGCCGGCACGTCACCCGCTTTCGACCGGGCGACGAGGTGTTCGGGGATCTCTGGGACGCGTGGGGCGGCTTCGCCGAGTATGCCTGTGCGAAGGAGAGCGGCCTGGAAGCGAAGCCGGCGAGCGCGACCTTCGAGGAAGCGGCCGCCGTGCCTCAAGCGGGTGTCCTGGCTCTGCAAGGGATCCGCAAGGCCGAACGACTGCAGCCCGGGAAGAAGGTGCTGATCAATGGCGCCGGCGGGGGCGTGGGCACGTTCGCGATTCAGCTCGCAAAGCTGACCGGTGCCGAAGTGACGGGCGTGGATGCCGCACACAAGCTGGAGGTCATTCGCTCGGTCGGCGCGGATCACGTGCTCGACTACGCCCGCGACGATTTCACGACGACTGGAGAACGCTACGACCTGATCGTCGACTGCCAGAACTACCGATCGATGCTCGACAACAGGCGCGCGCTGAGTCCCGGGGGCGTCTATGCGATGGTGGGGGGCTCCGTGCCGCGGGTCTATCAGCTGTGGATGCTGAGCTTCCTTGCGTCACTCACTCGAGAGAGCAGGAAGCTCCGGCTGGTCGCCGAAGGACCCAACAAGGGCCTGGCAGAGCTGAAGGGGCTGATCGAGGCCGGCAAGCTCGTTCCGGTCATCGACCGGACCTACCGACTGGACGAGGTGCCCGAAGCGCTGCGTTATTTCGGAGAGGGGCGCCACAAGGGCAAGATCGCAATCACCATGGAGAGCTAGGCGTTCGCCCGCTACTTCCTCTCGTCGGTCTCCACGCGCCCGTCGACGATGCGGACGACGCGACGGGCCCGGTCCATCACGCGCGGGTCGTGGGTCGAGAAGAGGAACGTGATGCCGCGATCGCGGTTGAGCTGCTCCATGATGTCGAGCAGGTGCTCGGCGGTCTCGGAGTCGACGTTGGCGGTCGGCTCGTCGGCGAGCACGATGGCGGGGCTCGAGGCGATCGCGCGCGCGATCGCGACGCGCTGCTGCTGCCCGCCCGAGAGCTCGTCGGGCCGGCGGTGCTCCATGCCCTTCAGGCCGACCGCGGCCAGCAGCTCCATGACGACCTCGCGGCGTTCTCGTGCGTCGACACCCTGCAGTCGCAGCACGGTCTCCGCGTTCTCGAACGCCGTCAGCACCGGCATCAGGTTGTAGGCCTGGAAGACGAAGCCGATGCGATCTCGCCGGATGTGGCTGAGCTCGCGCCGGCTGAGGGTCGAGAGATCGTGGCCCTCCAGCAGGACCTGGCCGCTCGTCGGCGTGTCGAGCGCGCCGACCATGTTGAGCGCCGTGGTCTTGCCCGAGCCCGACGGCCCACAGAGCGTGGTGAACTCGCCCGCCTCGACCGTCATCGACAGGCCCCGAAGCGCGAGCACGTCGATCTCGCCCTGGCGGTACTGCTTCGTGACGTCCACCAGCTGCACGATGGGACCCTGCGCCCCTGCTCTCGCCATCTCTTCGGCCACCAATCCGTCTCCAGTCTCGTGCGGTCTCTCGTACGCGGGCGGCCGGGCTCTCAGCCCAGCCGGATCGACTCCACCGGCTCGACGCGGCCGGCCTGCCAGGCGGGATAGAGCCCGGACAGGAGCGTTGCAGTCAATGCGGCGGCGGCGATGATGAGTGCGTTCTCGGGATAGATGTCGACGCGCATGGTCGACTCGAGCGCCACGCCGGCCACCTCGCTGCCGCTGATGTCGAGCAGCTCGGTGAGGTCGATGCCGGTGTTCGCCAGGTAGTAGTATGGGCCGGCCGTCACGATCGCCGCCCCGATCAGGCCGAGCAGGCCGAGCCAGAGACTCTCGAGCATCACGAGCGCGAAGAGCATCGCCGGCGTGAACCCGATGGCGAGCATGATGCCGAACTCGCGAACTCGCTCCATCACGCTGACGAAGAGCGTGTTGAAGATGCCGGCCGCCACCAGCACCATGATGATCGCCTCCATGATCTGCGCCCCCGCCACCTTCATCGCGATGAAGCCGGCGAGCTCGGGCTGGGAGCGATGCCAGGGCATGGCGACCAGATCGGGACCGGGGTCTGCGAGCCGGTCGGCCACGGCGTCGGCATCACGCTGGTCCGTCAGGAACAGGGCGATCTGCGTCGCTGCATCGTCGTGCAGGCCGAGTGACTCGCGGAGCGAATCGATCGGCAGCAGGCAGAGCCCGGCATCCACCGTGGGTGCACCGGTGGTGGCGATGCCCGACAGCCGCGTCACGCCGTAGACGATCTCGCCCTCCTTGTCGGTCAGCGTGTAGATCACCTTGCTGCCGAGCCGCGCGTTGAGGTTGCTCGCGAGCTGGCGGCCGAGGATGATGCCCGGATCGCGGCTGGTGACGAAGCTCTCGCCCTCGTCCACGGCTTCGAGCAGGGACAGCGTGGTGACGTCCTCGTCCGCAGGATCGAAGGCGATGAAGCCGGCGCCATAGCTCTGGCCGGCGGTGCTGAGCAGAATCTGTCCGGCGATGCGGGCGACGACACGTTCGACGTCGGCGTCGGCGAGCGCGCGTGCCCGCAGCTCGTCGCCACCCTCGATCGCGTTCTTCAGCACGGGCGAGTCGAGGAAGTCCCGGTGCTGGATGCTGACGTGCCCGCCGCCCATGCGCGCGGCCAGGTCGATCATCTCGCGCCAGTTCGAATCGCCGATACCCGTGAAGAGGATCGCGAGCATCACGCCGAACGCGATCGATGAGATCGTGAGCAGGGTGCGCCGGCGGTGGCGCCAGAGGTTCAGCCACGCCATCGAAGGCAGCTTGACCTGGTTCATGGCTCGATCGCTCCGCAGCTCATTCGCACATCTCCCCGATCGGCCCGATCATCATCGGTGCCGCATCGCATCGACGGGGTTGAGCAGAGCGGCCTTCGTCGCCGGGTACACGGCTGCGATCAGCACGATGCAGGCGAGCATCAGGATCGGCGTCGCGAAGACGTGCGGCTTGATCACCGCGCGCCAGATCGGATCGATCGCGATGCCCATGATCGATACGCCCGCGAGCGAGCCGAGGTTGATGCCGACACGAGAGAGGTAGATGATGCCGGGGATGCCGAGGAGCAGCCCGACCAGGGTCGCGAGCACCGTCTGGATCGCGCTCTCGATCATTACGAGGCCGAAGAGCGAGACCGGGTTGAAGCCCAACGCCTTCAAGACGCCCAGCTCGCGAATGCGCTCGAACACCGCCATCAACATGGCGTTGAGGATCAGGATCGCGATGGCGAGATAGATGATCATGCCCATCATGATCACCGCCGACCGCGCGGAGTCGAGCATCGAAGCCATCGTCGGCATCAGCTGCCGCCAGGACTGGACGTCGTGCTGCGTCGCGAGGGACTCGATGCGGGCGAGCGCGACGTCGACGTCCAGATCGGGCGGGCGGCGCACGATGACCTGGTGGACTCCCTCGGGCAGGGTCATCAGCTCTCGAAAGGTCTGGTCGACCATGAAGACGCCGGTGCGGTCGATCATGTCGCTGATCGCGCGCAGCACGCCGCGCACGTCGTACAGCTCGTACGCCATGCCGCCGTCGGCGCCCTGGGTGATCACCAGCAGCTCGCCGCCGACGTCGAGGCCGAGCGAACGCGCCAGCCCGCGCCCGATGACGACGCCCTTCGGTTCAGCCTCGTCGAGCCAGTGCCCGCGCGCGAGCTGGTTGGAGATGTCGCTGACCTCCATGTCTCGCGCGACGTCGAGGCCGCGAAAGGAGGCGCCCGCGGACGAGTCCTCGGCCGCGGCCAGACCGAAGGCCAGCAGACGCCCGGTGGCCGGGAAGCCCGCCGCCTCGAGGCGGTCGAGCAGGACATCGGGCTCTTCGATCTTCGTGTAGATGGAGGGGTTGTTGCGGTAGTCACCGGCGAAGACCTGCACGTCGCCGAGCTCGAGATCGAGGATGTTGCGCTCCATGCCCTCGATGTAGCCCTCGAGGAGCCCGGAGTAGAGGATCGTGGTCAGGAGGGCCAGACTCATGGCGGCCACGGTGACCTGCGTGCGCCGCCGATTGCGCCATACGTTGCGCCAGGCCATTGCGAACAGATCCACGTACGCCTCCGCATTTCGACCCGGACCCAGTGGTGAGACGAGCGCCGCGCGCTGCGAGTCGGGCGAGAGAGTAGTGGGATCGGGCCGGATGCGCCGGGCTTGTCTTCGGCTCACAGAGCCGAAGAGCGACGAGCCTCTTCCTCGGGCCGGCTATCCCGGAGTGGAGTCCGCCTCTCGTCCCTCGTGTTCCGGCCCCAGCGGATGCGTGAGCAGAAGCATCGCCGGGGCGAAGAAGAAGTCGGCCAGCAGGGCCCAGCTGAACGCGAAGCCGGCCAGCAGCCCGAAGTGGACCAGCCCGCGCATGTCGGAGAACGTGAGGACCGCGAAGCCCAGGGTCAGCGTGAGCGTGGTGAAGGTGATGGGCCGCCCGACGGTCGTGAGTGTCGCCTTCAAGGCGGCCTCATAGCCTCCGCACCGCTCGAACTCCCAGCGGTACCGCACGAAGAAGTGGATCGTGTCGTCGACCGCGACACCGATGATCACCGCCGCGAAGGTCATCATCGCCATGTCCATGTAGATCCCCGCCAATCCCATGAGGCCCATGGAGATCAGGACGGGGAAGACGTTGGGGAGCATGCTGATCAGGCCAAGGCCAGGCGAGCGCAGGACGATCATCATGATGACCGTGATGGCTGCGAAGGCGGCCAGAAAGCTGCGTTTCTGGCCGGTGCCGATGAGATCGTTCATGGCCCGCACCCAGGCGAGCATGCCCGTGAACTCCACCGTGGCGTCGATGTCGAGCTCGTGGTCGACGAAGCTCCGCACGTCGGTCACGAAGTGCCGGGCATCGCGGGTGTCCAGGGTTCTCGTGCGCGCCGTCAGCCGCGCGAGGTCCTGGTCGAAGGTGACGAGCTTCTCCTTCTGGTCTCCCCCCGAGCTCTCGTAGAGCAGAAGGTACTGGGCGGCTTCCTGGCGGCTCGATGGGATGTCGTAGAACTCGGGGCGATTCTCGTGGAAGGCGCGCCGCATCTTGCGAAGGACGTCGAGGATGCTCGTCGTCTTCGTCGTGAGGGGATGCTCGGCCACGAAGGTGTCGAGTCGATCCATGTCGCCGAGGAAGTCGGCATCGATGACACCGTCGGTGCGGCCGGCGTCGAGCATCATCTCCATGGACATCGACCCGCCCATGCGCTCATCGACGTAGTCGTAGGCCTGCCGGATGGGCATGTCGCTCGAGAACAGCTTCACGGAGTTCGATTCGACCTGGAGCCGCGAGTAGCCCACCAACGAGATCAGTGTGAGAGCCGTGAAGAACGCCACGATGACGCGTGGCCGACGGACGACGGTGCGGTGGACCGCGAGCAGCCAGCGGTCGAAGACGTCCTCACGCGGCTTCGCGGCGGTGAGCTCGCCGGCATCCACTCGATGCCCACCCCACGAGTAGAGCAGCGGCACCAGTAGAAAGGTCAGGAAGAGCGCAATCACGACGCCCGTGGCGGTGTAGATCCCCATCTCGCGAAAGGGCTGGATACGCGCTGCGAGGAAGGCGAGGAAGCCCGCAGCCGTGGTCAAGCTCGTCAACAGGCATGGCCAGCCCACGGTGGCCATCGCGTCGACGAGGGCCGAGCGCCGGTCGGCGCCCCGGTCTTCTTCCTGGTGGAGCTCGGCGATCACGTGCATCGAGTCGCCGATGCCCACACAGATGAGCAGCACCGGGAGCATGACGAAGAAGATGTTCAGCTTGAAGTCGTAGAGCACGATGGCGCCCATCGCCCAGACGATCGCGAGCGAGACCACCGCGATCGGGGCGAGGACGCCGCGGAGCCCACGCGCGACCCAGAACAGGATCGCCATCTGGACCAGGATGCAGAGGCCGGTGAAGAGCGCCGCCTCGCGCGCGGTGATTACGTCGATGTCGTAGTCGATGATCGGTCCGCCGACCGCATGGAGCACGAGATCGGAGAACTCGTCCCGGGCCAGCACCCCGCGAACGGCCGGCGGGACCTCCTTGCGCGGATCGGTGCCGTCCTCGGGGTACTCGTCCATCTCCAGCAACAGGCCCGCGATGCGCCCGTCGCTGGAGATCAGGTCGTTCACCCAGGTGGGCTCGGCCAGGGCCTTGGAGCGAAGCCGCTCGAGGGCCCCCGGGTCTTCGCGGGCGGGCGCGAGGAACTCCTCGATCTCGATGTGGTCGTCCCGGCCCTCGATGTCCTCCACGTTGCCCAGCCACGTGAGCTCGAGGAGATGAGGCACCTCGGCTTCGAGGGCATCGGCGAGGGCCGCCATGCGGCGCACGTTCTCGGGGCGAAAGAAATCGTCGCTCTCGAAGAGGACGTAGATGAAGTCGTCGTTCCCGAAGTGGGCCTTGAAGCGGTCGGAGAGCTCGAGAGTGCGATCCCCCTCGACGAACCAGATGTCGTTGTTGGTGTCGAGCTCCAGGTGCCGGGCCTGGGCGCCGAGGAAGAGCGTCGCCGCGCCGAGGCAGGCGAGCAGCACCCAGCGATGCCGCAACGCGTGCTCGGTGGCGGCGCCGAAGAATCGAGGGATGCGCGAGGAGTGACCCAAGCCGACATGGTGCCACAGTCAACCGGTCGAGCTGCGTCAGCCGAGCGCCCGCAGCGCCTCTCCGATCCGCTGCAAGGCGTCGTCCACGTCCGCCTCGGACACGTCGAGATGTGTGACGGCTCGAAAGACGCCCGGCTTCATCGGGTTGATCAGCAAATCCCTCGATCGGGTCTCACGGATGAAGCCCATGACGTCGTCGACTTCGAACATCACCATGTTGGTCTGGGGCTCGGGATCGACGCGGCAACCCAGCTCGCGAAGGCCGGCTGCAAGACGCGTCGCGTTCGCGTGATCATCCGCCAGGCGCTCGACGTGATGATCGAGGGCGTGGAGCCCGGCCGCCGCCAGCATGCCGATCTGCCGCATGCCGCCGCCGAAGCGCTTGCGGACCCGGTGGCAGCGGCGGATGGCCTCGGCGTCGCCCACCACCATCGATCCCACCGGCGCGCCGAGCCCCTTCGACAGGCAGAAGGAGATCGTGTCGAAGGGCTCCGCCCAGCTGCGAGCGGCGGTGCCGGTCGCGACGACCGCGTTGAAGATGCGCGCTCCGTCGAGATGCATCCGCATGCCGTGCTCGCGCGCGGCCTCGCCGATGGCGCGGATCTGCTCGAGCGGAAAGACGACCCCGCCGGCGTAGTTGTGCGTGTTCTCGACGCTGACCAGGGTCGTGGGCGCATGATGCTGCTCGTCGGGTGCTGCGGCCGCGTGCACGTCCGCTGCATCGAAGAGCCCGCCGCGGCCCAGGGTCGTGATCTGGCAGCCCGACAACGCGGCGGCCGCGCCGCCTTCATAGAGGAGGAGGTGCGCGTGCTCGCCGGCCAGCACGACGTCACCGGGCCGGGTCCAGATGGAGACGGCCACCTGGTTCGCCATGGTGCCCGACGGGACGAAGAGCGCTGCCTCCTTGCCGAGGAGCTCGGCTGCTCGCGCCTGCAGCCGATTGGCTTCGGGGTCCTCGCCGAAGACGTCGTCGCCCACCTCGGCGAGGACCATGGCCTCGCGCATGGCCGGCGTCGGGCGGGTCACGGTGTCGCTGCGCAGATCGATCGATGACATGGCCACAGCGTATCGCCAATGCCTGCGGGAAGGCACGGGGGCTCTCCGGATGGCCGATCGGGGCGGAGGAGCGTCTTCGCTACGATCGGCCGACGTGGCGGGCCGTCGAGGTCGCGCGCCGCGGGGAGGGCCGGCATGAAGGTCACCGACTGGCTTTCGAAGGACGAGATCCGATCGCTCACCGAGCGCAGCGACGTGAAGGCCGCCGCCGTCGTCGCATGGAACTGGGCGCTGATCGCGCTCGTATTCGCCGCCGTGGCGACCTGGACGAACCCCTTCACCATCGTGCTCGCCGTGATCGTGCTCGGTGGGCGCCAGCTCGGCCTCGCCATCCTCATGCACGAGGCCGGTCACGAGTCGCTCTTCAAGACCCGCGAGCTGAACGGCTGGCTGGGGCAGTGGCTCTTCGCGCACCCGATCCTCGCGGACGCCGAGGCGTACGCGGCGTCGCACCGTGAGCACCATCGGTACGCCGGCTCGGAGCAGGACCCCGATCTCCCCAACTACCGGGCATACCCCGTGTCGAAGGCGAGCTTCGCGCGCAAGCTGAAGCGCGACCTGACGGGGCGCACCGGCATGCGGAACCTGGTCGGGACCCTCAGCGGACGCAGCGCCGATCTGATGATGCGTGAAGGCGAGAAGCCGGTCTCGCGCGTCAAGGGGCTCGTTGCGAACGGGGTGCTCTTCGCGGTGCTGGCGATCAGCGGCCACGCATGGCTCTATCTGCTCTGGGTCATCGCCTACGTGACGACCTATCCGCTGTTCGCGCGTATCCGCCAGGTGGCCGAGCACGGCAACGTCACCGACCTCTTCGACCCCGATCCACGGCTGCATACGTGCACGACGCTCGCGAACCCGCTCGAGCGACTGGTGCTGTGCCCGAACCACGTGAACTACCACCTCGAGCACCACTTCGTGGCCGGCGTCCCGGCGTACAACCTCGAGCGCTTCCATCGCCTGCTCGTCGAGCGTGGCTTCTATCGCGGCTACGAGGCGTCGATCGCGCACGGCTACTGGGCCGTCGCGCGGCGCGCGGTGCCCGAGCTCGACAGGCGGGCACGCGCCGCAGTGTGATGCCACCATCACCCGCCGGGTCGATGGTCAGGAGAAGAAATCATGTCGACACGCATCGTCCTCATCGGCGCAGGCAGCGCCCAGTTCGGCTTCGACATGCTGGGCGATGTGTTCCAGAGCACAGCGCTCGAAGGCGCTCATGTCGTGCTCCACGACATCGACGCCACCGCGCTGAAGCGCGTGCTCGAGGCCGGGCAGGCGTTCGTCGACGAGAACGGCATCGGGGTCACGCTGTCGGCGACGACCTCGCGGCCGGAGGCCCTCCAGGGCGCCGACATCTGCGTCATCTCCATCGAGGTGGGTGACCGCTTCGCGCTTTGGGAGCAGGATCGCACCATCCCGCAGCAGTACGGCTTCCGCCAGGTCTTCGGCGAGAACGGCGGGCCGGGTGGGCTCTTTCACTCGCTGCGGGTCATCCCGCCGATCCTCGAGATCTGCGCGGACGTCGAGCGCATCTGTCCCGATGCCTGGGTGTTCAACTACAGCAACCCGATGAGCCGCATCTGCACGACGGTGAATCGCCGGTTCCCGGACCTCAACTTCGTCGGGCTGTGCCACGAGATCGCGTCGCTCTACCAGCACCTGCCGCTCATCCTCGAGACGCCGATGTCGAACATCGACTTCCGCGCCGGGGGGCTGAACCACTTCAGCGTGCTGGTCGAGGCGCGATACCGGGACAGCGGGCGTGATGCGATGGCCGAAGTGCTCGAGCGGGCACCCGCGTACTTCGAGGGCCTGCCCGACCTCGGCAGCATCATGAAGCGGCTCTTCGACGCCGAGGCGGGCTCGACGCCCGGCAGCGAGCCGGCGCTGCGCGAGGACGCGCGGGCCTGGGCCGAGCGCGGTGCCTTCAAGGTGCTGCTCGAGCGCTTCGGCTGCCTGCCCATCACGACCGACAGCCACATCGGTGAGTACATGCAGTGGGCCCATGACGTGGCCGATCACAAGGGCATCCTCGACTTCTACATCTACTACAAGAAGTGGATCCACCGCGGCGATCCCGAGATCAAGAAGACGCGTTCCGAGCGGCTGGTTCGCATCATCGAAGGTATGCTCGGCGACGAACGCTACGAGGAGGCCGCGGTCAACGTCCCGAATCGCGGCTTCATCCCGCAGCTGCCGGAGTTCATGGTCGTGGAGGTGCCGGCCCAGGTCGACGCCGCGGGTGTCCATGGCGTCACGCTCGACTCGATGCCGAAGGGCTTCGCGGGTCTGCTCTGCAATCAGGTCGCGGTGCACGACCTGACCGCCGAGGCGATCATCCAGCAGTCGAAGGAGCTGGCGCTGCAGGCGCTGCTGGTCGACCCCGTGGTCGACAAGGTGGATGCCGCGGCGGATCTGCTCGACATGATGATCTCGCAGCAGCCCGACTACCTCGGGTATCTCCGCTAGCGGACTGCCTCTGAGGTGCGGGCAGGCTGGATGTCACCGCTGCCGGGTGCTCCGGCGGGCTCTGACCCCCGTCCACCGTCCCCTCGCGCGAATTTCCCGCCACTCGTGTGGACGAGTTCACACTCCCGCCCCTCGAGCATCGCCGTGCTGCACCAGCGCGCCGGCCCACGCGATACGGTCCAGAGCTCCGGCGACAGACACCGGTCGAAGCCCTGATGACTCATTCCACCGAACCGACGCCCACACGATGGCGAGCCCTCCGAAGCGGCCTGAAGTGTCGCCTGTCCACGTGCGCCGCGGCCTGCCTCCTGCTCGTGCTCGGCTGTGCTGCGCCGCCGTCGACGCCGATGGCGGTCGACGGCCAGCTCGACCTCGCGCACTGGAGCTTCGAAGAGGGCGGTGACCTCGAGCTCTCCGGGACGTGGGAGATCTGCTGGGGGCAGCTGCTCGAGCCCGGCGAAGCCTGCCCCTCCGCCTGGCGCCCCGTCCCCGTCCGCGGGGTTTGGACCGAAGCGTCGTCGGGGAGCCCCTTCGGTGGCAAGGGTGTCGCGACGTATCGGCTCCGGATCACATTGCCCGAAGGTGAGCGCCGCCTCTCGCTGGTCGCCGGGGGTGCGTACTCGGCGCAGCGTCTCTTCATCGACGGCGTCGATCGGGGCGGCGCCGGGGTCGTCGGCCGCAGCGCGGCCGACACCCGGATGGGTGTCCGCAACCGCGTGTACGACCTGCCCGTCGGCTCGCGAGACACCGAGCTCGTCGTGCAGGTGGCCAACTTCGAGTTTCGCAGCGGCGGGCTGCGGCGGATCTGGTTCATCGGTCTCCACGACTCGATCCAGCGCGGCATCGGCCACGCGATGCTCCGTGAGGGCATGCTGTTCTCGGTCGGCGTGCTCATCGGGCTCGGCTACCTCGCGCTCTTCGCGCTCGGCCGCTCGGAGCAGGCGAGGGGCTATTTCGGACTGACCGCGCTCGTGCTCGGACTGCGCGCTGTGCCCGCCTCGCTCTCGGGCTTCGGCGAGCTGCTCGCTCCGTGGGCAGGCTTCGCTCTGCTGACGCGCCTCGAGTATCTGGGGACGGCCATCGTGCTCTTCGCAGCGGCCGGCTACGTGCGAACCAAGGTGCCGGGCGTCGCGCCGCCGCGCATGCTCAAAGGCGTTCAGCTGGCGGCGCTGGCGCTTGCTGCAATCACTGCGTTCGCCCCCTTCGAGCTCATACTGGCGACGCTCCCCGTTCAGTACGTCCTGCCGGTGATCGTGCTGTTGGCCTGCATCGGATCCTACGGCCGGGCCTGGATCCGTGGCGTCCCGGGCGTTCGCGTCACGGCTGCGGCGGCCACGCTCTATTTCCTCGTCGTCGTGCACGACATCGCGCGCACCGTCTGGACCGGTGTGGGCGCACCCGTCGAGCTCTATCCCTACGCGATGGTGATCTGGATCCTCGCCGAGGCCTGGGAGCTGATGCAGCGCTTCTACGTCGCGTTCACCCGGGTCGAGTCGCTGTCGGACGCGCTCGGCGAGGCCAACTTCGAGCTGCAGGAGAACGAGTCTGCGATCGTGCGCTTCGTCCCGTTCGATCTGCTTCGCTTGCTCGGCAAGCAGTCGATTCGCGAGGTCGATGCGGGCGACCGCGTGCGCGCGCACATGAGCGTGCTCCGGTGTGGCGTGCGTCCGCCCCCCGATGGCTCGGCCAGTGCCGCGCCCGAGCACGGCTTCGAGCTCGTGAGCCGCCTGGTCGAGCGCGTCGAGCGGCTGGTCGAGCACCGCGGGGGCTTCGTGAACGAGTTCGGGGGGGATGGCTTCGAGGCGTTGTTTTCGGGCCGCCCGGACGACGCCGTCGCTGCGGCTCGTGAGATCGTCGAGGCCGTGTGTGATGGGGGAGGCCGAGCGAGCGGCGACCTGGCGATCGGCATCGACACGGGAGCGGTCGTGATGGGCACCGCCGGTGGCCATCAGCGCCTCATGCGCGGCGTCTTCGGAGAGCCCATCGAGACGGCACGCGCGCTCGAGCGCGAGGCGAGCCGAGCGGGTATTCGCATCCTGATCAGTGGTGCGACACGTGCGGGGCTATCGGAGGCCGACGGGCTCGAGACCCGTCGCATCGACGGAGCAGCCGAGGCGTTCGAGGTCGTCGTGTCGGGGAGCTCGCGGAAGCCCGAGGCGCCCTAGGCGCCGACCAGATCGATCCGGCCGCGACCGAGGACGAGCTTGCCGCGCATCGCCGGCGAGGTGAGGACCTTGCTCACACTCTCGCGGCTCAGCCCGAGGGCATCGGCGAGGTCCTGCTGACGCAGGCGGATGCGGATGCCGCCGTCGATGCGCTCGCCGAAGCGGTGGGCGAAGTCGCCCAGCGCCTTCTCGACCCGCGCCTCGATGCTGAGGAACGCGGTGTCTTCGATGCGCTCGGAGAGGCGGCGCGCGGCTTCGGCCGCGGCGGTCGCGAGCTCGGCCCGCAGCTCGGGTTGCCGCTCGAGCAGCGGCTCGAGATCACGGCGATCGATGGTGGCGAGCTCGGTGTGCGTGAGCGCCGAGGCGCTCGTGTGCCGGGGCGCGCCGTCGAAGATGCCGATCTCGCCGACGAGCTCGCCCGGTGCGACGAGTCCGAACGAGATCTCACGCCCATCCGCCGCGTGAGAGAAGAGCTTCAGCTGGCCGCCGACCAGCGCGTAGAGGCGGTCGGTCGGGTCGCCCTTGTCGAAGAGGCTCTCTCCCTTGCGCACCGAGCTGCGATGCACCCAGCGCATGGCGAGCTCGGACAGCGCCCCGAAGAAGGGGCTCGCATCGAGGGCATCTCGGGCACGGGCTTGAAAAGGAGTGAGCATGGGATCTCCTTCTAACGACGGCTCGATCGTACGCTCATCCAGCTCGGATGGGAAGCTTGAAAACGAGGTGCATCGCTCGAGCGTGTCGAGGCATCGGGGCCACCCCGAGGGCGGGGCGTGTGGGCGCATGCGCACGACGGTGCAGAACCCCCTCGCGTGAGCACTCTGCGCGACGAGAGCGCTGCGAGAGCGGGTGTAGCGCCGGTGTGGTCGTCGAGACCCGTCACCCTCTCGCACGGAGGCTCGTCGGAAATTCTGCGCCCGCTTGTGTCAGCCCGTTCACACAAGGTGACGGCCCGGCGCGGCCGGTCGGCTCCGGAGCCGGCCCGCTGGGTCATCTTGAATAGAGAGGACGCGCTCACCACCGAGACGAATGCGGCCATCTGCGAGTCTCGTCGTGATTTCCGGTCCAGCGACCGTGCAGGCGCTCGGCGGCGGCTCCGTCGGCTACGGAGCCGCCGCCCTCCTCGGGCGTGACAGCGGAGAAGGACCGAGGCCTGGCTGCGGCGCGATCAATTGGAGGCCCTCGCATTGCGAG
>CAYYSY010000095.1:0-9921 GCA_964474355.1 uncultured Spirochaetaceae bacterium | reverse complement strand
CGGGTGCGGCTCCGAACTGCGCGCGGCACCCCCCACCCCACCCGGCTCGGGGCCTGGGTGCTTCTTGGCGCGACCCGCTCGCCCCGGCCCGGCCGCGCGTCTCTTCTCGGAACCTGGCTGCGAGTCAGCGGGTGGGTCGCTGCGGTGGAAGAGGCCGCGCTTGGCGCCCGTCGATTAGGAGAGGAGAAGGTCGAGGGCGGGGGCGATTGCTTCGCAGAGTGTGTCGAGGTCTTCGTCGGTCGTGATGTAGGGGGGCATCAGGTAGACGAGGTGGTCGAAGGGGCGGATCCAGACGCCCTGGTCCACGAAGACCTTCTGCATCTCTGCGACGTTCACCGGGGACTTCGTCTCGACCACTCCGATCGCGCCGAGGCAGCGCACGTCGGCGACGGCTTCGTGGCTGCGGTAGCACTCGAGGCCCGCGCGCAGCCTGGCTTCGATGCGCTGCACGTTTGCCTGCCATGGGCCGTTCATCAATAGATCGATGCTCGCGTTGGCGACGCTGCAGGCCAGGGCGTTGCCCATGAAGGTCGGGCCGTGCATGAGCACGCCGCCGTCTCGTGACAGGCCGTCGCGTACGCGGTCGTTGGCGATGGTGGCGGCCATGCTCATCACGCCGCCAGTCATCGCCTTGCCCACGCAGAGGATGTCCGGCGAGACGCCGGCATGCTCGGCGGCGAAGAGCGTGCCCGTGCGGCCGAAGCCCGTCGCGATCTCGTCGAAGACGAGCAGGGTGTCGTGCTCTCGGCAGAGCTCGGCTGCGCCGCGCAGGTAGTCGGCCGAGTAGAACCACATGCCGCCGGCGCCTTGCACGATGGGCTCGAGGATCAGCGCCGCGATCGTGCCAACGTGAGCCTCGAGCACACTCGCGAGCGCCTCGAGGTCGGCTCTTACACCGCTGTTGGCACCGACGCCGGGCTCCCCGAACCGCGCCATGGGCTTCGGCGCGAAGCGCTGCTTCGGCAGGGTCCCGGTGAAGATGCCGTGCATGCCGGTCACCGGATCACAGACCGACATCGCTCCGAAGGTGTCGCCGTGATAGCCGCCGCGAATCGTCAGCAGCTCGTGGCGCTCGGGCCGGCCCAGGGCGTGCCAATACTGGATCGCCATCTTGATCGCGACCTCGACGGCGACCGAGCCCGAGTCGCTGAAGAAGACGTACTCGAGGCCATCGGGTGTCATGTCGACGAGCCGCCGCGCGAGCTCGGTGGCGGGCGCGTGCGTGAAGCCGCCGAACATCACGTGGCTGAAGGCCTCGCTCTGTGCGCGCAGCGCCTCGTTCAGCACGGGATGGTTGTAGCCGTGGATCGCGCACCACCACGACGACATGCCGTCGACGAGCTCGCGCCCGTCGGCGAGCCGGATGCGCACGCCCGAGGCGCCCGCCACCTCGTACGTGGGCAGCGGGTCGGTGATCGACGTGTAGGGGTGCCAGACGTGACGTCGGTCGTACTCGTTCACGAGCGCTCGCTCTCACTTCGTTCGCGGAAGTTTGTCTCACCGGCTCAGGAGCGTGCGAGCCGTGTCCCGATCTCGCAGACGTACGGCGCGCGGCGTCGAGGGTAGAGCGTGCGCCGCCACCCCGCAGAGCCCCGGCCATCGGCTACGCTCGAACGACCCGGCCGCCGCGTTCTTCGCAGCCGCCGCGTCGCCACGCCCGAGGAGGTCCCCCATGCCCCGCGTCATCAAGCTCGGCATCAAGCGCCCCGTGACCCGCGCGCTGCTGCCCGACCCCGAGCCGCGCAAGGTGCACTACACGCTGATCTCGGTCGACGATCATCTGATGGAGCCGCCCGACGTCTTCGAAGGGCGCATGGCTTCGAAGTTCGGCGATCTCGCCCCGCACGTCGTCGAGACCGAGGAGGGACATCAGGTCTGGTCCTTCGAGGGCAAGCCCTACTTCCAGGTGGGCTTCATGTGCGTCGCCGGCCGGCCCCAGGAGGACCACCGCTTCGAGCCGGCCCGCTACGAGGAGATGCGGGCCGGCTGCTGGGACATCGACGCTCGCATCAAGGACATGGACATCAACGGCGTGTACGCGTCGGTGAACTTCCCGTCGGGCGTGACGGGCTTCGGTGGCACGCTCTTCAGCGAGGCGAAGGACCCCGAGCTCGGTCTCGCGGCGATGCGCGCCTGGAACGACTGGCTCTTCGAGGAGTGGCACCAGAAGTACCCCGATCGCATCGTGCCGCTCGGCATCACCTTCCTCGCCGACCCCGAAGCCGGCGCTGCGGAGATCCGCCGCAACGCGAAGCGCGGCTTCACCGCCGTGACCTTCCCGGAGCAGCCGCACAAGCTCGGCTACCCGCCGGTCTTCGATCCGTGCTGGGAGCCGATCATCCAGGCCTGCGCCGAGACCGGCACCGTGCTGAACCTCCACATCGGCGCTTCGGGCTTCCCGGCGATGCCGGCGGGCGCCCCGATGCTCGAGCTCGGCGCCACCATGTTCGGCCCCATGGCCATCGAGGCCTGCGCCGAGTGGCTCTGGAGCGGCTGGCCCGCGCGCTACCCCAACCTCAAGATCGCCATGAGCGAGGGCGGCATCGGCTGGGTCGCGATGCTGATGGATCGCCTCGACAACATCATGAGCCGCTCGGGCTACGGCGGCGGCTGGCCCGACCCGAAGGCGAGCCCGACCGAGGTGCTCAAGCGCAACTTCTGGTTCTGCATGATCGAGGACGCCTCGACCGTCTGCACGCGTCACCGCATCGGCATCGAGAACATCCTCTTCGAGTCGGACTATCCGCATGGTGATGGCACGTGGCCCGACACCCAGCAGGTCATGTACGACGTGCTGCACGAGCTGCCCGACGAAGAGATCCGCATGATCGCGCACGAGAATGCGGCGAAGCTCTACCAGCATCCGTTGCCCGACGTGTGCCTGCCCTGAGGACGGAGGACCCGCCGTGAACGAAGACTTGATGAAGCAGCTCGCGCCCCGGCCCGGGCGCTACCCGCTGCTGCCCGAGCTCTCGCCCCGCGCCGAGGTGGCGCTCATGTGCCGCATGCTCTTTCACGAGGGCTACGACGATCACATCGCGGGTCACATCACGGTGCTGCAGCCCGACGGCACGCTGCTCGTGAACCCCTGGGAGCTGGCCTGGGACGAGATCACCGCCGCCGACGTGCTGCGCGTCGATGCCGCCGGCAAGGTGCTCGAGGGCGAGTGGAACGTGACGCCGGCCATCGGCCTGCATCTCGCCGTGCACGCCGCCCGCGACGACGTGAAGGTGATCGTCCACAACCACAGCCGCTTCGGCACGCTCTGGGCCAACGCGAAGCGCGTGCCGCTCGTCTACGACCAGACCTCGGCGCAGGTCGATGGCGACATCGCGGTGTTCGACGAGTATGGCGGCACCGTCGACGACGACGCCGAGTCGAACGCGGCGGTCGCAGCGCTGGGCGACCACAAGTGGGCGCTGCTCGCGAATCACGGTGTCTTCGTCGTTGCAAACGGTCTGCGTCAGGCGCACCTGCGCTGCCTCACGCTCGAGTGGCGCTGCCGCCAGGCCTGGTACATGGAGGCGCTCGGCGGTGGTCAACCGATGCCGCAGGAGGTCGCCGACCGCACCGGCGCGATGATCGACGGCAACGGCTTTCCCTTCCTCTTCGAGGCGATGGCCCGCCGCGAGATCCGCCGGGACCCGAGCGTCCTCGAAGGCTGAACGATGTCCAACGGCTCGAACGCCGCGAAGACATCCGGCAGGGAGACCATCGTCGTCGCCGGCGCCCGGGGCTTCGTCGGTCGCGCGCTTCTCGAGGCGCTGGTCGACGACTACCAGGTCGTGGGCCTCTCGAGATCACAGGCGTCTCCGGATGATGCGCCGCCCGAGGTCGAGTGGCGTGCGGCCGATCTGTTCCGACTTCAGGAGCTCGAGCGAGCGCTCGAAGGTGCCGACCGCGCCATCTATCTCGTGCACTCGATGCAGCCGAGCGCACGCCTCGTGCAGGGGAGCTTCTCCGACCTCGATCTGCTGCTCGCCGACAACTTCGCCCGCGCGGCTGCGAAGGCCGGTGTGCGCCAGATCGTCTACGTCGGGGGCCTGCTGCCGCGGGACAGTGCGGCCTCGCCGCACCTGCGCAGCCGCGCCGAGGTGGCCGACGTGCTCGGCAGCCGCGGGGTGCCGGTCACGGCCCTGCGTGCCGGCATCATCGTCGGGCCGGGTGGCCCCTCGCTGTGGATCCTGCTGAACCTCGTGCGGCGCCTGCCGTTCATGGTGCTGCCGAGCTGGACCGAGTCGCGCTCGCACCCCATCGCGCTCGTCGACGTGGTGCGAGCGGTGCGGTGCGGCCTCGCTGCGCCCGATCGATTCGCCGGGGGCTTCGACATCGGCGGCGCGACGGTGCTCACGTATCGGGAGATGATGGAGACGGTGGCGCGCGTGCTGCACCGGCGGCTCTACATGCTGAAGGTTTCCCTCTTCTCGCCGCGCCTCTCGACGCTGTGGGTGCAGGTCTTCGGCAGCGCGCCCGCGACGCTCGTGGCGCCGCTGGTCCGCTCGCTGCAGCACGACCTCGTCGCCGAGCCCAACGCGCTGCAGGCCGAGATCGAAGACGGCGCGCTGACGTTCGAGGAGGCGCTCGAGGGCTCGGTCGACGAGGCACGCCTGCCCCGGGAGCCGACGTCGAGCATCCGCCTCGATCCGCGCTCGCGGGCCGAGCTCAGGGAGTCGCGGCGCGTGCGCTCGGTGCAGCGGCTGCCGCTGCCCGCCGGGCGCACCGCCGAGTGGGCCGCCGCCGAGTACCTGCGATTCCTGCCGACGCTCTGGCGGCCGCTGATCCGCGCGCAGCTCGCGGCGGAGGGTACGGCCGAGCTCGGCGTCATCGGCATCCCCCAGCCGCTGATCGTGCTGCGCCGCTCAGCGCAGCGAAGCAGCCCGGATCGCCAGGTCTTCGACATCGCCGGGGGGCTGCTGCTTCGAAGGGGCCTGGCGGGAGAGGCGCGCTTCGAGCTGCGGGAGGTGCTCGGCGGGAGCGCGCTCATCGCCGCGATCCACGACTACCCGCCGGCGCTGCCCTGGCGCCTCTATCAGTGGACGCAGGCGTGGGCGCATCTATGGGTGATGAAGGCCTTCGCGCGGCATCTCTCGGCATCGCCCGCGGTGGCGAGCGACGCAGCGCTCCCTCCTCCGGGTCGCGCGCCCGAGGCCGGCGGAAGGGGCTGAGGCCGTCGAGACGCCCGCGACGAGGCCCGAGTCCATGAATGAGTTCCGTGAGCGCACGGTTCTCGAGGTCGCGCGCGCGGCCGGCGTGGACGCGGACGAAGTCCGTGTCGTGGTGTCGCCGTATCGCGTGTGCCCGATCGGCGCCCACGTCGATCACCAGGGTGGGCCGATGCTCGGCATGGCGATCGACGCGCACACGCTGCTCGCATACGCGCCCACCGCCGACGGCCGTGTCGCGCTCGCGAGCAGCGACTACGAGGGCGAGGTCGCCTTCGATCTGATGGGCGTCGCCACCGACGTGCCCGAGCCTCATTGGGGCGTGTATGCACGGGGCGCCGCGCGGCTCTTCGCCGAGGCCGCGCCCGAAGCGCGCCGTGGTCTCGTGGGCCGCGTCGCCGGCGCGCTGCCAGGCAGCGGTCTCAGCTCGTCGGCGTCGGTGCTGCTCGCGTATCTTGCGGCCCTCGCCGACGTCAACGCCGCCACGCTGTCTCCGCACGAGCGAGTCGCGCTGTCGCGGCGCGTCGAGAACGAGATCGTCGGTGTGGCGTCGGGCATCCTCGACCCGGCCTCGATCACCGGCGCACGTCGTGGCGAGCTGCTCTTCATCGACTCCGCGGCCGAGACGTGGACCTCCCATGCGCTCGGAGGCGGCGCCGAGATGCCCCGCGTCCTCGTCGCCTTCACGGGCATCGAGCGCCGGCTCGCGACCTCCGGCTTCAACGATCGCGTCGACGAGTGCCACCGCGCGGCCGAGGGGCTCTTCGACGCGGCTGGGCTCGCACCGCCGCCGGGTCGTCGAGCGCGCCTCGGCGATCTCGACGACGCAGTGTTCGAGACCCACGCCGCTGCCCTGACCGACGCGCTCGCGCGCCGCGCGCGGCACTTCTTCGGCGAGCGCGAGCGCGTGCTGGCGGGGCTCGACGACTGGAAGCGCGGTGACCTCGAGCGCTTCGGCGAGCGCATGAAGGCGTCGTGTGAGAGCTCGCTGCATCAGTACGAGACGGGCTCGGAGGAGCTGGCGCTCCTGCAGGCCATCCTCGTATCGACGCGCGGCGTCTACGGCGCGCGCTTCAGCGGTGGGGGCTTCGGGGGCTGCTCGATCGCGCTGGTCGAGCCCGCGCAGGCCACCGCCGCAGCCGGCTCGGTCGCCGAGCGCTTCGCCCGCGCCTGCCCCGACCTCGAGCCGCGCATGCGCGTCTTCCTCGTCGACTCCGACGACGGCGTGCGCATCGAGTCGGCGGATGGGAGCGTGATCTCGTGAAGACGGTGCTCCTCTGCGCCGGCTTCGCGACCCGGCTCCATCCGTTGACCGAGCACCGGGCGAAGCCGCTGCTCGATGTCGGTGGCCGTCCACTGCTCGACGACCTGATGGATCGCTGCGTGCAGGACGCCCGACTCGACGATTTCGTCCTCGTGAGCAATGGCCGCTTCGCCGGGGATTTCCGCGCGTGGTGGGAGCGCTCTCGAGCACAGTGGCCGGGCGCGCAGATGGAGATCATCGACGACGGTGCGCTGTCGAACGAGACGCGCCTCGGCGCAGTGGGCGACCTTCGGCTCGCAATCGAGCGGGTCGGGCTGGAGGGGCCGCTCTTCGTGGCCGCGGCCGACAACCTCGTGCGCTTCGATCTCGGCGCCTTCGTCGACGACTTCCGCGCCCGTCGCCGCAACCTGATCCTCGCCTACCACGAGCCCGACCCCGAGGCGCGTCGCCGCAGCGGTGTCGCAGTGACGGACGACGATGGCCGCGTCGTCGAATTCGTAGAGAAGAGCGCCGATCCGCCTGGCGATCTCGTGTGCCCGCCCTTCTATCTCTGGTGCGACGATGCGCTCGCCGAGATCCCGCGCTTGCTCGAGGCCCAGCCCGATGTCGACGCACCGGGCGGCCTCGTGGCGTGGTGCGTCTCGCGTGTCCAGGTTTTCCATCACCTGATGCGCGGTCGCCGCCACGACATCGGCAACCTCGAGAGCTATCGCCGCGCCCAGGCGTTGGTGGAGGCGGAGCGGGGCTGATCGAGGGCTGAGCAGGGGCTGCCGATCAGGGCGAGCCATGCACCCTCTCCATGCGATGGCCGTCGAGGTCGAGACGCGCGTAGGCGATGCGGTCGGCTGCTGCCGCGGGCACCGTGCGTTTTCGACATGGCGCTGCGCGCGTTTCGTGGAACCATCCCGATGCCCGGATGCACTGTCGAAGGGCCGGATCTCACGCGCGCAGCCGCCCCGGGCCGCCACCCCATGGGACACGAGAAAGGATCCACGCCGATGAGCGCGATGAGCAGCGGAAGCTCGCGGCGCGTCCGATCCGTGAGGTGGCCCGGTCAGGCCATCGGTGCGATCTCGATCCTCGTCGGTGCGCTGTCGATCGGCTTCGTGGCCGGCGCAGAGCAGCGCCCGGCGGCCGGCTCCGGCGATCGCCCGATCCCCATGCTGCAGGCCCCGCCTGAGGAGCTCGGCCAGGAGGATCTAGAGCGCTACTGGAGCACGGCGACCGAGATCGAGATGGCCGTGCTCACCGACGAGGAGGGGCGCGACCTCTACGCGCTCTCGCGCGAGCTCGAGCGGGCGAGCGAGCTCTTCGAGCGCGTCGCCGAGTCGCCCTCGGGCGACCCGTCGGGGCATTGGCGCGCCGCGCGCGCGGTCTGGCTCTCGGGCGAGGTGCTACCGCTCGAGGAGAAGGAGGAGAAGCTCGATCGCTTCCGACGCGCAGAGGCATTGACCGACATCGCGCTCGCCAAGAACCCCGACTGCGGCGAGTGCATGCTCTGGAAGTTCATCGCGATGGGGCGCACGCTCACGACCGGCGGCGTCATGGACGCGATGCGCGCACTGCCCGAGATGTCGAAGCTGCTCGACCGCGCCATCGAGCTGCAGCCCAACCACCGCGACAGCGAAGACAACTCGACGCTCGGCAACCTCTACTACTCGAGCGCGATCTTCAATCGCCTGGTCCCCGACTGGATCATCCTCAAGTGGATGACCGGCGTGCGTGGCGACAAGTGGCTGGCGCTCGAGCACAGCCGCAAGGCGCTCGAGCTGCATCCGACGCGCCTCGACTACAGGATCGAGGTCGGCACCCAGCTGCTCTGCATTGGCACGGCCAAGAAGAAGCGCGACCGCCTCGCCGAGGGCAAGCGTCTGATCGAAGCCGCCATCGCCGAGGCGCCCGAGGCCGAGACCGAGGACGAGCGGCGCGAGATCTTCTTCGCGAGGAAGCTTCTCGCCGAACCGAAGAAGGCGTGCGGCTACACTGGGGACGACATCGTGGACGTCGATGCCGAGGCGAAGAAGAACAAGGGCGGCAAGAGAGACAAGAAGAGCAAATCGAAGAGATAGAACCCGAGGCAAGCGTGACCGACGAAGCACCGACCCTGCTCTCCGAGCTCGACGACGAAGGCGTCCTGCTCCTCACCCTCAATCGACCCGAGAAGAAGAACTCGTTCCGCGAGCGCGAATGGGACCAGCTCGCGCGCGCGCTCGACCGCGCGAGCGGCGATCCGCGCGTCGCGGTCGTGGTGCTGACGGGCGCGGGCGGGCTCTTCTCGTCGGGGGTCGACCTCGGCTCGTTCAGCGAGCCGCGCGAGCCCCGCGACGACGGCAAGCCGAGCGCGTTCTTCGCCGCGGTCGATGCGATCTTCGCGTGCGAGAAGCCACTGCTCGCAGCCGTCGAGGGCATTGCCGTGGGCGGCGGCGCGACCATCGCCATGGCCGCCGACTTTGCGTACGCGGGCGAAGGCCTCCGCATGCGCCTGCCATTTGCGAACCTCGGCCTCGTCCCGGAGTTCGCGAGCAGCTACGTGCTGCAGATGAACATCGGGCGGCAGCGCGCCAACGAGATCATGTTCACCGCCGAGTGGATCGACGCGCAGCGAGCCCTCGATCTGGGCATCGTGGCGCGCGTGCTGCCGCAAGGGGAGGCGCTGCCCGCGATGCTCGAGAAGGCGCGCGAGATCGCGCGCTGGCCCGTCTCGTCGCTGGTCGCGATCAAGCGCACGATGCAGATGGGTCACCGGCAACACATCGCCGAGGCCCGCGAGATCGAGGACGCCGAGATGATGCGCCTGGCCGGCTCGCCCGAGAACATCGAGGCGATCACGGCCTTCATGCAGAAGCGCGATCCCGACTTCAAGCAGTTCCGGAAGAAGGACGGCGACTGAGTCTGCCGGCGGGGATCGGGCAGCACGCTCGTGAAGGTGTGATGAAAGCCCCCTCGACCGGGCCATGGTCGGGTTAGAATCGGTGCCCGCGGCCCGGCTCGTACGCCGCTGCGACCGCTGCTCCGCCCCCACCCGTACAGGTGCATCCATTGCCATGCGAAGACCGACTCTCCTCCTGACGCTGCTGCTCCTCTCTCTCGGTCTCTTCGCGTGCGGCGACGAGGGCGAAGGGGGCGACCCCGTCGGCGGCACTGGCACCGTCTCTCTCTATGTGACCGACGCGCCGTCGGACGACTTCGACCAGATCCTCGTCGGCATCGACGAGGTGACGCTCATCGGGGGCGGTCCGCAGGTCACCGTGTTCGAGGGGTCGCGCGTCGTCGACCTGAAGCAGCTCGAAGATCTGACCGAGCTGCTCCACATGGCCGACGAGGTGCCGGCGCGGCAGTACTCGAAGATCCGCCTCGGTGTCCACAGCGTCACGCTGATGCGCGGGCTGCCCGAAGGCGGGGGCATCGAAGAGATCGACGTCGATCCGCCCGCGAACGGCAAGATCGATCTGAACCCGCGCGGCTCGTTCCGTGTGCGCGACGGCGGTCATCTCA
>CAYYSY010000094.1:0-12078 GCA_964474355.1 uncultured Spirochaetaceae bacterium | reverse complement strand
CCTCGCCCCGCCCGCCTCGGCGAGCGCCCGCATCTGGATCGACGCGCGCATCCAATGATCGGCGAGCAGCGACATGACCTCCGCGTCCGGGCGCCCTTCGCCCTCCCAGCTCGGCCCGTGCATCGCCGAGCGCGCGTCGTCGGGCCAGGGGCTCGCGATCACGTCCTCCTCGACCCGCGCACGCCGAGACGCCGCCGCGTCGCCGAGCTGCCAGACGAGGGCGAGCGCCGGGCTCCGGTAGAGCTTGTAGCCGAGGAAGAGCCGGGCCCAGCGATCCCGCGCGTCGCGCACCAGCTCGAGACGACCGATCGCGCGCGCCCGCTCGGGGTCCAGCACCGTGCCGGCACGCAGGTGCCACATGCGCGGATGGTGCGGATGCACGCCGTGCACGACGTTCTCCGCCAGCGGGAGCGCCACCTCGTTGAACCCGTCGATGTTCAGCACGAGATCGAACTCCGCGCCGAGCCCCGAGAGGTACGCGAGGGCGAGGACCTGCTGGGGCTGCTTGTAGCCCCCGAGCGCGACGTTTCGCACCTCGACCCTGCGTCCCTCGAACGCGTCACAGCCCTCGAAGGCCTCGCGCACCTGATGGGCGATGCCATTCGCGAACGAGCCGCCGAAGACGCCGACCACAACCACGCCCTCCCCCCGTTTCGGGAGCGGCTCGTCCGCGTCGGGCGTGGCGATGAAGCCCGTGTCCGAGACCGGGATCGCGTTGCGACCCCCATCGAGCACGAAGCCGAGGTACGGGTGGATCACCTCGATCAGGTCGTCCCAGTCGGTCTCTTCGGGGGCCCAGGCCAGCCCGCCCCCCTCCATGACCACCGGCTCGCCCACGATCGGTCCGCGCGCGGCGGCCTTCATCTCGCGCTTCAGCGCCGACTTCGGATACGGATGCCCGTTCGCGAAGACGTGCAGGCCCATCGCCGCGATCTCGAGCGCGACCCAGACCAGTGCGACCGTCGCGCCCACGAAGAGCAGACGCCGCATCGGACTCGGCTGACGGCGAAGGCCCCTGGGCATGCCGGACGTTCCTCCCCGGATCGCGGCCCCGCATCGTCGGGTGCGCCGGGCGCGGCGATCCTCGCAGATCCCGCTCGCCTCCAAAAGCCGCGTGGGCGGCGCAGGGGGGGCTGTGGATGGAGGCGGCGCTCGCGCGCGGCGAGCGCCGCCTCCGATCCCGGCTCGCGCTGGAGCCGGCCCGCCTCGAGGCCAGCTTCAGCCGCACACCGCTCGCGATCCCGTCGAGGGGCGCGGGCGCGCGCCGAGCCGCCGCGCGCCCGATCTTCGCAGCCGGCCGAGCACGAAGAGGCCGGCGCCCGCGAGCGCCGCGGTGCCGGGCTCGGGCACGCTCTGAAAGTGCGCGAAGCCGGGGGTCGGGACGTCCTCGATCACGAAGTCGAGCGCGTTGTCGTCCTGATCGAGATCCGCGAAGAGCCGGGCGATGCTCGCGCCCGCCGACGGATCGGGCGCCGGCATGCCCTCCCCGGCGAAGATCTCGTCCGGGTCGAAGTCGCCGTAGCCGACCGCGTCCAGCACGCCCAGCTCGTCCTCGAGCACGATCGAGTCGGGCCCGTTCTGGAAGTCGAAGTTCAGCAGCAGATCAAAGTCGATGACGTCGCTCGTCCCCGCGCTCGTGCTGTCCGCGACGACGAAGAGCCCGTCTTCGCCGAAGAAGCCGCTCAGCACGAGCACCCGGCCGGCCGCGCCGTTCGATCCGTTGATGCCCGTCAGCACGAGGCCATCGACCGGCGCGCCGGGCTCACCGAAGAGCTCGACGAACGACTGACCATCGTCGCTGCCGACGGCGTCGTAGAAGACCTCGCTGATGAGCGGCGTCGCCGCGGCGGTCTGCGCGAGGCAGAGCGCCAGCACGCTCGCCATGACGTACCTGGAGGCAGCGGTGCACGATGCACGCTGCGGCGCGCCGCTCGGTACGACGGCGCGCAAGGGTCGGTATCGGTGACTCATGAGCTCTCTCTCCCTGCATGGTTCGGGACCGGGTCTCCGGGGTGCGAAATGGGGATCGCAGACGACGCGCCGCCGAGGGCGCCCGGCTCGGACGGGTCGAGCCGCCACGCGGCGCGCGCGGCCGCGGGCAGCTCGACCTGCGTGCTGAACCAGCCGCCCGTCCAGGCATCGAGCCCTGCGGCGAGCTCGAGGGCACGCAGCCGCAGCCCGGCCGCCTCGGGATCGGACCAGTCCGCATACGCCGAGAGCGCGCGCAGCGCCCGCTGGCGATCGAAGTAGAGCTGATTGATCTCGTCGAGGACGTTGTCGCGCAGGCCGATCACCTGCCTCGCCTCGCGCGATAGATCGACGGCCTCGGGCGAGTACGCCAGATCGGCGAAGTCCCACGACAACGCGATGCCCGCGTCGTAGTCGAGGTTGCGCTCGCTGCCCTCGTCGTTCAGCTGGCTCAGCTGGCCGTAGCTGAAGGTCTCGTCGTAGTCGCGGCTATGGCCGCTGCCGTAGTCGATGCCGCCATGCAGGACCACGCTCGGGAGCCACGCGCGGCGGCCGAGCCCGCGCCACATGCGCTCGACCTCCCGCGTCCGCAGGCCGAGATGGGCGAGCGCCCGGGCGTGCACGCGCACGAGCTCCGGGTCGCGCGGCATGCGGTCGCCCGCGCCCCGCACGAGGGTCACGACCGGTCGCGACTCGCCGCGAAGCAGCTCGTCGCTGGACGCGGCGAGGACGACCCCCGGCCCGGCCGCGATGGCCCAGGTCGGCCGGGAGCCGGCCGGCGGCGTCGCGCGCACGAACGACTCACCGGCCGCGTCGCCGACGAGCACGCCCGCCGTGGATGCCAGCCAGGCGCGCCCCCCCGTCACGGTCACGTCCATCAGCTCGGCGCCGGGCGGCAGCACCGGAAAGGCGAGCGCCCAGCCGGAGCGATCCGGGTCACCCCGCTCGAGGGGCGCACCGACGAGGCGGGCCGTCGCGCGCCCGTAGAGCACGCGGACCCCGCTGCCGTCCGCGGGCACGCGCACGCGCCGCACGAGATCGCCGATGGGGCGACCCGGGATCCGCTGCAGTCGTGCGGCCGATGCCGTCACCTGCCCCGCCAGCGCGTCGAGCCACACGAGATGGAGCTCGCCCCCGGCCACCACCCAGAGCGGCCTGGTTCCCGACGAGCCCACGGCCGCGCCGAGCGCGAGGTCCGTCACGAGGCCCGCTGAAAGACCTTCGTGCACCCGCACCCACGGACGCGCCTCGGCCGCCGCCTCCAGTGAGGGCCCGAGACGCGCGACGAAGAGCCCGCCGTTCCCACCGACCGCGAGCCAGCCGTCGCGGATGTCGAGCGACAGAAGCGCGCGCCCCCCCTGCCCGACCCGGGGCGTCCGGTCGATCACTCGCCCCGCACGGTCGACGTGGACGAGCCCCTGCTCGCCCACGGCCCAGACGCCACCTTCGGCATCGAAGCGAACCCGGGTCGCCACACCGAGCCGGGTGATCCGCTGGACGTGGCCGTCGGGCTCGTCATCGGTCGAGCCGAGGCCGATCAGGACGCCCCGGACGTCGGCGAGGGCGAACCGTCTCGCGCCGTCGACGGCGACGTCACGAATCCCCTCGACCGGGCCGAGGCCGCGCACGCTGCGCCAGACGCGCTCGCTCGCGGCGACCTGTGCGGAGCCCGCCCCGGGGCCGAGCACGACGGCCCCGACGGTGATCGCCAAGCCGAGAAAGCCGAGAAAGCCGAGACGGTCGAGAACGGCGAGACGGCCGAGCGATCCCGGCAGCCCATGGTGGACCCGCGCACCTCGCGCTCTGCAGGCCGCAGCAGCATGAATGCGCACCTGCCGCTCGCTCGTCCGGTCGCGTTCGTCTCTCGTAGGGGCCATCGGGACCGTGGCATCGCAAGGCCCGTGCCGCCGGGCGCTCGCATCCCGGCGCCCGAGCCGCCCTCAGCCGAGCGCGTGCGGCCGGGGGGCTCACCGGCCGTCTCCGAGCGTTCACGCCAGGCGTCTCCATGCGTCCACGGGCGCGCCGGCTTCGAGGCCCGGCCATTGACGCTTCGGGGCCCCTCCGCTGGAATCGCGGCCGTGGATGCCGCCCTGCTGCAACGACCAGGTGCCGTCGTCGCCCTGTGCGGCGGTGTCGGCGCCGCCCGATTCCTGCGTGGACTCACGCGAGTCGTCGCCCCCGAGCACGTCACGGCCATCGTGAACACGGGCGACGACCGCCGGTTCCACGGCGTCTTCGTCGCGCCCGATCTCGACATCGTGACCTACACGCTGGCCGGCGCCGTCAACGACGCCCTCGGCTACGGGCTCACCGGAGACACCTACACGCTGATGGACCGGCTCGAGGCGCTCGGCCACGCCGTCTGGTTCCGGCTCGGTGACCGCGACTTTGCGAACTGCCTGCACCGCACCCTGCGGATGGACGCCGGCGCGCCGCTCTCGGTGGTCGCCGACGAGCTGCGGCGCGATCTCGGTGTCGCGGCGAGGCTCCTCCCGATGTCCGACGACCCCTGCCCGACGCTGGTCGAGCTCGGCGACGGGCGCTCGCTTCACTTCGAGGAGTACCTGATCCGCGAGCGCTCCCCCGACGACGTGCGCGCGGTCGACCTGTCGGCGGCCGAGGCGGCGGCGCCGGCGCCCGGCGTGCTCGACGCCATCGCGAACGCCGAGGTCGTCGTCTTCTGCCCGAGCAACCCGGTGGTCTCGATCGGCCCGATCCTCGCGGTCCCCGGCGTGCGGGCCGCCGTCGAGTCGACGCGCGCGAAGAAGGTCGCGATCTCGCCCATCGTCGGCGGCGCGCCCGTGAAGGGGCCGGCGCGGCAGCTGCTCACGGGCATCGGAGTCGAGGTCAGCGCCCTCGGCGTTGCCATGCACTACCGGCCGCTGATCGACGGCTACGTCTTCGACGACCGCGACGCGTCGGAGGAGCGACGCATCGCCGCCCTGGGCCTGGCCGCCCAACGGACCGACACGATGATGGTCGACGCCGATGTCGCTGCAGCGCTGGCGCGCACCGCCCTCGAAGTGGCGCTCAAGCTTCGATGAACGCGGCCATCGTCCCCATCAAGAGCCTCGCCGCGGGCAAGTCCCGCCTCGAGGGCACGCTCGACCGCGTGCAGCTGGAGGCGCTCTGCCTGGCGATGATGAGGGACGTCGTCTCGGCCCTGCTCGAGAGCCACGCGTTCGATCGCGTCGTAGTCGTGACCCCCGACGAGGAGGCCGCCGAGGCCGCCCGCCGAATGGGCGCCGAGGCCTTTCTCGGCCCGGACCCCGGCCTCAACCCGGCGATCGAGTCGGCCAGTGAGCGGCTCGCCGACGAGGGTGCGACGCTCGTGATGACCGTGCTCGGCGACGTCGCCGCCGCCGACCCGACCGACTTCGCGCGCCTCGTGGCGGAGACGGAGGCGCTCGCCGATCAGGCGGGCGGCGAGGCAGTGGGCCTCGCCCCGGTCGCCGATGGCGGCACCGCCGCCCTCGTGCGCAGGCCCCCGGACGTGATCGAGGCCCGCTTCGGCGCCGACAGCGCCGCCCGTCACCGCGCGACGTGCGAGGAAGCGGGGGTGGCGCTCTGCGAGCCCGACCTGCCTTCGCTGCACCTCGACCTCGACCGGGTCGCCGACGTGGAGGCTTTCCTGGCCACGGGACGTGGCGGCCCCCGCACCCGCGCCGCCCTCGACGCGATCGGCTGGCGCACGCTCATCGCGGGGGACCCCGGGCGATGACCGAAGAGGGCACGCACGCGAGCACGCCGCCCGATCCGATCCGGCTGGTGCCCCTGCTCGGCTGGCCGCTCGTCGAGGCCGGTCAGGCGCTGGCGCCACTCGTGGTCGCGTCGGCCGAGCGCCAGGGCATCCCCCTCGCCGATGGCTTCGTGGTCGTGGCCCAGAAGGTGATCTCGAAGAGCGAGGGGCGGGTCGTCGACCTCGCCACCGTCGAGCCCTCAGCGGAGGCTCTGGCCATCGCCGAGGAGTTCGCCGAGTTCGAGAAAGATCCACGCCAAGTCGAGGTCGTGCTTCGGGAATCTCGCCGCATCGTCCGCAAGGGTCACGGCGTGCTGATCTGCGAGACCCGGCACGGCTTCGTCTGCGCGAACGCCGGCGTCGACCTCTCGAACGCGCCGGGCGAGGACGTCGCGGTGCTGCTGCCCGAGGACTGCGATGCCTCGGCGGCGCGGCTGCACGCCGACCTCGAGGCGGCAGGAGCGCGCAATGTAGGTGTCATCGTGAGTGACACCTTCGGCCGGCCGTGGCGGGAAGGCCTCGTCGACACCGCGCTCGGCAGCGCGGGCTTCCGGCCCATCGACGATGCCCGGGGCCGTCCCGATCTCGCGGGACGTGAGCTGCTGGTGACCGCCATGGCGACCGCCGACCAGCTCGCCGCGGCCGCCGGCCTGCTCATGACGAAGGACTCGGGCGTGCCCGCGGTCTGGATCGAGGGCATCGTGCCCCAGGGCGAGGGTCGGCTGGCCGACATGCTTCGAGATCCCTCGAAGGACCTCTTTCGCTGACGAATGGGCATTCGGCCCACCGCGCAGGAGCGGCGCGCGCGCCTTCGATGGGGGGTTCCCGCGACGCCGGCACGGATGTCACTCCCCCCGGCTTCACCTGTCGTTCGCTGCCGAGAAGAACTCGGGCGAGATCGCTTGCGGCGGTCGCACTTGGCCATGTAGCTTCCAGTCGAGATTCCGAGCGCCTTTGTTCGGAACCATGTCATGAAGGCAGATGACTCGATGCCGCTTCGAATTGCCCTCGCCGTTCTCGCCATCCTCGCCGCGCTCGTGGTGCTGTCCAGCTCAGCCACGGCTTACCGATTTCCTGCCCGCGACTACACACAGCAGACCGAAACGAATCTCCAGCTCGATGAAGAGCGGTCGTTCCGCCACTTCTTCGCGCAGATCGATTGGCGAAGGCTTCTTCGCCTGATCGAGGAGCGCAGGGAGATGTACGAGCTGGAGACCTCGAGCTCGTATGAGCCGCGAGCTGCGCACGGTGGGGGCAACACGGCCGTGCCGGAGCCGACCGCCGCGGTCCTCTTCGCAGCAGGCCTCCTCGTCGCGCGCGCAGGCATCCGCCGCCGCTGATCACCGGCCGCCCGATCACAGGCGATGCCGCAGGGCAATGACCTGAACCGAAAACACGAGCGCCTCCGCAGCATCGGCTGCGGAGGCGCTCTTCGTTTCGGGTGTCGGAAGCTTCGGGGGACGTTCCGCTGACGTGATGCCGATTGCGCGCGATGCACGCTCGGCTCTCGCAGATTCCGGCGTCAGCTTTCGAGGGCCGCCTCGATCTTGTCGAGCTCGGCCGCAACGCCCGCCGGCAGCCGGTCGCCGAACTTCGCGAAGTACTCGCGAATCTTCGGCACCTCCTGATGCCAGGCCGCCTCGTCGACCGTGAGCAGCACCTTGAGATCCTCGCTCGGGATGTCGAGCCCTTCGAGGTCGAGATCTTCGGGCCGGGGGATGTGGCCCACCGGCGTCTCCTCGGCCTTCCCGGTGCCCTCGCAGCGGCGGAAGACCCAGCTGAGCACGCGGCTGTTCTCGCCGAAGCCGGGCCACAGGAACTCGCCGGCGTCGTTCTTCCGGAACCAGTTCACGTGGAAGATCTTCGGGAGCTTCGCGCCTTCACGGGCGCCGATCTCGAGCCAGTGCCCCCAATAGTCGGCCATGTTGTATCCGCAGAACGGCAGCATGGCCATCGGGTCGAAGCGCAGCTCGCCGACCTTGCCCTCGGCCGCGGCGGTCTTCTCGCTCGAAACCGAGGCGCCGAAGAAGGTGCCCTGATTCCAGTCGTTCGCCTCGCGGACGAGCGGCACCACGGTGCCGCGGCGGCCACCGAAGAGGATCGCGCTGATCGGCACGCCCTTCGGATCCTCCCACTCGGGCGCGATCGTCGGGCACTGGCTGGCCGGCGCCGTGAAGCGCGCGTTCGGGTGGGCGGCGTTCACGCCCGAGTCGGGCGTCCAGTCGTTGCCCTTCCAGTCGATCAGGTGCGCGGGCGGCGTGTCGGTCATTTCCTCCCACCACACGTCGCCGTCGTCGGTGAGCCCCACGTTTGTGAAGATGCAGTTGGCGTGGAGCGTCTTCATCGCGTTGAGGTTGCTCTGCTCGCTCGTGCCCGGGGCCACGCCGAAGAAGCCGGCCTCGGGGTTGATCGCGTAGAGCTGGCCGTCGTCACCGAACTTCATCCAGGCGATGTCGTCGCCGACGGTCTCGACCTTCCAGCCGGGCACCGTGGGCTCGAGCATCGCGAGGTTCGTCTTGCCGCAGGCGCTCGGGAACGCGGCGCACACGTACTTCGACTCGCCCTCGGGCGAGGTCAGCTTGAGGATCAGCATGTGCTCGGCCATCCAGCCCTCGTCGCGGGCCATGGTCGAGGCGATGCGGAGCGCGAAGCACTTCTTGCCGAGCAGCGCGTTGCCGCCGTAGCCCGAGCCGAAGCTCCAGATCTCACGTGTCTCGGGGAAGTGCACGATGTACTTGTTGTCGGCGTTGCACGGCCAGGCGACGTCTTCGACGCCGTCACCGAGCGGCATGCCCACCGAGTGCACGCAGGGTACGAATGCGCCGTCCGTGCCGAGCACGTCGAGCACCCTGGCGCCCATGCGCGTCATGGTCTTCATGTTCACCACGACGTAGGGTGAGTCGCTGACCTGCACGCCGATGTGGGCGATGGGCGAGCCGAGCGGGCCCATGCTGAAGGGCACCACGTACATGGTGCGGCCCTTCATGCAGCCCTCGAAGAGACCGCCGAGCTTCTCGCGCATCTCGGCCGGTGCCATCCAGTTGTTCGTCGGGCCGGCGTCGATCTCGTTCTCGGAGCAGATGAACGTGCGATCCTCGACGCGCGCGACGTCGGCGGGATCGGAAAGCACGCGATAGCAGTTCACGCGCCTGCTCTCGTCGAGCTTGATCGCGGCGCCGGCATCGACGAGTAGACCCATCATGCGGTCGTACTCGGCGTCGGACCCGTCGCACCATTCGACCCGGTCCGGCTGGCAGATGTCGGCCATCGTCTGGACCCAGGCGTTCAGCTTCTCGTTCTTGCTCGTCATATCCAAAGGCTCCGGATTGCGTTTCCGCGTCGGTCGGTCGGACTGTCGGAATGATGGATTGGAGGAGGAAGGCCGCTCGTGGGGGAACCGCGGGCAGCGGATGATGGCAGATTCCAGCGGCGTCGAACAGACGCGCCGCGCAGGTCGGTCGAAGTGAGTGGTCCCGGCGAGCCGGATGTGACGAATCCAGCCCATCGTGCGGCGCCGCTCCGGCGAGCCCTTCGCCGATCGGCCCCCTGACCGCGCGTCAGCCACGCAGCGCCTGGCCCGGGGCCAGGCAATTGATGAGCAGCTGATGCGCGAGCCCGGCGTCGCGGGGGACGTGGACCCGCGCGTATTCGTCGCTCCGGGTCATCTCGAGAAAAGCCTCCATGGACGGATACTCGGCGATCGCGACCATGTCCCACTCGAGATCCCCGTCTCCGATGAGCATCACGTTCGGCTTGCCGCCGTAGACGAAGCGCCCTCCGAGGCCCGCGATGATCTTCGCGACGCCCGCCCCGTAGAGCATGTAGGCCTGCTCGCCCGTCAAATCGGTCTCGCGGCCGTCCTCGTATTCGGCCCTGCCCTTGAACTTCAGCAGGTTGAGCATCGTGAGCGGGCCCTCGGGCGCGTTCTTCACGAGCTCCTCGATCTGCTCGGGACGGGGCTCTGTGGGCAAGGGAGGCTCCTTCGGAATCGTGTCGCCTCCCCGACATGCGAATGCGCCATGGACGCTTCGATGACGGCGGGCTCGGGCAGAGAGAAGACCGCATCGTGAACGCAGCGGCGGCCGACGGGATGCAACGATTCGCGGCGCATCAGCCGAGGCATCGGCGCGCCCCGCCGCGACTCAGAGCGCGTCGTAGAAGGCGTTCAGCATCTCGAAGGCCACCGGCGCACCGACGAGACCCATCTGCATCTTGTTGAGCGTGAAGCCGAAGCCGGTCTTCGAGTCGGGGTCGCCGACGCCGAGGCTCCCGCCAGCGCCGGCGTGCCCGAAGCCGCGGGGACCGCGAGAGATCGCGATGAGGTCGGTCTTCAGCATGAAGCCCAGGCCGAAGCGCATCGGCAGCTGACCGAGCACGGCATCCGGGCCGTCCGACTGCACCTCGATGGCCCGGTCGAGCGTCTCGGGGCGCATGAGCACGACGCCGTCGAGCTCGCCGCCCCTGGCCAGCGCGCCGTAGACCTTCGCGATGGCGGCGGCGGTGCCGTGGCCGTTGGCCGCCGGGATCTCGGCGGCGCGCCAGCCCCGGCTGTTCACGGTATCGCCCGCCAGCGAGGGGTTGTTGAAGGCCGCGCCGGTCATCGTCGTCGGGTCGGCCATGTCGCGCATGAAGTCGCCGAGCGGGCCCTTCACCGTGAGCACCGGCCCCTTGCCGCCCTTCTCCGGACGCGGGAGTCCGAGGCCACCGTAGAGCGGGCTCGTCCGCTCGTCGTGCTCTTCGTCGAGGCCGATGTGGAAGTCGACGCCGAGGGGCTCCGCGACCTCTTCCCGGAAGAACCGGCCGACGCTGCGGCCGTCGACCCGGCGGATCACCTCGCCGACGAGCTGCCCATAGGTCACCGCGTGGTAGCCGTGCTGGGTGCCCGGCTCCCACCACGGCCTCTCGGCGGCGAGCGCCTCGACCATGGGCTTCCAGTCGTACATGTCCTGCAGATCGAGCTTCTCGCGCACGGCCGGAAGCCCGACGCGATGCGAGAGCAGCCAGCGCACCGGCACGTCCTGCTTGCCCTCGGCCGCGAACTCGGGCCAGTACTCGGCGACCGGTACATCGAGGTCGAGCTCGCCTCGGTCGACCAGCATGTGGGCGCAGATCGCGGTCATGCCCTTGGTCGTCGAGTAGACGTTCACGAGCGTGTCGGGCTGCCAGGGGCGCGTGCGCTCCTTGTCGACCCAGCCGCCGTGCAGGTCGACGACGACCTCGCCGTCGACGACGAAGGACACCGCCGCGCCGAGGTTCTGCTTCGACTCGATGGAGCGGGTGAAGATCTCGCGGACGCGCTCGAAGCGCGGCTCGCAGCGGCCCTCGACCGGGGCGGGGGGTGAAGCGGTGGGGGACATGATCGGGGGCTCCTCGGGCTCGGGCTACGTCGCGGGTACGCATGAAGGGTACCCGAGCCTGCGAGGATCGTGGGGCCGCGTCGTCGCCCGGCGCCGACTGGATGCGACGTCGAGCCGCCGGCTACCCCGTCGGTTCCTCGGCCGTGTCACGCGGCGGCGTGATCATCACGTAGACCGCCCGCCAGAGATCGTCGATTCCGATCTTCTTGTCGGCGGACGTGGTGACGAACCCACCCGGCGGCCTAGGCACCTGCTGCTTCAGCACCTGGATGCGCTGCTTGCGTCGCATCGGCTTGAGCTTGTCGCACTTCGTGAAGGCGACGAGCGACGCCACGCCACGCTCGGCCAGCCACTCGAGCAGCAGCGTCTCGTCCTCGCTGAAGTCACGACGGACGTCCTGCAGCAGCACGGCGGCCTTGAGCGGCGGGCGGTTGCCGAGATACGCCTCGACCAGCTTCTGCCAGCTCCGGCGCTCGCGCTCGGGGACCTTCGCGAAGCCGTAGCCGGGCAGATCGACGAGCACGACGTCGCGCTTGCCGCGGGTCACCTCGAAGAAGTGGATGAGCCGCGTCTTGCCCGGCGTAGAGCTCGTCCGAGCCAGCGCCTTGCGGTGGGCCAGCGCATTCAAGAGGCTCGACTTGCCGACGTTCGAGCGCCCGAGGAAGGCGATCTCGGGGAGCCCGGTGTCGGGAAACTGGTCCGGCTTCGCGCAGGAGATGAGCAGCTCGGCGCGGCTGACGTTCATGCCCGTTCTCCCGTCTTCGCCGCGGCGCTCTTGCCGGCCGCAGCGCTCTTCCCGGCCGCGGCGCTGCGCTCGATCTCGGGCAGCACCTCGGCCAGGCGCTCGAGCGCCGCGTCGATCGTCTCGTCGGCGACGGCGAAGCAGAAGCGCAGGTGCCCCTCGGCGGCCGCGCCGAAGTCGATGCCGGGCGTGACGCCGACGCCCGCGCGTTCGAGCAGCTCGAATGCGAGCGCCCGGCTGTCCGCGCCGAAGCGGCGCGCGTCGGCGAGCAC
>CAYYSY010000093.1:0-27894 GCA_964474355.1 uncultured Spirochaetaceae bacterium | reverse complement strand
CCTCACGCGGATCGACGTCGCGCTCGCGATACGTGAGCATCGAGCTGCGCGCGATCACGAAGAAGGGCTTCACGCGCGAGAGCGCCGCGATCAGGTCCTCGAGCAGCCCGTCACAGAGCCCTTCGAGGGTGGCCCCCGGCGAGCGATCGACGAAGGGCAGCACGGCGATGGACGGACGACCATCCTCGGGTGCGTCCGGTACGGCGATGCTGGGTGCAGTCGGCGGCGCGCTCCGCTCACCGGTGCCCCGGGCGATGCGACGCACCGCGCGCACGACGGGTGCGATGACGACACCGACGATGACGATGGCGGCCGCGATCCCCGAGAGCACGGTCTCGTGGCGCGCGATCCAGTCGAAGGCCGTCTCGATCTCGGGCAATGAACTCGGGCCCCCCGGCTCCCGCGCTTCATGTTAACGAAGCGTGGGCGGAGCGCGTCGAGCCGGACGTCAGGGCGCCTTCTTCGCCGGACCTGCCTGGGGCGCGCCGGGCCCGTTCATGCCGATGGCGAGGAACTCGAAGCCCGCGCGCACCGCATAGCCCCGGGGCACCTCGAACGTGCCGGGCGGCACGTTCATCTTCGCCGCCTTCGTCACTCGGATCGCGCTGACGAGCTTTCCATCCTGACGGCGGCTGAGCTCGAGGGGAAAGCCATCGAGCTGCACGAGGATGTCGAGGGGCTGATCGGGCACGACCTCGAGCGGCGTGAGACCCTGGGCGCCCATGACCTCGCGTTGGAAGTTCGCCATCTGCCGGAAGACGTCGAGATCGCGCGCACCGATGCCCATGGACTCCCACGGCACGACGCAGCCCCCGGCCACCTGCACCTGGGCCCGCCAGAGAGAGACCTTGCGACAGCGTCGACCGAGCCGCCTCACGGTCGAGCCTTCGTCCTTCACCCACAGCGCGGCCTGCACCCGGCCGTCATCCTGCAGCGCCCGGAGTCCGACGAAGTGCTCACTGGTTTTTCGCTGGTCATCGGGCAGCCGCTGATACACGGTTTCGATCTCGCGCCGGGCAGCCTGCAGCTCCATGCTCATGGCGGCGATCAGCTCGCGATCGACCGCGATGTACTGCCGATCCTTCGGATCGATGCTGTAGATCACGTCACGATCGCCGCGGTAGATCAGCGTGTGCACTGCGCGGCGTTGTTCGAGATTCGTGAACTGATCGATGCGCAGCTTGTTCCGTGCGATCGTGAGCAATGCGTGATGCGCGGCATCCCCGCGCACCGCATCGAGAAACTGCACCTCGACACGCATGACCTGCTCGGCGGAGGCAGCGCCCGTGCCGATGAAGAAGCCGCTCGCGACGACGGAGGCGAAGGCGACATGTCGAAGCCGACCGAGTCGCGAGCGGAGCGGACGCGCACGCGAAGACGAAGGTCGGCGATTCATCTGGAGTCTCCATGGCCCGAGCGGGACGGGCACCGGCTCCAACCGGATGGCGAGCCGAGCACCGCTGTACGAACGGGGCGTCGAATGCCCCTCCTCCTGCATCGGCCGGATGCCGAGTCGACCTGACGCACCGCGCCCAGGGGCCATCTCAGCCAGCGAAGGGCCAGTGGTGGGATGATCCGACACCGTCCTTCCACTGCGGGCGGAACGTTCGGAGCACACGTGACGGCGATGGTGGTGCCCGAGACCTGCAATCAGTACGGCGCCCGACGACTCCGCCCAGGGACGGAGATCAGCTGACGGGGAGAGAGGCTCCGCTCCAGGCGAAGACGCCGTTGCCACGGGAGACGTGGTGGAGGGCAACGAGGGGGAGATCCTGCGCGCTCCGGAGACACTCGACGGCGACTCGGACGACGACGGCCTCTCCGACGGCGACGAGGTGAACTGGTAGGGGACGGATCCGCTGGTCGACGCCGACACCGACGGCATCAGCGACGCCGACGAGGTCGCGCGAGGAATGAGCCCGTTAGAGACCGATACCGACGGCGTGGACGACGATGTCGACAACTGCCCGAGTGCCTTCAACCCGAAGCAGACCGATCAGGCGGGCGTCGGCACGGCGGCTCCGGACGGAATCGGCGACCTGTGCCAGAACGGCGACTTCAACGGCGACGGCCAGGTCGACATCCTCGACGTGACGCTCGAGCGGCGCGGGCTCGTCGGCCTCGAGCCGACCCTCGACCCGGCTATCCCGCCGAGCACGCCGCGAGGGACACGGTCGGAGCCGCTACGCGCCTTCGCCGTCGTCCCCGACCTTCTCTCGCTCGAGGAACCGGGCGAGCTCGTCGGGCGGGATGGGCTTGCTGAAGAGGAAGCCCTGGAGCTCGTCGCAGCCGGCTTCGTGCAGGAACGCCGCCTGCTCTTCGGTCTCGACGCCCTCGGCGACGGCCGCGATTCCGAGATCGTGCGCCATCGAGATGACCGCGCCAGTCAGCGATCGGCCCATCTCCGTCCCGAGGCTGTGCACGAAGGCCTGATCGATCTTCACACGGTCGATCGGGAAGTCCTGCAGGTAGCGGAGCGACGAGTACCCCGTGCCGAAGTCGTCGAGTGCGAGCGATACACCCATCGCGCTGAGCTCGTGAAGGGTCTCCCGCGTGCCATCGTCCTCGCCGAGGATCGTGCTCTCGGTGAGCTCGAGCTCGAGGCTCCCCGGGCTGAGCTCGAGTCGCTCGAGAATCGACCGCACGCGTGCCACCCACGACGGATGCCGGATCTGGATGCCGGATGCGTTCACACACATCCGCGGGGGGCGGAGCCCCTCGTCCTGCCAGGCCTTCACCTGCGCGCACGCCGTGCGGAGCACCCATTCGCCCAGCGGCGCGATCAGACCCGCCTCCTCGGCGACGGGAATGAACTCGGCGGGGCCGACGGGGCCGAGCTCCGGATCCTCCCAGCGGAGCAGCGCCTCGACGGCGACGACTCGCGCGGTGGAGGCGTCACGAATCGGCTGATAGCTCAGCGAGAAGGGATACCGTTCGAGCGAGCGCCGAAGGCAACGCTCGATGTTGAGCCGCCGTTGCCCGGCCGTATCCATCGACTGCGCAAAGAACTGGTAGTTGTTGCGACCGCAGCTCTTCGCCCAGTACATCGCAACATCGGCGTTGCGAAGCAGCGTCTGGGGCTCGTCGGCGTCCGTGGGGAAGACGGCGATGCCAGCGCTCGCCGTGACGGTCACCTCACGCCCCTCGAGCTCGAAGGGCTTCCGAATGGCTTCGAGCACTCGCCAGACGACGGAGCTTGCGTCTTCGGGACTGCCGAGATCGGTGATGACGAAGGTGAACTCGTCTCCACCCAGTCGCGAGACAGAGGGGTCTTCGTCCTCGGAGCTGGTTCGCGCGACCGCATCGGTGGCGCGGAGGTTATCCTGCAGTCGGCTCGCGGCCTGACGGATCAGCTCGTCTCCGGCTGCATGCCCCAGGCTGTCGTTGATGCGCTTGAAGCCATCGAGGTCGAGGAAGCACACGGCCGCCAGGTCACCGTTGCTCCGAGCGTGCGCGATGACCTGTTCGAGCCGGTGATGGAAGAGCAGACGATTCGGCAGGCCGGTGAGCGCGTCGTGATAGGTTGGCGCCAGGTTGTTCTCGATGGCTCGCATGACCAGTCGCCGGAGCATCAGGAAGCTGCCGAGCGAGAGCACCCCCATCCCGCCGACCATCCCGAGCAGACCGAGCGCCGACATGTCGTCCGCGTGCGTGGCCACTGGCGAGAGGGCATAGCGGTCGACCACGATCCCCAGAGCGGCAAACGGCACGACCCCGCCGAGGAAGTAGGCGACGAACGCACCACGATCGAGTGAGGGAGGAAAGACGGAGGCTCCCGGCTCGTCGTGATTCATGAATCCACCCAGGTGAACGACGCGGCGAACGCCAGTCGTACTCATCGGTAGACCGGTCCGGGGGATGAATCCCCGCAACTCGATCGCCGGCTGAGCACATGCGGTCGCACAGGCGACAGGATCGAGCCCCCTGTTCGGGCCTCGAAGGCCGACACTGCCCTGAGTCGCCCTCCACCGCTGGCCTCTCGCCCCGCGGCGGCACTTTCCCCGCAGGGGCTAGGAGCGCCTCGGCTCACTCCGGGCGCCCGGCCCCGTCATGGACCGTCGATCCCCTCGAGCGCCTGCGCGCTCGAAGCGCTCGCGATAGTGGCTCATGTAGCAGGGGATGAAGTCCGAGTCGCCGAGGGGGAGACAGGAGGGCGCCTGAGCGACGTCCACGCCCCAGCCGAGATTGGCCTCGAGCAGCAGCATCCCCTGCTTCGCGGGCAGCACGTCCCAGCCCACGAAAGGCACTTCCGGAAGCGCCTCGTGCCCTCGCAGGCAGAGCGCCTCGGCTTCGGCAAGAGTAGAGAAGGAACCTCGAAGCCGTCGATCGGTGCGTCGCTGTCGGGGTGTGTCACGAACACTTCTCCCGCGCCGATCTTCTTCGACGCCGGTCCCAGCCTCCCGTCCTCGTATATCCAGGACGCGATTCCGCCGACTTCGAGGTTGTCGATGTACGAGTCACCCGTCGGCATCCGCAGAACGCGGAGCAGGACCCACGGCTCCTCTCCGGGGTAGCGGCAAGTCACGACACGCATCGTACAGACCCCCTCCCCGGCGAGCCCCCGAAACGCGGAGCTCACCTCGGCCCCTTTACCGGCGGCCTCTTCGGGTTCGGCGTGCTCTACGACTTCTGGACGTTGAACGAGCAGATCGACCTCGCGAACGCGAGCGGGGGCCGGGCGTACTGAAGCGCGCCCGACCTTCGACGTCGTCCGCTACGACGAAGCTCGACTCGCGGTCGGGTCAGCCACGCCGCCGACCGCTCCGCTCGCCCGTTTGATCCGCTCCCAGTGAAACGGCGAGGTGATCTGCGCCCACCACGTCATCGGAAACGCGACGAGGTCGGGAATGCCGATCTCCTCGGGCGGCTCGCGATCGGCGGGCAGGAAGCGCGTGCCGAAGAGCGTGTCCCACACGATGACCGTCTGGCCGTAGTTGTGGTTGGCCTCTTCGAGGGTCGCCGAGTGATGCCAGCGATGCAGCTCGGCCATGCTGAAGAAGTGGTTGAGCGGGCCGAGACGCAGCTGCAGATTCGCGTGCTGAAAGATGCCGTGCACGGCCGTGATCAGCGTGAAGAGCGCGAGCCCCTCGACACCGCAGCCGAGCACCACGAGCAGCCCGTAGGACGGCACGAAGGTGAGCAGCGTATCGACCGGATGGAAGCGTCCGGCGTTCAGCCAGTAGAGGCGAGGCGCGCTGTGGTGCGTCGCATGAAAGCGCCAGAGCCCTTCCCACTCGTGCTCGAAGCGGTGCACCCAGTAGCCAGGCAGCTCACCGACGACGAGCGCGAGTGCCGCCTGGGCGAGCAGAGGCCACTCGGTCGGCCACAAGCCCAGGCCGATCCGACCCGACAGCCAGCCCCCGATCGCCACCCCGGCAGCCAGCACGAAGGGCGTCGTCACGCCCACGAGCACGGCGATGGTGATGCTGTGCGTCGCATCGACGCGCACGTCCTTGCGCGACCGGTTCCAGCTGCGGTGATTCGGGTACACGTGCTCGAGCAGCGCTACCACGGCGAAGGCGCTCAGCTGAGGCACCAGGATCGACTCGGGTGCCGGCGTGCCCCCCGCCATCCAGTGGATGGACCAGGCGACCGCCGCCGACATGACCAGCGGAAACACCGTCCACTGGAAGACTGCCGGAGCCTTGCGTTCGTTTGCCACGTGGGCCCCCTCCATCGGGACACTATGCCAGAAACCGTGCCGGGCCTGCGCGCACGGCGCGATTCAGGAGCAGGCTCGAAGTGCTGCCCGGCCCGCGATCACTTGCGCAGCGCCTTCGCGATGGGCGCCAGCCGCGCAGCCCGCGCGGCGATCTCTTCGCCGGTGGCGCGCCAGACGTGCTCGACGACGCCTTGTCCGAAGCGCGCTGCACCTCCCTCCCCCGCCTCGAGCGTGTAGGCCACGTGGGTCTCTTCGAGCCAGACGTCGTTGCGTAGGATCGGGAAGCAGCCGAGGGCGTCGGCTCGAAGACGATGAACGCGCCCGCCGGCCTCCACGAGCTCGATCGAAGCCCGGCGCACGGCGTGCTCGAGCTCGGCCCATTCGTACTCGATGCGCGCGCGAACGATCGGGTGATTGGCCCCATCGCGAAACACGAAGCCGTTGTCGAGCCGCTCGCCGCCCTCGATCGTCTGCATCAGGTTGAAGCTCCACTCCGCCCCGAGCTGACCGGTGAGCCACTCCCAGCCCTCGAGCCTGGCCCAGTCGCGCACGCCCCACGACTTGTCGCGCTGCCCGAGCGCGTCGATCTCGTGACGCTCCGAGCCGAACCACGTGAAGCCCGTGACTCGGCCCGATTGTTCGAAGTGGGCCCCGGTCATCGTGTCGGCCAGCTTCGCGCCATGGGCGCCGTAGTCGAACGCAGGCGTATGCGCTTCGAAGACCACGTCCATGCCGCGCTTTCCTTCGATCTGCAATCGCCAGCGCCGCAGCGGCTCGAGCATCGTGACGACCAGATCGCCGGCCCGCATGCCGCGGCTCGGGTCTTCGTCGCGGCAGTCGCCTTGGTGGTCGAGATCGGCGGGGCCGTAGAAGAGCTCGAGCTCTCCGTCTCTCAGCGAGATCGCGAGGCCGTCGATCTTGCGCGGATGGAAGCGGTAGCCGGTGCGCGCGAGGGTGAAGCAACGCCCGTCGGCGTCGGCCCAGTTGAAGTAGAAGCTCTCCTGCCACGCAGGATCAGGGCCGACCTCGTGCAGCCACTCGTCGCGTTCGTCGATCATCTTCGACCCCCTCGAGCGCCGTCGCGCTCGAAGCGCTCGCGATAGTGGCTCATGTAGCAGGGGATGAAGTCCGAGTCGCCGAGGGGCAGAAGGGAGGGCGCCTGAGCGAGGTCCGCGCACCAGCCGAGATTGGCCTCGAGCAGCAGCATCCCTTCCTTCGCGGGCAGCACGTCCCAGCCCACGAAAGGCACTTCCGGAAGCGCCTCGTGCGCTCCCAGGCAGAGCGCCTCGGCTTCGTCAAGAGAAGGAACCTCGAAGCCCTCGATCGGCGCGCCGCTGTCGGGGTGCTTCACGAACTCTTCTCCCGCGCCGATCTTCCTCGTCGCCGGTCCCAACCTGCCGTCCTCGTGTATCCAGGAGGCGATTCCGCCTGCCGCGAGGTTGTCGACGTAGGCGTCACCCGTCGGCATCCGCAGCACGCGGACCAGGACCCGCGGCTCCTCCCCGGGGTAGCGGCAAGTCACGATACGCATCGTGCAGCCCCCCTCCCCGGCGAGCCCACGAAACGCGGCGCCCACCTCGGCTCCTTTCTGCAGGATGTGGCGACCTCTCCGTCCATGCGCTGAGGTTCGCGAGCAGCTTGCGCAACGGGTTCAGGTGCGCGTAGCGAACGGCGAGAGCGATGCGGTGCACACGCTCGAGGTCGGGCACGTCCGTTCGGAACTCGAGCCAGGGGAGCGGGCGGGGAGAGTAGTCGCCAAAAGGCTTCCGAACGGCCTGCCAGGTGGACCGCAGGCCCATGTTCGAAACTCGCAGATCCAACAGCCGCAGTCCTCCGCTGCTCGAGCGATCCTACGCCCACCGTGGTGGCAGCGCCACGAGCGCGGCGAATCGATCCCCATCCGGCGACCCGTTCACCCGACCTCGGCAAGTGGCCCGCCCACGATCGCGGCGCCAGGCGCCGACGCGCGCCCGCCGGACGGGTCGACCGCATGCGGCGGCTTCCCGTACCCCGGCTGATCGGGTATCAAGCCTCCATGACTCGCTACGCGCGCATGACGCTTCGGGGCGCCTATCGCTTCCTGGTCTACGGCACGGCCGGAATCATCGTCACCGTCCTCGTGGCCGGCGTCGTCCTCCTCAACTCGAAGGCCGATCTCAGCATCTGGCACGAGGTGCATCTCGACGAGGAGTTCACCCGCGACTCGGACGTCGACGACTTCGAGGCGTACCTCGCGCTCGAGGATCGGCTCTTCGCGCAGCTCGACTCGCAGGTGCTCCGCCGCATCGAGCCCGACGAGCAGACCCCGCTGAACCGTTACAACGACGCGAGCCGCTCGTCCCCCGCTCGCTGGGCGCGCAACTGGAACCGGAGCTTCGAGCTCCCGGTCGAGTCGCCGAAGGCGGGCGTCCTGCTGATCCACGGCATGTCCGACTCCCCGTACAGCCTCCGCACGATCGGCGAGCGCCTCCACGACGGCGGCGCCTGGGTCGTGGGCCTGCGGGTGCCCGGACACGGCACGGCGCCGACGGGGCTCGTCTACGCCACGTGGGAAGACATGGCCGCGGCGGTGCGCATCGCCGCCCGGCACCTTCGAGAGCATATCGGCGATCGCCCGCTCTACATCGTCGGCTACTCGAACGGGGCGGCTCTGGCAGCCGAGCACGCGCTGGCGTCGCTCGAGGACGACGAGGTCCCTCGACCGGCGGGTCTGGTCCTGTTCTCGCCGATGATCGGTGTGACGCCGGCGGCGGCCTTCGCCGTCTGGCAAGCTCGGATCGGACGGTGGCTCGATCTCGACAAGCTCTTCTGGAACAGCGTCGGCCCCGAGTTCGACCCCTTCAAGTACACGTCGTTCGCGGTCAACGCGGGTGATCAGACCTACCGATTGACCCACGAGCTCGAGCGGCGCATGGTCGCGATGAAGGAGGCGGGCCGGCTCGCCCAAATGCCGCCGGTCCTGGCGATCTCGTCGGCCGTGGACGCCACGGTGACCGTGACGCGGCTGATCGACGGTCTCATGGCGAGGCTGCCCGCCGGCGGACACGAGCTGATCCTGTTCGACGTGAATCGACGGGCCGAGCTCGACGCACTCCTCAAGTACGATCCACGCGAAGAGCTATCTCGACATCTCGAGAACGCGGGCCACGCGTTCTCGCTCACCGTGGTCACCAATGAGAGCGAGGAGAGCGCTGCCGTCGTGGAGCACCAGCGCAAGCCGAACACGTCGAGCTTCCGCACGACACCCCTCGCGCTCGAGTGGCCCCGTGACCTCTTCTCGCTCGGTCACATCGCGATCCCGTTCCCGCCCTCGGATCCGCTCTACGGCGGGGCACCGCAGCCGCATCCAGATCGCGTCCAGATCGGGCGCGCCGCGCTGCGGGGCGAACGGGACGTGCTCACCATCTCACCCGGCGACATGCTGCGGATTCGCTGGAACCCCTTCTACTCGTACATGGAGAGGCGCGTGCTCGAGTTCACGGGGTTGCTCGAGGAGGCGTCCGGGGCGGACGCGGACGGGGCTCCGGCCGATGCGCAGCCGAGCGACTCGACGCACATCCGCGATTGAGGCGGAGCGGCTCGATCCGCCCGGCCGCTGCCCTGCCCCATCTGCTCGTCCCCCAAGTCACCGGAACCCGAGACAGCGCATGCGCTGACGAGGTCGAGACGGGCCACGACCCGATGTTCGTCGAGGACTGGGTCGCCGAGCCGAGCACCTTCAACGCCACGGGCCCCGTCTTCGACGCGAACGGCGGTCTCGACATCGCGCCGCTGCGCCCCGACGAGAACGTCATCCTGACCTCGTCAGAAGACCTTGGGGATCAGCCGGTAGGGGACCTCTTCCATGTAGGCCTGATACTCGGGATTCAGACTCAGTATCCGTTCTTCTGCAAAGATTCGCGCAATCAGGAAGACCCAGCTGAGCCCGTAGACGGCGAAGTTCCACGGAACCGGGGCGAAGATGAGATAGCCGACGTGGGACATCATGTACCCGAGATACATCGGGTGGCGGATGCGCTTGTAGAGCCCGCCGGCCTTGATGCCGCGGTCGGCTGCGACGAGGCCGAAGCTGCGCCGCAGGCTCAGCTTGGCTCCGAGATGAATCGACAGGCCGGCAATCAGGAGGAAGGCCGAGAGCCTCAGCGCAATGGCTCTCAGCTCGCTGGCGCCCTCGGCGGTGCCCTCGCCCGGTACGACCAGGAGAGAGAAGAAGGTCCCGGCGAACGCGATGATCCAATCCGTGAAACGAATCGAGATGTTCTCGGTGCGGCGTCGGAAGATGATGAATCCGACGACGATGCCCTCGGAGATCAAGAGAAGGATCGGATAGAGGGCGAGGTTGGAGAAATCCTCGGGCCAGAGTCTGTACACCAGGGAGCCCATCAGGACCGTGCACAAGACCTGCTCCAGTAGATCGAGGCGTCTCAGAGTGAATGCGCTGCCGGCCATTTGTACGTCTTGATCCTCGATCGTGATGCTGCATTCGGCGCCGAAGCGCGGCCTATCATACCCATCTGGAACTACGGTTTGGACGGCGGAATGCGTTCATGTGGCGGGCTCGCGATGCCTCGTTGCCACCCCGCGGGCGCCCACGCGCGTTCCGATCTATGGGATACTCGCCGGCTATGGAAGCGATCGACAAGTTGTTCGGCCTCACCATCTTCGTGATGGTGGCTGTCGTGTTCGTACCCCTGGAACGGCTCGTGCCTTTTCACGGTCAACGGGTCCTCCGCAGGAACTGGAAGCATGATCTCACCTTCTGGGTGTTGAATCATCCGATGGTCTACGTCGGCGGACTGCTCATGATCGTGGGTGCAGTCTTCCTCAATCAGCAGGTCGTTCCTCAGTCCATTTCAGCGGGGATCGGGGATCTATCGCTGTGGGCCAGCGTTCCGCTGGCGATCCTGCTCTCGGATATGACCTTCTATTTCGTTCACCGTGCATCGCATGCGTTCCCGGTGTTGTGGCAGTTCCACGCGGTTCATCACAGCATCCGCGACCTCGACTGGCTGGCGGGCATTCGGGCGCATCCGGCCGATCAGCTGATCACGACCGTCAGCGGTCTCAGTCTCCTGGTCGCGCTGGGGTTCTCCGCCGAGACGCTCGCGATCACGAGCGCGATCTATCTCTGGCAGAGCAACGCCGCTCATTGCAACGTCCGGATCCCGCTCGGCCCGCTGGCCCGGGTGATCGTCGGACCGCGATTCCACCATTGGCACCACAGCACGAATCCTCTCGCCCGAGATCGCAACTTCGCCGGACAGCTCGCCTTCCTGGATTGGATCTTCGGCACCGCCTACGACCCGGCGGACCGTCTTCCAGTCGAGTACGGCGCCGACGATCCGGTGCCCGACTCGTATGCCGGGGCGTTCGCGTATCCGATCAAGCGGCTCTATCGGATGGCGAAGGGGAGCCTCGACGAGGTGACGGCTCCGAAAGCCGATGTCTGAACGCTCGTGGGCCCCAGAACTAGCCGGCCGACGTGACTCCCAAGCACCTGCTTTCTCTGCTTGGCGGCATCGTCTGGACCTTCCCGAAGAATCGAGTCCGTGGCGTACGCGAAGGACGAGGAAGTCGCGGTCGCCAGGGAAGGCCGGTGCGTCAGCGCACCGTCGTGTAGCCGCCCAGCACGCCGCGCTTCGAGAGGACGAGCTGCCATAGCTGGATCTGCCTCGAGCGGAATCCGCCTGCACACGAAAGCAGGTAGTACTTCCACATCCGGTAGAAACGCTCGTCGTAGCGAGCAGAGAGCCCGGGCCAGTTGCGGTCGAACTTCTCCATCCAGGCCATCAGCGTCTTGTCGTAGTCGGCGCCGAAACTGTGCAGATCTTCGATGACGAAGAGGTTCTCGATGGCCTCGCCGATCTGCCCGATCGACGGCAGGACGCCGCCCGGGAAGATGTACTTGTCGAGCCACGGCTCGATGTTCGTGGTCGAGTAGGGCGAGCCGATCGTATGCAAGAGAAAGAAGCCGTCGTCGGACAGGCAGCGGTGGGCGGTCTCGAAGTACGTCCGATAGTTCTGGTAGCCGACGTGCTCGAACATCCCCATCGACACGACGTGGTCGAAGGTGCCGCGCGCCTCGCGGTAGTCCATGAGATGGAAGTCGACGGGGAGGCCTTCGCAACGCTCCTGCCCCCAGGCGACCTGCTCCTTCGATACCGTGACGCCCGTGCACTTCGCCTCGTAGCGCTCGGCCGCGAACTTCATGAAGGCGCCCCACCCGCAGCCGATGTCGAGCACGTTCTGTCCCGCCTGGAGACCGATCTTGCGGCAGATCAGATCGAGCTTCGCATCCTGCGACGCGTCGAGGTCCGTCGCCTCCTTCCAGTACCCGCAGCTGCCCGTGAGCCGCGTGTCGAACGTGCCCTCGAAGAGGTCGTTGCCGAGGTCGTAGTGGACGTCGGCCGGGATGAACGCGCGCCGCTTGCTTTGCCGGTTCTGGAACCGCGCCTGGAGGTGGTAGAGGAGCGTCCTCAGGTTGCGGGGGACCGCGTTCTGGACCTGCGCCCGAATGACGCGATTGAAGAACTCATCCAGCTGGTCGCAGTCCCACCAACCGTCCATGTACGCCTCGCCGAGACCCAGGCTCCCCTCGGCGAAGATGCGTTGGAAGACACGATCGTCGTGCACCTGCATGTCGAAGGGGCGAGAGCCGTCGAGCTCGATGTCGGCGCGGGCCAGGAGGTCTGCTGCGAGCTTCCGATTTCGATCTGCCATGAGAACGACTCCTCGCTCGAAGCTGCACTGCTTCGCCGCAGACGACGGAAGCCCGCTTCCACTCACAGCGACGCTGCGATGGAAGGGGCGAGCCGATCGTCGCCGTAGTCTCAGCAATCGACTTCGGGCGGGCAAGGCGGTCGGAATGCACCTGGCGGGTTCGGCGGTGTGGCGACACCCCCTCCCCCGATCGACGGCCAGGCGACGACGCCTTGCGTCTGTGTGCTCAGACGTGCGGGAACGAGGCCCTTTGCCCGGCGTCGCGCACAGCAGCGAGGATCCGGATCATCTGCGTCGAGGCCTCCTGGACATGCTCACCCGCCGCTTCCCGTCAGGCCTCCGGTCGCCGGCACACGATGTGGTACGCGGTGGTGCCGATGCCCAGCCGGTCCACGGTGATGAGCGCGTCGGCGTTCTTCATCAGCCTGTCCATCAACATCGGGAAGTAGGTGGGTACGACACGAAGCTTCGCGGCCGCCCCGATCGCGTTTCGCAGCCAGTGGAAGTAGCGGTCCTCGGCCGAGATCAGCTGGTGCTGCTGGCCTTCGAGGCTCGGGTTCTCGCTGAGCTCGATCTCGAACCCGGCCTTCTCCATCGACTGGATCACGTCCTGGAGCGGCGGATTGTCGACCGACCCCAGGAGCGGAGCGGCACGGCGCACGAGATCCGTGTGCTCGGGGTTGCTCGCGTCGAAGGCGGGGAGCAGCACCCAGTCGAGATAGGAAAAACGGGCGCCCGGCTTCAGGACGCGCAGGACCTCGCTGAACACGGCCACCTTGTCCTTGCAGTAGCTGAAGGCCTGGATCTCGTAGGCCGCATCGAACGTCTCGTCCGCAAACGGGAGCCGGTCGTTGAGGCTGGCCTGCTGGAAGTGGCATTTGCTCTGATAGCCGGTGAGGCCGGCGTACTCGGTCGCGCTCGCGAGCTGGCTCGGGTCCAGGTTGATGCCCGTGACATCGGCACCACTGTGCGACGCGACGTGATGCGCCACGCGCCCGCGGCCGCATCCGATGTCGAGGACACGCATGCCGGGCCCGACCCCGAGGTCCTCCATCATCTTCTGCTCGAATGCCACCTGGTTGCCCGTCACACCCGTGTTCGGATCGGTGTACGGCGGGAAGTACATCTTCTCGACCGTCCCCAGGGAGCACAGGTGATTCAGGACGTTGTAGTAGTCGATGATCTGCTCTTCACGCTTTCCGTTCTCGTTCGTCCAGTCTCCGTCGAACAGCTGATACGCATTCATGAACGCGTCGACCTCTTCCGGTCGGAGCGAGTAGAGGGATCGCAGTGCTTTCAGGCGGGTGCCCGTTCGATACAGGCTCAGACTCAGCTGACTCACGAATGGCTCCTTGTGCAGAGGGATGCGTGTCGAGGGCTGACGTACGCGCCCTCCGATCGGCGGCTTGGAGGTGGAATCGGGTTGCGGTCTGTAATCAAGTCTTCGTAGCGGATACCAGGACGTGCGGGACCATGGACCGAGACAGGGGGGATCTCATCGACGTCGGCGGGGTCTCGACTCGGGTGCGGCCGGGACTGACGGGACGTGCCCCACCAGCACACGCCACGACCGGCTGCCCGGGAAACCCGCTGCAGCGCGCTTGCGTGGCCACGTCCCCGAGTCGGTTGTCGTGTCGCGAATCCATCAGAGCCCCTTCCGACGAGTATTTCGCCGCCCATGGGTCGCAGCAAGACCCCCCAGGATCTGGCGAGCCCCTCTGGCGGCGAATGATCAGACTGCAAGGCCCTGCGCGACTGATCTTTGCTCCACCCCAGAGATGTGCGCGAGCAAACCGATGGGGAAAGCACGCGGCTGGCCTGCACGCCGGACCGCCGCCTGGGTGAAAGATCCGCCCCTCTCCCGATCGTCATGGCGCTCGCTGCCGGTGGGCGCCGCACGTCGCCCACACGTCCACATCGGGAACGATCGAATCGATGGTCGAAGCCGGGCGCTTCCCGGCGTCGATCCTGACGATGCAGTGAGGCTTCGGGATGCAGGCGTCACTGCACGCCCCGGATCAGCGACATCCATCCGGGCGCCGCGCCCGTGCAGCGCGGGAGGCTTCCTTGTGACTGGGAGCATCCCGAACGCGGACGTGTTCCCGGGCGATGTCGATCGCCCGCAGAACCGCCCGGCGCGCGCACGCGCGCTCTCGCGGTGCTCGCATGCGTCGCACTCGACCGGTGCAGGCGCATCCCCTCTACCCGCGAGCACGATTCGCCGAACGGCATACGCCGCTGCGCACCCGCAGGTGTGAACCGCCGTCGCAGCGTCGATGTCCCACCGCGCCAGACGAGCCCCATCCCCGCTCCGCACCGTTGCCGACGCTCCGCCGAAGACTCCGATGACTCGCAAGCGCGCCCTGCTCCGACTCGCCCTCTCGTCGATGCTCGTCTTGCCGTTGGCGGGCTGCGGACTGATCGACGCGCTCGCGAACCCCTCGTTCGAGCCGGTCGCGGCCGTGATCAAGACCGCGGCGCCTGCGGCCTACGTGGCCTCCGCCTCGATGCTCGCCGTGAGCGGCGAGCCGGTCGACGGCTACTGGCTGAACAGCGTCGGCCAGGTGGCACGCGCGTCGTTCGACGACGCCCGCTTCTACCAGCTCGTCCACCGCGATGTGCTCATTGCGCCCGAGTGCACGCGCAATCCGATCGAAGGCGACGGCTACATGCTCGACGTCGGCATCGACGACGCACAACGGTTGATTCCGACGATCGAAGCAGCCGGGCAGGTCGTCTTCGGCTTCGAGCCCGAGTGCGACGGAAAGCTCCGCATCCAGTTCGGGATGGGGACGTTCATGGTCCGGAGCTTCCAGAAGGTCCGCCTCTAGCATCGTCCCGTCGGTCCAGCAGGGCCGAGCCCAGGACGGTGAGCTTCGATCGCGCGACTCCCCGTGGCCCATGGCGATTCGCCGCGATCGCTCGACGCGCTGCTCGATGCGGCCGCCGCGGGTGATACTCTCCGTGAAACGCCAAGGCGTGAGGTCGATCCCCTGGTCGGCGATTGCGAACGTCGGTAGCGAGACTCGTCGGGGGGCAAAGAGACATGAAGGCCGTACGGACGAAGCGGAGAGCGCCTTCCGGCCGCTCACTGCTCTCCGCCCTCCTGCTCGCAGTGCTGCTCGTGCTCCTGGGGTGCGGGCCGCCCTCGCCATCGGGCCCGAGCGCCGAGCGCGTGATCCTCATCGTGGTGGACACGCTGCGCCGCGATCACGTGTCCGTCTACAACCCGCGCGCAAAGACCCCCCGCCTCGACGCGCTGGCGGCGCGCAGCCAGGTCCACACACACGCCGTCGCCTCCTTCCATCAGACCTCGATGTCGATGGGAGCGCTCTTCAGCGGGCGCACGCCGAGCCTCGAGGGCCCCGAGGTCACTGCGCCGCTCCCCTGGAACGGCCGGACCTGGTGCGGGCTCTCGCGACTGGCGCGCACCGAGCAGGACGACTGCGTGCCCGCCCACCTCGACACGCTGGCCGAAGATCTGCGTCGCCATGGGTTCTGGACGATCGGTGTGGCCTCCAACGACTTCATGCACCGGCCCTCCGGCTACGAGCAGGGCTTCGAAGATTGGGTGGAGGTGGGTGTCCCGGGCGTCGGTCAACGACAGCGCCGGCTCACGCCGGCGGAGCTGGCCCTGCGCAACGGCGAGACGGTCAACCGCGCGGCCTTCGCCGCGCTCGCGCGTCGCGAGCACGATCGCTTCTTCCTCTACGTCCACTACATGGACGTGCACGACTGGTACGCGATGGGCCACGGCAGCTACATGGGCGGCGTGCAGGCGGCGGATCGCGCCATCGGTGCCCTGCTCGACCGGCTGGGCGACGAGGGACTCCTCGACTCGAGCCTCATCGTCTTCACCGCGGACCACGGCGAGATGACGCCGCACGACGCGACGCTGCGGCCGAGCCCGTATCACTCCGGCAACCCGTCCTTCGAGCCAGTGCTCGCGGTGCCGCTCCTGGCCGCGCCGGGTCTCCCAGCCGATCCGGACGCGCTCGTACGCCTGCAGGACCTGCGCGGCCTGATCCTCGAGCAGCTCGGCGTGCCGACCCGGATCGACGACGAGCAGCGGCCCGACGAGCAGCTCTTCACGGAACGCCGCTGGCTGACATACCGGCGCTGGCCCTGGAAGAGCATCTTCGACCGGCACAGCGCCGAGGCCCACCTCTTCGACCTTCGCCGTCCGCAGTCGGAGACACTCGACGTCGCCACCCGCCACCCCGAGGTGCTCGCTGCTCACCGCGCCCGGATCGATGAGCTGCGGGGACGCGTGTCGACCGGGCAACACGCCGCAAGCGAGCTCAGCCCGGACGATCGCGCACGGTTGGAGGCCCTCGGCTACCTCGACGAGTGACGCGGATCCAGGAGCATTGCCCCGGGCAAGGTCGACCTCGTCGCTCGGGCTGAGCCGCGGGAAAGGAGTGCGCTCAGCGCGATGCGGAGGCGGTGGTCTGCTCGGTCGGCGGCCGTTGGCCCATTCGGACCGGCCGATCCGGGTCCTGCATGAAGCTCACCTGGCAGCGCAGTCCCGCCGGCAGGTCGTTCTCGGGGTTTTGCAGCAGCAGGTGCACGCTGAAGGTGCCGCTCGCCCCGTCGATGACGGGGTCGATGCTGGCCACCTCTGCGAGCCGCGGCTCGTCGAGCGGCGCCTCGGGAACGATCCGCGCCGAGTCCCCCGGCCGCATCCGGCCGAACCAGCTCGCAGGCAGGATAGACTCGACCCTCAGCGGATCGACCTGTGCGATGCGAAGCATCGTGTGCTCGTCGATCACCTCGCCCGGCGACATCATCCGCTCGACGACGAAGCCCGAGACCGGGCTTCGAATCGTGTGGCGCTCGAGCGCGGCAAGCGTGCGTTCCAGCTCGAGCTTGGCGAGGCGGCGATCCTCCCGGGCGCGCTCGAGCTCCAGCGCGGCCAGCGTCGCCTCCGCCTCGACCTCCTGCCGAACGTCCAGCGAGACCGCATCGTTCTCGAACAGCAGAGTTGCGCGTGACTTGCGGGCCTCGTCGAGGGCGAGGCTCGCCTCGCCGGCCAGGACGTCGATCTCCCGTTCGGCGCGGGCGCGTGCGACCTCCACGGCCGCCTTCTCGACGTTCGCCTCGAGCCGCGCGAGGACCTGCCCCTTCTCGACGTAGTCGCTGTGATCGACCGCGATCTCCTCGATCACGCCGATGATCGAGCTCCCGATGTCGATGACCTCGCTCGGCGCGATCATGCAGTCGAACGCCCGCGACTCGCGCGTGCGCTCCGGGGACCGGGCATGGGCGACCTCGGGCGAGGGGGCGCCTTCCTCCGCGACCGCCTCGTCGGTCGGTCGGTGGTCGGACGAGCGGTCGAAGGACGCGCCGTGAGGAGCCGGATCGAGCTTCACGGCCTCGTTCGAGACGAGCCCGGGCAGGACCACCACGCCCACCAGGAAGAAGATGCCGGTACCCGCCAGCCCCGCCCAGCGGCGGATCTTGGTGTCCCTCTCGGACTGTCGATTCGTGTCGGTCATCACTCAGTCCCGATCACCCGAAAAGGCGAGCAGCTCCTCGATGACCCGCTCGGAGTCCATCAGGCGACGGCGCGCCAGCGCGCCCCTCCTCTCTTCGGCTTTCTGCACACGACGACTGAAGAAGAGAAGCGGAACACCACCACCGCGAGCGTTCCTCAGCAGGAGACGGCGCAGCCACTCGGGCAGGTGGGCGCGAAAGAGCCGGTCGTCGAGCGAAGCGAGCTGCTCGTAGCTGCCGGGCGAGCCCTGACGGCCAGATCGCCCGAAGAGTTGCCGGTCTATGCGCGCCGCCTCGCCGAGCTCGGTGGCGATCACGGCCAGACCGCCCGCCTGCTCCGCCGCCGGGTCGAGCCGAATGCCCGCCCCCCGCCCCGCCATGCGGGTCGCGACCGTGATGCGCCCGGGCTCGCCGGCTCGCGCGATCACCTCGGCCTCCTCGCGGTCCTGCCTGGCGTTCAGCACCTGATGCTCGAGTCCGGCCTCGTCCAGCCGCGCGTCGAGCTCCTCGGAGGCGCTCACCGTCGCCGTGCCGACGAGCACGGGCCGGCCAGCGGCGTGCAGCTCACGCACCCGCTCGATCGCCGCCTGCCACTTCTCCTCGACGCTCGGCAGCACGCGCAGGGGCCGGCCCTCACGCCGCGAAGGTCGGCGCGTGGGCACGCTGACCGTGCGCAGGCCGTAGACGTTCCAGAGCTCTCGGGCCACCTCCCGGGCGGTGCCCGTCATGCCCGCCAGCCGGAGATAGCGCCGGAATAATCGCTGGTAGCTGACCCGCACTGCGGTCTCGCGCTGCGGCGTCAGGGTCAGCCCCTCCTTGGCCTCGATCAGCGAGTGCATCCCGCCCTCGAAGCAGCGATCCGGCGAGCGCCGTCCGGTCGGCGCATCGATCAGCTGGACGCCGCCGTCGTGCACCAGGTAGTGGGTGTCGCGCTCGAAGAGCTGGTCCGCGCAGAGCGCGCGCTGCACCCACTCGGTGCGGCGGCGCGCCCCGGCGAGCAGCCCCGTGATCGCCTCGGCCAGCTCGCCCAACCGCGCGTGGCCCGCCCTGGTGATCCGGACATCCGACCGATCCCGGTTCACGCGGTAGTGGAGATCGGGCTCGAGTGAGCGCGCGAGCCAGAGCGCGGTCCGAATCGTCGGCTCGTCTGCCGGCGTCCCCTGACGAGACAGGATCACAGGCATGCGCGCGTCGTCGATCAGCACGCTATCGGCCTCGTCGATGATCGCGAAGCAGAGACCGCGAAGGACCGCGCCCGACTGCTCGTGCACGTCGATCCGCGAGAATCGATCCGAGAGTGCCTCGAAATTCGACAGGGCCAGGCGGTCCTGCAGGTAGTCGAACGTCAGCTGCTTGTTGGTCACGTAGGTGACGTCGCACGCGTACGCGGCGCGGCGCGCGGCGCGGTCGGGCTGCTCCTCGAGCACGGTGCCGACCGTCAGCCCCAGGCGCTCGTAGATCGGACGCATCGACTCTGCATCGCGCTCGACCAGGTAGTCGTTGGAGGTGATCAGATGCGTGGGGATACCGGCAAGCCCGGCGACCGACGCCGGCAGGGTGGCGGTGAGGGTCTTGCCCTCGCCCGTCTCCAGCTCGGCCAGCCCGCGCCGCGCCATCACCCAGCCGCCGTAGAGCTGCACGTCGTAGTGCGGTGTGCCGAGCGTTCGCCGCGCCGCCTCCCGAACGAGTGCGAACGCACGTGGCATCAGCGGCTCGTGCAGACCCCGACGGCGGAGCTCCATGCGCACTGCGACCAACGCCTCGTCGAAGCGAGCGTCGCTCACGTCCTGGAGCCCGCAGGCCTGCGCGTCGACGAGACGCCCGAACTCGGAGACCGCGCTCCGGGTCACACTGCGGGGAACCGCGAAGGCGCCCACCGCCGCGTGCACGAGACGCGCGAGCGCCGGCGGGCGCTCGTCGCCGCGCTCCGGACACGGCCCCTGCACCACACCCGGACGCCAGGCTGCCGTGGCCGCCTCAGACACCGATCTGCCTCAGGAAGAGCCGACGCAGCGATCGCCATGCGCGCTGGCCCACCGGCTCCGATCCGTGGTCGAAGCGAACGTAGACCCGCTCACCCACGGCCTGCATCGCGGCGAGCGGCGCCTCGAGCTCGAACTGGAAGACTGCCTCGAGCGTGCGCAGCCCTTCGGGATCGCTGGGATCGACGGCGAAGGGCCCTCCGCCCGCCGTCCCGAGCACCGGCGTCGGCAGACGATCGCTGGCGGCCGGAACCTCTCGCGTGATGCGCGCGGGCAGCGCCTCGCCCAGATCGTGTGCGAGTCGCAGCGTCGCAGAGCGCGTCCGCTCTCGCAGCAGCGCGGCGTCTTCCTGGCTCACCACGACGCGCGCGGTCGCCGACGCCAGATCGACCACGTAGGCAACGACCTCACCCTGTCGTACGTACCGCCCCACCGGGTCACGGCCATCCGCCATCACGAAGAGACCGTTTGCGGGGCTTCGGATCAGCACCTCGCCGGCGTGCTCGCGGGCCCGGGCCAGTGCCGCCTCGGCATCGGCGAGCTGCTCGCGCGCGATCTCCGACTGCACGCGATGCTCCTGCGAGAGTGCGTGCATGCGCAGCCACAGCTCGTCACGCTCCGCCTCGAGCACCCGCAGACGCGATTCGATCAACGGGTCGAGAACACGGATCAGCGGATCACCCACCGATACGTCCTGATGTGGCACCGCCAGCACCTCGGTGACGAAGCCCTCGGCCCCGGACCGTACGTGTGCCTTCTCGGGCAGCCAGACGACGCCCTCACCTCGGGTGTGGAGCGGAAGCGGGAGGACGAAGAGCACCCCCCCTGCGACCGCCGCGAGCGACAGCACCCCCGCCACGGCACGCCCGCGCCGCTCGCCGACTCCGGGATCGGTCAGCACGAAGGCGAGCTGACGCAGCACCGGCCAGACGAGGCGGACGAGCAGCGTGCCGAGCGCGAGCGCCATTCCCAGCACGAAGAAGCGATCGGCCAGAAAGAGCGCGATCCCGAGCAGCACGGTGATCCGACACACATACGACGCGACCGCGTAGCCCAGCAGCCAGGCGGGCTCGCCGCGTGCGGTCTCGGGCAGCGGCGTCCGATCGAGGCCGAGCAGCAGGCGCTTCGCCCAGGCGCCCGTGTAGCGATTCGCCTTGGCAGCGAGGTTGGGGATCTCGATGGCGTCGGCGAGCACGTAGTAGCCGTCGAAACGAAGCAGCGGGTTGCCGTTGAAGACCACGGTCGACAGGCCGCCCACCACCATCACCGCGTAGGCGACGTGTCGCACCACGCCGGGCTCCACGGTGATCCACACGAGTGTGGCCAGCGCCGCCAGGGCGAGCTCGACCACGATGCCCGCGGCGCCCACCAGCATGCGGTGCCGCTTGTCGACGAAGACCGCGGACGCGGAGGCGTCGACGTAGGGCACCGGCATGAAGACCAGGAAGAGCACGCCGATCTCGCGCACCTCCCCGCCCCAGCGCTTGACCGCGAAGGCATGCCCCAGCTCGTGGAGCGCCTTCACAACCGGATAGGCGAACCAGAATGCGAGAATGCCCTGCGGCTCGAACAGCGAGCTCCCCGCGGCGCCCAGCTCGGGGGCGTGCCGCAGCGCGGCCACACCCGCGACTGCCACGAGCACACACCACGCCGCCGCCCCCGCGCTCGTGAAGAGCGGCCGGACGAACGGGAGCCAGCGCTCGAGGAAATCGTCCGGGTCGAAGAGGGGCACGCGCAGAGCGATCGGGTTGAGCTTGCTCCTTCGCTCGGCGCGCTCTCGGTCCTGCGAGCGTCGAAAGAGCGCGGCAGTGTCGGCCGCAACGTCGCCACGCAGCAGCCCGGCGCCGTGCAGCAGACCGAGCAACTCGATCACCTCGTCCTGGGTCGGCGCCTCGTCGCCGCAGCGCGTGACGGCCTCGTCCCAGATCGCCTGCACGGTCCGCTCACCGTCCATCGACGCGATCAGCCGGTGTGCCGCCGGCACCAGGCGATGGACCCGCCCGGTCGAGCGACTGCGAACGACGTACCAGTCCTCGCCCCGATAGCGGTGGAGATGGAAGCACGCATCGTGGGAGAGGCGTGGCCGGAGATCCGCAATGCGGTACCAGGAGGAGCTGTAGAGGGAGTCCACCGCCGGCTCCTAGGGAAGGAAGGACCAGGTCCAGAGCCGCAGCCAGTCGAGCAGCTCGTGGGTCCACACCCAGAGCAGGCGGCGACGCCCGACGTCGACCTTCGCGATTCCGTCCATGCCGGGGCGAAGCACGTCGGAGGGCTCCTCCAGGACTGCCTCGACACGGAAGTAGCTGCGCCCCTCCTCCGAGCTCGAGATCGGCGTGACGCGCTCGATCGCCAGGGGCAGGGGCGTGCCCGGCAGGGCCGACAGGGCCAGCCAGCCGCGCTGGCCCTGCTCGACGTCGGCGATGTCGCGCCCGTCCACCTCGATGATGATCCGGTAGCCGTCGAGCGGGGCGATCTCGAAGAGCACACTGCCGAGCTCGACGGGTGATCCCAGCGAGCGGTCGAGGTCGCCCTCCAGGATGATTCCGTCGAACGGCGCCGTGACGCTGGTGCGGCCGAGCTGCGCGTCGACGAGACCGAGATGTGCGGCTGCCTGGTCGATCTGCGCGCGCAGGATGCTCACCTGCGTGCGGTCGCGATCGGCGAGCGCTTCGCGATACTCCTTCTCGAGCTGAACGATCTGGCTCTCGCGCTTTCGCCGCTCGAGCTGCAGGTCGCGATCGTCGAGTCGCGCGAGCACCTGCCCCTCTTTCACCAGGTCGCCGGCGCGCGCGTTCGCTTCGGCGATGTAACCGCCGACGCCCGCCACCAGCGCGCGCTGGACGCGTCCCTCGAGCGTGGCCCGCGCGGAGATGCGGTATTGGGCCGGTGCGACGGCCAGCAGCAGCAGCACGAGGGCCGCCGCGGCCAGCGCGGCGCGCGCGACCCGCCGGTCCGATCCCAGGTGACGTCGGCTCCAGTCACCGAGCGACGACACGATCCGGGACAGCGCACCCGCATCGGCGCGTCCCATCAGCTCGAGGATCGGGCCGCACAGCACGGCCGCATCGCCGAGCTTCTCTCGGATCGGGGGACTCACGCAGTCGGCCGTGCGCCACTCGCACGTGAGCGCGCCGATGGCGCGCCCCCGTGCCGCCAGCGGCACCGTGCGAATCGCGCCGGCCTCCGTGCCCTGCAGCAGCGTCTGGTGGGCCCGTCCCGCGTGATGCGAGGTGTCCTCGGAGCGCGGCAGCTCGATCGCGCTGTCCTGCTCCACCGACTCCTCCATCGCGGCGAGCAGGTCACGCACGCTTCGGCTCTCCTCGTTGAAGTCGAGCACCTCGGAGAGTGCCAGCACGCGCATCCTGCGCCCGATGCGCAGCCCCACGGCGACGCGCTCGCAGCCCAGGCTGCGGGACAGCTCGGCCGCGAGGGCGTGTCCGCCCTCACTCACGTGCTCGCTCTCGAGCAGGCGCCCGGCAAAGCCCAGCCGACTCGCGAGACGCTCCTGACCGATCCGGGCCGCCAGCACCATCTCGAGCCCGCGGACACCAGCCCCCAGGAGACCCGCGAGCGACTTCACCTCGCTTGGCGGCAGCCCTCGCACACTCACGCCGAACGCGCCGACGACTCGCCCATCGTGCCTCACGGGCAGTGCCAGGTCGGCGGTCGATGCGACTCCGGACGCCGCGGCGTCTGGCGCCTGGACCACCAGTCCGCCCTGCGCGAGTGCGCTCTCGACGGTGGCCGAGAGTCGCGGGCCCGTCTCTTCGCCGGCGGGCCAGCACAGAGCCTCGGCGCCGGGTGCACGCTCGGACGCACCCAGCACGAGGAGTCCGCGCTCGGTCCCGGCGATCAGCTGGCACTGCAGGTCCAGCCATGCGCGAAACGGCGACTCCAACGGCCCTCGCACCTCCCCTCTCGCGTGATCGCCCGGATCATCCAACGAAGCGGCAGAAAGCACGCTTCGCCCCCGCGCTGTTTCGGCTTGCGGCGAGGCAGGCTTGACGCGGGCACACCATCGCAAGGCGGCAACGGAGCGCACCGAGACCGCGCGCTCGAAGCAGAAATCGGTGCACTTGCCGGCTCGAGATCTACACCGACGCACGATCAAGACAGCGCTTGCCGCGGTCGATAAGCAATTGTCTCCGGAGGGGTTCGGAGGTCGAGGACATGACCAAGCTCCGGCGGAGCGCCGCAGAGTCCGGCGCGCGGCGCCGGCGCTCTCTCGCAGAGCTGCTGGAGCCCCGGATCCTGCTCTCCGCAGACCTCCCCGGCCTCTCCCAAGAAGACGCGCTGACACCCGAGCCTGGCTCGGACGGCGAGCGGCACGAGCTGCTTCTCCGCGACGAGAGCGATGGCACGACGCCCGAGCAGCATGGCGTGCGGCGCGAGCTGGTATTCGTCGACGAGGGTGTCGAGGGGTTCGAGCAGCTCGTCGAGGCGCTGAGTGAGCACGACGCCGAGGGCGTCGTCGTCGAGATCCACGTCCTGCATGAGGGCACCGATGGCATCGCCCAGATCGGCGACGTCCTGGCGGGTGCGGGCGGCGACGTCGACGCGGTCCACATCCTCTCGCACGGGACCGAGGGCGGTGTACAGCTCGGCAACACCTGGCTCACGGCCGAGAGCCTGGGGTCGAACGCCAGCGAGCTGGCGAGCTGGGCTGAAGCCTTCTCGAGCGACGGCGATCTGCTGATCTACGGCTGCCACCTCGCGGGCAACGAAGCGGGTCAGCAGCTCGTCGACTCCATCGCGACGCTCACCGGGGCCGACGTGGCGGCCAGCGCAGATCTCACGGGGGCGGCGCTGCTCGGCGGCGATTGGGATCTCGAGTACACGAAGGGCGAGGTCGAGACGGCGGTCGCGCCGAGCGCCGCGCTGCAGCACAGCTTCTCGCAGGTGCTCGGCGGCACGGCGATCTGGGCCGAGAACGGCTCGACGACGCCCGAGACCAGCGAATTCGACGGCAGCTCCTTCGGCCTCGAGACGCAGACGACGTCCGCGGGCGGCGAGGCGCGGGTGATCGTCGGCGCCGCTTCCGCCACGCGGGACGAGAAGATCGTCGTCACCGTAAACGAATCTGGCGGCATCGATTCGATGATCTGGGACGGGAGCACCTGGTCCGACCCGAGTGGCTCGGACTACACGGTGAGCGATCCCGAGAAGTGGGGCGTGGACGTCGCCTACGAGTCGCAATCGGGCGATGCGCTCATCGTCCACAACAACGGGTCCGGCGGGATAGACTACGCGACCTGGGACGGCTCCGTGTGGTCCACGTCGCAGACGATCGCGTTCACGCCCTCCGGCGAAGCCAGCTACATGAAGCTCGCAGCGTCACCGGACTCCGACGAGATGGTGCTCGTGGTGAGCGACGCGAACAACCACGACTACGCCGTCATCTGGGACGGATCGAGCTGGGGCAATGCAACCGTTCTCCACGGCGGCGGCGGGGCGACGACCCACACCGACGTCAGCGTTGCCTACGAGCAGCAGTCCGGGCACGCGATGGTCGTCTGGAGCGAGGGCGGGAGCAAGATCCACTACAGCATCTGGGACGGCAGCAGCTTCAGCGCTGAGCAGACGCTCGACGATCCCGGGGGTCCGACGGGCAACGTCCGCTGGACGTCGATCGCATCGGATCCGACGAGCGACCGCATCGTCGTGTCCGCCGGGACGGACTTCAACACGGCCTGGGCCTCGGTCTGGGACGGCACCGCCTGGGAGCCGTCCGTGCTGCTCAACAACAACACCGAGCACATCGACCGTCAGAACATTGCAGTCGCATTCGAGTCGACGAGCAGCCAGGCGATCGCGGCGTATACCGACTCGGCCAGCAACGCCGTGCAGTATCGGACATGGTCCTCTGGCGGGGGCTGGTCGGGGGAGATGAGTGGGCCGACGTTCGCGAGCCTTGCCCATATAGACGTGGTCACGCTCGATGCCGATCCTCTCTCCGGCGCCGTGATGCTCTCGGTCGTGGAGCAGAGCAGAGAAGTGAGCTTCGCGGTCTGGGACGGCGCGAGCTGGGGGACGACGGAAACCCTCGAGACCGATGCGGGCACCAATCGCGCGCAGCCCTTCCTGTTCCTCTGGGATCAGGTCGCAACCCCGACCGTCTCGGTCTCCGGCGCCGGCACGGTGCAGGCGGGCTCCCCGTACACGCTGAACCTGTCGGCATCGCACGTGGACTTTGCTTCGCTGAGCTGGACCATCGACTGGGGCGATGGCTTCGTCGAGACGGTGGGAAACGTCTCCTCCGCAACACACACGTACACGAACACGGGGTTCACGAACAGCATCCTCGTGTCGGCGTCGGACGCGAACGGCACGTACATCGTTGGCGATATCTTGAGCACGAGCTTCCAGACCGACAGCGTGATGCGCTTCGACGCAACCACCGGCGAGTTCCTCCAGGAGTTCGGTGTCGGCGACGTCGACAGACCGGTCGACGTACAGGTCGGACCCGATGGCCGCATCTACGTCACGGGATTCGGGACGAACAACATCTATCGATACGAGGCCGACGGCTCGGCAGGCGTCGAGCTCGTGTCGGGTGCCGGGCTCTCCGGGCCGTCCCGCATCGCATTCGGCCCGGACGGCAGCCTCTACGTCACGAGCATGTTCTCGAACGAGGTGCTGCGGTTCGACGCCGGGGATGGCACGCCGCTCGGAGTATTCGTGGGTACGGGGCTGAACCAACCCGACGGCATCACCTTCGGTCCCGATGGACATCTCTACGTGGCGAACCGGGTCTCGGGCCAGATCCATCGCTACGACGGCCTGACCGGAGCGCGCGACTTCTCCTTCCTCGCGAACACCCCGACCGGCTACACCGACATCGCGTTCGGCCCGGACGGCCACCTCTGGGCCACCAATCAGAGCAGCGACAACATCGAGCGATACGACGGGACGACCGGCGCGGATCTCGGAGAGTGGACGCAGATCGGGGCCTTCGACTTCGCCGGAATCGCCTTCGGCCCGGACGGCTACCTCTACATGTCGGACGCGATGACCGCGAACGACAAGATCGTCCGATACAAGATCGCCGATGGCGGCAGCACCTCCGAGGACTTCATCCTCTCGGGCGCCGAGGGGCTGGACCAACCCGTCAACATCGTCTTCACGCCGGCGCAACAGGTCCGAGTCGTGGCACCGCCGACCGCGAATGCCGACACCGCCTCGGTCTTCGAGGGCGCCAGCGTCACCATCGATCTCGCAAGCAACGACACGGATCCCGACGACGGGCTGGACCTCGGCTCCATCGTCATCACTTCGGGAGCCTCGAACGGCTCCATCTTCGTGAACGGCGACGGTACGGTGACGTACACCCACGACGGCTCCGAGACCACGGCCGACAGCTTCAGCTACACGATCGACGACGCATCGGGCTTGACCTCGAACGTCGCCATCGTCTCGATCACGGTCGATGCGGTCAACGACGCCCCGGTCGGAGCAGATCAGACCGTGACGATCGCGGAGGACGGCTCCCACACCTTCGCGCTCGGCGACTTCGGCTTCGCCGACCCGCTCGAGGGCGACGGCTTTCTGGAGATCGTGATCGGGACCATCTCGGGCGGCGGCACCCTGACGAATGGTGCCGCGATCCTCGCGGGCGGCGAGACGGTGACGGCCGCCGACATCAGCGCGGGCAATCTGGTCTTCACGCCGGCCGGCGACGAGAACGGCTCCGGCTACGCCAGCTTCACGTTCCAGGTGCGCGACGACGGCGGCACGGCAAACGGCGGCATGGACCTCGATCCAGTCGCCCGCACGCTGACGATCGACGTGACGCCGGTCAACGACCCCCCGCTCGCCGTCGACGACACGTCGACGGTGGCCGAAGGGGGAACAGTCCGGATCGACCTGGTGGCGAATGACACCGACGTCGACGACGGCCTCGACCTCAACTCGATCGAGATCCTCTCGGGCCCCGCACACGGTACGCTGGGCGTCCGCGCGGACGGCACCGTCGACTACACCCACGACGGCTCCGAGACCACCAGCGACAGCTTCACCTACACCATCCAGGACGCC
>CAYYSY010000092.1:0-2739 GCA_964474355.1 uncultured Spirochaetaceae bacterium | reverse complement strand
CGGCCGCCGCGCCCACCGAGAACAAGCCGGAAATGCCGACGCCGGCCGAGACCTCGGAGTCGACCTCGGCGAAGGGCCCGGCGTGCGCCTGGAAGAGCCCCGCGTCCCGCTCATCGCACGCGGGCAGGCCGATGCCGGTCGAGAAGCCCACGCCAGCGCCTGCGCTGAACGTGGCCGTCACCGGCACGATCGAGATGAAGAACGTGCGCTTCACGTCTCGGCTCTGATAGAAGGACCTGGCCAGCGCATCGCAGGCCTCGAGGCACGCCGTATCACCGATGCTGCAGTCGGCCTTGCAGTCGTCGAGCGCGCGCCGGCTGAGCGCCTCCCAGGCGAGATCGGTCGCGTCGACGGTGATCCCGCCCTGGCCGCACGGCTTCATCGCTTTCGAGAACAGGATGCGATCACGCGAGAAGGCGAAGTCGGATCGCAGGTCGAGCTCGAAGTAGTTGTCGCCGGAGCTCGAAGGCGTAGCGGCCCCACTCGCGTCGAGGCCCATCACCTCGAAGTCGAAGCCGAAGAGCGTGAGCCCGGCTATGCCGTTCGCGCTGGCCGAAGCGCCGAGCACGCTGAGCGCAGCCATCGCGTCGAAGTCGACCCGCGCCCCCGCGAGCTTGCCGATCGCCCCACTCGAGAAGTCCTTGTGGAAGCCTGTCTCGTAGAGCTGGCTGCCCGTGGGCTCCGGACACAGGCCCCCACACGCGTCGTCGGCGACGCTCGCCACCGAGGGCGGCAGCACGTTGATCTCGGGCAGCTCACCCGAGGTGTCGAAGCTGAAGCCCGGGATCTCGACGTCCTCGAGAAGCTCGCCCCCCGCGCCGTAGGCCAGGACCTCGACCTCGATCGAGCCGGAGCCCGCGGTGTCGACGAAGCAGTCGTAGGCGCACTGCAGGTCGATGGTCGCGAGGCACTGCTCGAAGCTGCCAGTGAACGGATCACAGACGTCCGCGCCGACATCGAGACCGCAGACGGTGCCGGGGGCGATGCAGGCCGGCAACGCGCCGAAGATGTGCTCACGCAGGGTGAACAGCTGGGTGGCGATCGACGGGTCGAGGTCGGCGTCGAGTCGGAGATCGACGTGGATCGTACGCGGCTCGCCCGGCGCGAGTTCTTCCACCGAGACCGTCCGCTCGTACGCCTCTGCCTGGCTGTTCCAGAGCAGGACGGGGATGTCCCAGACCTGCGGGCTCAGCGGGTCGTCGCTCTCCCAGTGGAAGGTCGCCTGGAGGTCGACGCGGGGGATCGGCGAGGGGACCCCCTCGACGATGTAGGCGCCCGTCGCGTTCACGATGGCAGAGAGCCCGACCTGCGTGTCGCCGAAGTCATCGAGCAGCACGTCGAAGGGACCCGGGTCTTCGGCATCGGGCGCCTCGGTGCAGAACTGCACCGGCGGCGGTCCCGGCTCGGGCTCGAGCGTCGTCATGTCGACCATGCGGAGGTCGAGGTCGAGCACGATGTCCGAGAGAAAGACGTTCGGGTCGTCCCTCTTCTCGTCGGAGAGCGAAGTCACGAGCGCCCTCGTTGCGAACTCGTCGAGCGCGGGGCGGTTGTCCTCCTCGTTCGTCTCCTTGATGCGATCGGCGGGGTCGAGCTGCGCGAAGAGGTAGTAGTCGCGAAGCGGAATCAACAGATTGCCGTCGTAGACGGGCTCACCCGTCGTCTCGTCGAAGTCGTGGTCGGTGTACGGCACCAGCATCTCGAGCACGTACTCGCGCTCGCCCGAGCGCACCTCGTCGATCGATGCGACCCCGATGAGGAACTGGGTCGCGTTGTCGGGATCGAGGTCGAACTCGATCCGGTCGATGACGTAGAGGTGGAGCGCGAGATTCTCGATGTAGTCACTCGAGTTGATCGTGATGCCCACGCGTGTCGGGTGCCCGACGTAGACCACGTCGCTGGAGAGGGCGATCTGTGGTCTGACGGCCATGCCCGCAGATGCGCCAGCATCGTCGACCAGACGCACCCCAGTTGCCAGAACGTTGACCTTGTCGTCCCCGCATCCGAACCCCAGCAGCAACGCACCAGCCAGCACCGCGATCACGGCTCTCTTCATGACCTCGAACCCCTCCTTCAGATGCCGCAAACGCAAGCCAACCCCTGCCGCACCCAACACCCTCCACGTGCGTCTTGATATGCACGCGATGCCATCGCTCAAGAATCCGCCGCTCCGAAACCAGGCGCATCCGCCGCAGCGAAGGGCTGCGCTCGGGTCCTTCGTCGCCCACCTCCGCGCGTGAACCGGTCGGATCAGCAGAACGGACATCCCGAACACTGCAACGGACAAATGTCGAGTGAAGCAGCGCGGCCGGCGGTTCAGGATTCGTCGCAACGCTCCGGAATCGGATGGCGCCGTCGCCACAGCTTGTGCAGCTCCATCACGACGACGATCGACGACGCGGCGACGACGAGCTGCATGAGATCGGCCGGGTCGACCGGGCGCAGATCGAGCAGCCGCTGCAGGAAGGGCGTGTACATCGCCGCGACGTGCACCGAGAGCGCGGCCAGTGTGCCCAGCAGGAGCAGGGGGTTGCGAAGGGGATTCAGCCGGAAGAGCGAGATCGTCTCCGATCGCGAGTTGCCGATGTGCATCACCTCGAAGAGCACGAAGAGCTGCACGAGCAGGCTGCGCGACTCGTCGAGCGTGCGTCCCTCTTGCAGCCAGCCGGCGAAGCATATGAGGCCAATCACGCCGAACACCGCGCCACCGATCAGCGTGCGCTCGATCATCAGGCGATCGAA
>CAYYSY010000091.1:0-5484 GCA_964474355.1 uncultured Spirochaetaceae bacterium | reverse complement strand
GCCTCGTGATCGTGAAGCTCAGCGCGAACAGCGACTACGGCACGAGCGACGACGAGTCGAGCTACCGCGAGTTCGAGACGATCGAGCTCTTCCGCGCAATTGGCGACGCCGCGAGCTGATCGCGACGTCCACGCAGCTCAGCCCGACCCGGCCGCTGCCTTCGCCTCGCGCTTCGCGCGCCGCCGCGCCGGGTCGAAGAGCCAGGCGACGCCCACGCCGAGCAGATACAGCACGATCATCGGCACGCCGAGCAGCACCTGGCTCACGACGTCGGGCGGGGTGAGCATCGCAGCGGTGATGAAGATGATGAGCACCGCATAGGGTGTCGCGCGCAGCAGCTGCCCGGCGCCCACGATGCCCGAGATCGCGAGGAAGAATACGAGGAGCGGCAGCTCGAACGCGATGCCGAAGGCGAGGAAGAGCCGGGTGGTCAGCTTGAACACCTCGGCCATGGTCCACGCCGAGACGACGAACTCGTTGGCGAAGCTGTTGAAGAACTGGAACACCAGCGGGAAGACCTGCGTGTACCCGAAGGCGGCGCCGCCCGCGAAGAGCAGCGTCGAGAAGAATACGAAGGGCAGCACGAACTTCTTCTCGTTCGCGTAGAGCCCGGGCGCGATGAACGACCAGATCTGCCAGAAGATGACCGGCAGGTCGAGGATGAACCCCGCGAGCAGCGCGCTCTTGAGATACGTGAAGAAGATCTCGCCGGGCGCGATGGCCTGCAGCGAGCCGCCCTCGAGTCCGAGCGCGTCGACGGCAGGTGCGAGCAGGAAGCCGAAGATCTGCTCGGCGAACGCGAACGAGGCGATCGCGCAGACGACCCATGTCGCGAGGATCATCGCGATGCACTTTCGCAGCTCGGCGAGATGCTCGGTGACCGGGGCCTCGTGCTCGTCCATTCAGTCGTGTCGTCCGCTGCGGTCGGGCTCGTCGCCTGCGCCGCTTTCCTCACTGTCGGCCTCGACGGCGGCGGGCTCCGCTGCGCTTCGGGCTTCGTCGCGATGGCGCTCGTCGTTCGACTCGTCGGCGAGCTCGGCCTGGATCGCGGCCTCGGTGGCGGGGTCGGGGCCGCCCAGGTCCTGAATGCTGGCCTCGGTGGCGGGGTCGGGGCCGTCGACCGCCTGGGCGGGCGCGTGCGGCAGATCGCGGTCCTCGCGCGGGTCGCGTGTCTCGTCGTCCCGCCTGCGCGGCGCCACGCTGGGCTGATCGGGCTCGAGCGAGAGGGCCCCGCGGAGATCGGCGGACGCGCGCCGGAACTCGGCCATGCCGCGACCGAGGGTGCGGGCGAGCTCGGGCAGCCGCTTCGGACCGAAGACGAGCAGCGCGATCACGGCGAGGAACGCCATCTCCTGGATGCCGATACCGAACATGTCGGGAATCTAGCCCGGATGATCTGGCCTGCGTGAATGGAATGGGTGGGGGACCGGCCGGCACCCCCCCGAGTAAGCCGGCCGGCCCCCACCCTCCGAGCGGAATCGGCACGGGACCCCACATGTCCCGGCCGACCCACGCTCATCTCGATCACGCCTGCGGCTGCCCCCCGGCTTCGCCGCTGCGCACCTCCACGAACTCGATCCCGAGCGCGACGCGGTCGCCTGCCTCGGGGTTGCACCAGACGACCCGGGCGATGGCCTCGAGTCGCGTGCGTCCGTCGACCTCGCGCACGGCGAGCCGCAGCGCCTGGCCGACGGGATGGATCTCCTTCGTCAGCATGCAGATGCCGCCGCGGGACTCGTTCGCGGTGAAGCCGACCGTCAGCCGCTCGGTGGCGCTGCGCCGCGGGTAGGGGCTGTACTCGACCATGCGGACGACCGGGTGGCGCTTCCAGACGCGGCGCGCGCCGACCTCGCCGAAGTGTTCGAAGTCGGGGTCGAGCGCGAGGTCGAGCTCTTCATAGGTCCGCTCTCCGCGCATCAACGTCTCCGTCAGCTCGCTCATCGGTCCACCTCCAGCCAGGCAGTGGCCTGGGCGATCGCGTCGACCGGGTCGTCGCCCGGCTCGAAGGGCAGGTCACCGAGCGGGCCGACCGAGCAGAGACCGAGCTCGGCGAGCGAGACGAGCACGCGCACGATCTGCGGGTCGAGGGCGCTGCCCGCCTGCTTGCGAAGGGTCTGCACGGACTCGGCGGTGGTGAGCGCCGGCCGGTAGGGATGGTCGTGGGTCAGGCGGTCGAATTCGTCGGCCACGGCGAGGATCCGAGAGAGCAGCGGGATCGCTTCGCCGGCGGGCCCGTTCGGCAGGCCCTCGCCGTCCCAGCGGTCGTGGTGGTGGAGGATCGCTTCGCTCACCGCCGGCGGATAGCCGAGCGGAGCGACGAGCTGGGCGCCGAGCTCCTGGTGCTGCTTCGGCTGGTCGACGCGCCGGAGCTTCTCCTCGAGGCTCTCGCCCGCGATCTCGCCGAGGCCGCCGATGCGACCGATGTCGTGGAGGAAGGCCGCGACGCGGAGCTCCTCGCAGCGCGGCTCGGGCAGCGACATGCGCTGGGCGATCAGGTCGGAGAGGTACGCGACTCGGCGGGCGTGGCCCCTCTTGTGCTCTTCGCGGCTCTCGATGGTCTCGGCCAGAGCGGCGAGGAAGTCGTTGCGGCGCTCGCCGTCGGGCTCGGCGCCGAGGCCGTCGCCGTTCGGCGAGATCGCCTCATGCACGCGCGCCCGGAGCTCGAGGTCGACGTCGAGGGCGGCGAGCGCACTCTCGGGGTCGCGGTCGCGGCCGAGCGCCTCGCCGATGCCCTTTAGGAACGAGACGAGCTGGGTGCGCGAGCCGCGTCGCTCGAGCGCGCGGCGCACGGTGCTCGCGACCTCGACCACGTCGAACGGCTTGGTCAGGTAGTCGAAGACGCCGTGCCGGATGCCGGCCACTGCCGACTCGACCGACGAGAAGCCGGTGATGACGATGACCTCGATGTGCGGGTGACGCTGGCGCACGAGCCGCATGAGCTCGTCGCCCTTCATGCCGGGCATGTTGAGATCGACGGTGACGACCTCGACTTCGGGCTCCTGGTCGAGGACCTCGAGGGCCTCGGCGGCGGACTCCGCGGCGATCACCCGGTACTGCGGCGAGAGGATCATCCGCAGCGACTCGCGCGGCCCCTTCTCGTCGTCGACCACCAGGAGCGTCGCCTGGGTGGTGGTGGGCTCGCTGCCCTCGAGGCGGGCCATGGCGGCTTCGATCCGGCGGTTCAGGGAGTGGAGCTTGCTCATGTCCTGGCTCTCTCCGTCTCGGCTTCGGCGCGGTCTCGGCCGGGGCCATGTCGCTGTCGGGGGGCCTTGCCGCCCCCGTGTAAGAGCAAGGGCTGTGCCCAATCTCACCCCGGACGCAGATGAGCTCACAACTGCTGGATCTAGCTGGGGAATCTGGAACGGAGGATCGGCGGGGCCGCGCCGGGCTCGCTGCGCTGCGTCGTTCCGATCGGAACGGTTCGCGGGCGAACGGCGGCCAACTCACTGAATGAAAAGGGCTTTTCGGATTCGTACCGATCGGAACGCCGCGCTGCCCCGAACGTTCCGATGCGAACGGGGCTAGCCCGGCGGCGGCTCGATCCCGAGCTTGTCCATCTTGATCTTCAGGACCCGGCGGGTGAGGCCGAGCGTGGTGGCGGCCCGGGTCTGGTTCCAGTCCGCCTGCTCGAGGGCCTCGCGCAGCATCGTCTCCTCGAAGCGCGACACGGCGTCCTCGAAGCCGATCCGCCCCTGCCGCCAGTCCTCGCGCAGGGCCTCGTCGCTGCCGGCGCGGTGGATCGACTCGGGCAGATGCGCCAGCTCGATCGACGGCCCCTCGCAGAGCGCGAGCCCGTGCTCGATCGCGTTCTCGAGCTCGCGGACGTTGCCCGGCCAGGCGTACGACTCGAGCGCAGCGCGCGCCGGGCGCGAGAGCTTCGGCGCGTTGCGCTCGGGGTCGTCCTTCCTGGCCTCGGTGATGCCGCGCTCGATGAACTCGCCGGCGAGCAGGGTGATGTCGTCCCGGCGCTCGCGCAGCGGGGGCAGCGCGAGCGGCACGACGTTGATGCGATAGAAGAGATCCTCGCGGAAGCGCCCCTCCTCGACCTCCTTCTTCAGGTCCCGGTGGGTCGCGGCGACGACGCGCACGTCGACGGCGACGGGGTCGCTCGACCCGACGCGCTCGATGACGCGCTCCTGCAGCGCGCGCAGCAGCTTCACCTGGACGTCGAGCGGCAGCTCGCCGATCTCGTCGAGCAGCAGGGTCCCGCCGTGCCCCGCCTCGAAGCGGCCGATCCGCCGCTCGTGCGCGCCGGTGAAGGCGCCGCGCTCGTGACCGAAGAGCTCGCTCTCGACGAGATCGCGGGGGATCGCGCCGCAGTTGACCGCGACGAAGGGACCCTCGCCGCGGGGCGAGAGCTCGTGGATCGCCCGTGCCGCGAGCTCCTTGCCCGTGCCGCTCTCGCCGGTCAGCAGCACGGTGGCCCTGACCTTCGCGATGCGTTCGACGTCGTGGAAGACGGCGCGCATGGCGTGGCTTCGCCCGACCATGTCACCGAGGCGCTGGCGGTCCTCGACCTCGTCGCGCAGCCGCACGACCTCGGCCGCGAGTGCACGGTGCTCGAGGAGCTGGCGCACCTTGATGCGGAGCGCCTCGAGCTCGAAGGGCTTGGTGACGAAGTCCTTCGCGCCGAGCTTCATCGCCTCGACGGCCACCGCGACGGTGTTGGTGGCGGTCAGCACCACGACCGGTAGATCGAGCCCGCGCTCGCCGAGCGCGGCGAGCAGCTCGAGGCCGTTGCGGCCGGGCATCATGACGTCGAGGAGGATCAGATCGGGCAGCGACACCGCGATCTGCTCGAGTGCGGCGTCGACGCCGTCCGCGGTCGAGACCTCGCACTCGCTCTTGAGGAGCATGCGAAGCGATTCGCGAACAGCCGGCTCGTCGTCGACCACGAGGACGCGGGACATCGCCGCGAAGCTACCACAGCGAGGCCGCGACACGCGTTCGCGCGGCGCGGCCGATGTCCGCGCCGGCCGACGCTCGAGCGGTACGCGGCGTGCCGGGTGCCAATGGGTGGTGCGCCGATCAGGCGGCGGGCAGGTCCACCACGATCACGCTCTCGCCGGCTTCGGCCTCGGACTCGTCGACGGAGAGGTCGCCCCCCTGCGCCTCGATCAGTCGCTTCGCGAGCACGAGGTCGAGCATCGCCTGGTCGGGCACATGGGCCTCGACCCGGCCCGTCTCGGGCACACCGGCCGACGCCTTCGTGTGTCGGATGAGGATGCGGACGCTGGGCCGCCCGGAGAGCCCGCGCTCGGTATGCCTCGACGCGAGATAGACGTCGCCCCGCTCGGAGGCCTGCTCGATGGCGCGGTCGAGAAGCCCGGAGATCGCGTCTTCGACCTGCTCTGCGTCGGCGAGCACGAGCGGCGACGTGTGATCGAGCTCCTTCAAGACCAGCAGCCTGCGCGACTGGATCACCGGCCGCCGCTCGTCGAGCAGCCGATCGAGCAGCCGCGCCACGTCCATCGGCTCCGTCTT
>CAYYSY010000090.1:0-16667 GCA_964474355.1 uncultured Spirochaetaceae bacterium | reverse complement strand
TCCGGATCGACGAAGACGGCAACATCGTCCGAGAGGCCGCCGAGGGCCAGAGCGGTCCGGGCAACTGGGAGGTCGACGAGTTCCTCCAGGACCAGATCATCATCGCCGAGGACGCGAACGGAGAGCTGATCGGTCGCTGGGTCATCAAGAGCGTCGGGGCGGTGGGCCTCACGACCGAGCGCGTCGCCTCCGCCGGAGGCAGCCACACGCAGGGCACCGAGCAGGAGTACGTGGGCGCCCGCGTCTACGTGGCGCCGCTCGACATCGACCGCTTCTACGTGAACTCGGGCACGCTCGTCTTCCTCGACGAGAACGGCCGCCCCGAGATCCGCGACGAGTCGGACGTGCGGGTCGAGTACGAGTACCTCGAGGAAGGCTTCGACGGCCGCATCGAGGAGCGCATCGCGGTGCAGGTCGTCGACGAGGACACCGCTGGCGTGCTCGTGACGCAGACCGGCTTCTCGACCGACGTGACCGAGGGCGGCTGGACGACCGGCGGCGACGGCCTGCCCGTCATCACGCCCGGCACCGTCGACACCTACGAGATCGTGCTGACGAAGAAGCCAAACTTCGAGAACACGGGCACCGGCTACGTGAACGTCGTCGTGACGCCCGAAATCACGCGCACGTCGGGCGGTTCATTTGCCTTCGAGCTGCAGCAGGTGGTCGTGGCCGAGGGCCAGCCGGGCGAGAATGCCTTCGCCGACCAGATCACCCTGCACTTCGACGAGACCAACTGGGACGTGCCCCAGACGGTCACCGTAGCCGCGCGCCAGGATCCGAACATCGACGGCAACGACACCCAGGTCTTCCCGCCGATCCCGCACACCGTCGCGAACATCCAGGGTCCGCTGCTGATCGACGGCCACGGCGGACAGGGCTCGCTCAAGGGCCTGACGCGCCCGGTGATGCTCGACGGCGAGACGAGCCAGCGCGATGCGGACGGCGACGTCGAGGGCATCACCGAGAACACCCTGCTCGTCACACGGGCCGCGCTCGAGGCCGAGCTGCTCCGGCGTGCGCTCGAGGAGCAGGGCGGCGACTTCGACCCGGACACGTTCGTGCCGGTCCTCGAGGATCTCATCGGCCGCACCGTCGAGCTGATCGACGTGAAGGGCCTCGGCAGCGGCGCCGGCGACGGCGTCTTCACCTTGATCACGGGTGTCGTCGACCAGGGCGACGGCCTCGTGCGCCTCGATCTCGACCCGAGTTGGGACTTCGAGCTCGACGACATCATCGAGGGGCTCGACGACGATCGCTACGCCTTCGCGATCACCGACGAGAGCCTGAACTTCTTCGAGATCGAGACCGAGCAGGTCGACCTGATGCGGGTCAACGACGACGACAACCCGGCCGACTACGTCGCGGGCTACCCGAACGGTGGTGGTGCCCTGACGTTCTTCGATGAGACAGCCTATCCCGAGACGGTCGACTTGCTCGCTGCCGGCGACGAGGGCTTCGATCAGGGCCAGTGGGGCCGCATCATCGGTCTCGGCATGACCCCCGACAGCCTCATCGCCCGCGCCGACCGGCCCGGCGGCATCACGTTCGGCCGCGTCGACGGCGTCGAGATCAACCTCGGCCTGGGCAACAACAAGTTCGTGATCGACGCCGTGCACCAGCGCAACGACGGCGTGAACGTCTACACGGTCGTGAACGCCGGCGACGGCGACGACGAGATCCTCGTGAGCGTCCAGGCGCCCGCCGATCCCGGCGCCGGCATCCCGTTCCTCCGCATCGACGGCGGCGACGGCAACGACACGATCAATGGCTCGCCCGAGGGCATGGTGGCCTCGACCCTGCCGCTGCAGATCCAGGGCGGCCTCGGCGACGACACGATCGTCGGCGGCGAGGCCGACGACCTCATCTTCGGTGACTTCGGCGACTCGGGCGTCACCAACCTCGTCGACTTCGACGCCGAGCTGCTGCTCCGTCTCGCCGCCCGGCGCGAGCCCGCGCCGGAGCCCGGCGCCGGTGAGGGCGACGCGAGCGCGGGCACGAACGGCGCGCCCCCCGCACCGCCGACCGTGCCCGAGCGGCTCGCCGCGCAGACCGTGCCGAACGTCGGCACGAACCGGGTGGGCGAGGGCGGCGAGGACGACATCTCCGGCATGGGCGGTCACGATCGCCTCTTCGGCGGCGCCCTCGGCGACTCGATCCGCGGTGGCAACGGCGACGACATCGTGATCGGCGACTACGGTCGCGTGAACGACCTCTCGGACCTCAAGCGCCTGATCGAGACGACGCAGGTCGCCCAGGGCGGCGCCGACTCGCTCTCCGCCGGTGAAGGCAACGACGTCGTCCTCGGCGGCTTCGGCGCCGACAACCTGAACGGCAAGCTCGGCACCGATCTGCTCGTCGGCGATTTCCTTCGCATGCTGCTCGAGAGTGGCCGGCTCGTCTCGGCGAATCGCGTGGTGGCGGGCGGCCTGGATCTGGCGGCCAGCGCCGTGTTCGGCCTCTACGCGACGAACTTCGCCCAGGGCGGCTACGCGCCGCTTCCGTCGGAGACGGTCGTTCCGCCGGCGCCCGTCGATCCGCGTCCCGCCGAGCCGGTCCTCGCTCGCAGTACGCGCGCCAGCGAGACGTCGACCGATGCAGGCACGTCGGTCGGTCGCAACGACGCGGGCGGGAGCCTGGCGACGGGCAGGCACGAGGTCGAGACCGGGGACAGCCTCTGGACGATCTCCGAGCGCGAGCTCGGCGACCCGTTCCGCTGGCCGGAGGTGGCGGAGGCCAACAAGCACCTGGTCGACGATCCCAACGTGATCGAGCCGAGCTGGGTGCTGCGAATGCCCGCCACGGTGACCGAGGAGGCCGCCTCCCTCAAGGATGCCGACGCGGCCCGCTCGAACGTCGCGGCGATCGACGAGCGCGTCGACGCGCAGAAGCAGCAGCCCTGGGGCTTCTCGCAGGCCGGCGAGGATGGCCAGCTGCCGGCCGTGGGCGAGGGCCCCCCCGACCGTGACGCCGCACCGCAGCCCGAGCCCGGCGACGAGGCTCCTGCCGGCGAGCTGCCGGATCAGGGCCGTCACGACGACGACGCAAACGAGCCCGCCGAGCTGCTGAGCGCCGTCTGGGCCGGCCTCACCGGCTGGCAGACCCGCGTCGCGCGCCGACGCCGCATGCAGCGCCGCTGGCTTGCCTTCGATCCGCAGAGCGGCCGCTTCAACCATGCGCAGATCGACACCGATCGGGCCGCCGGGGACACCTACAACGGCAGGTGGTAGATTCGAGCCACCGCATCGCGCCATTCCCGCGTCCGGGGATGGCGTGCGTATCCATTTCCACCCTCAGCACCTTCAGGAGAGGCCATGGCCGGCAACAAGAGCGAGCAGGGCAAGGAGTCCGAGAAGAACGTCCCGACGATCCGCTGGAACGACGAGACGATGCAGACCTCGTACTCGAACATCTGCAACGTCGCCGGCACCCGTGAAGAGGTGAGCATCTTCTTCGGCACGAACGAGAGCTGGCAGGCCGGCAAGAAGCCCATCGAGGTGCGCCTCAACCAGCGAATCCTGATCACGCCGTACACCGCGAAGCGGCTGCAGCTGCTGCTCGAGAACACGCTCAAGCAGTACGAGAGCCGCTACGGTGCCATCGAGCTCGAGGCGGTCGAAGCCATGCAGCAGCACGGCGGCGCGAGCGGTGGGAACGGCGCGGCCAAGAGCTGACCGAGGAGCCCGACCCGAGGTGGAGCACATCGTACAGCCGCTCATCCATCACCTCTCGCGGCATTGCGCTCCCTGCGTCGTAGCTATGGCTACACCTCGGTCACGCGTTTTGCGAGCGGTGCGTCCGAGCAGCTGCGCCGACGCGCTCCACCTCGGGTCGGGCTCCTAATTGGCGGTCGATCCTCCCGACGCGTCGATCGATCCTTCCGAGGAGACAGGCGTTCCTGCCCGGAGCGCCGGCGCGCAGGCCCCGACGCGTGCGGCCGAGACGCTCGGCGCGTGGGAGGATCTCCTCCAGGCGGGCGACCTCGAGCGCTTCTGCGACGCGTGGCTCGCGATCCAGGCCGAGTCGGTCGGCGGCGTGCACTCGGCAACGCTCGCCTGGCAGCGCATCGGCGACGCTGCGCCCGCTTCGCTGGCCACCTGGCCGGCCGCGACGCCCCCGGTGCTGCAGGACCTCGTCGAGCGCTCGTTCGCCGAGGGCCGCGGTCTGGCCGTCGCCGAAGACGATGCGCCCGGCCGCGTCGCGCTCTCGCACTTCGTCCCTCTCCCGCGTGAGGCCCGCGCCGTCGTCGCCGTCGAGGTCGACCGGGCTGACGAGTCCGACTGGCCCGAGGTGCTCCGACGGCTGCAGTGGGGATCGGGTTGGCTCGAGGGACGGCTCTCCAGTGCAGTGCGCGGCGGCCCGGAGTCGCTCGCGGGCGGGCCCGCCGCCGACGTACTCGACCTGGTCGCCGTGGCGATCGAGGCCCGCAGCTTCGAGGAGGCCGCGCACGCCGTCGTCACCGAGCTCGCCGGCGCGATGCACTGCGACCGCGTGAGCCTCGGGCTCGAGGAGCGAGGGCACATCCGGGTCGTCGCGCTCTCGCACAGCGCCGACTTCGGCAAGAAGATGAACCTGATCGTCGCGATCGCTGCTGCGATGGACGAGGCCCGCGATCAAGGCGTCTCGCTCGCAGTGCCGAGCGAGGCATCGGGCGCGCTCGTTCGGCGCGAGCACGAGGCGCTGTGCCGGGAGCACGGCGCTTCGGCCGTGCTGACGGTGCCCCTCCAGGCCGAGGGTCTCGGCGCGGGGGCGCTCACGTTCGAGACTTCGAGCGCCGACGGCTTCGACGCCGCGACCACCCGCTTCGCCGAGGCGGTCGCGGCGGCGCTCGGTCCACTGCTCGCGCTGCGCCAGCGCGACGATCGCTCGCTGCCGATGAAGGCCGTCATCGCGTTCTGGGGTCAGGCGGCAAAGCTGCTCGGGCCCGGCTACCTCGGCCGCAAGCTCTTCACGATCGTCGCCGTGGCGCTCACGATCTTCTTCTTCTTCGCCGAGGCCGACTACCGCATCTCCGCCGACGGGGCGCTCGAGGGCTCGCAGCGCCGAGTCGTGGTCGCGCCCTTCGACGGCTACGTGGCGATCTCGGATCTGCGCGCGGGCGACCTCGTCGCCGAGGGCGACGTGCTCGCACAGCTCGACGACCGAGACCTGCGCCTCGAGCAGCTCAAGTGGTCGAGCCGAAACGCGCAGTATCGGCGCCAGTACGACGAGGCGCGGGCGGCGCGCGAGCGCGCACAGGTCCGCATCCTCGCGGCGCAGATCGAGGAGGCCGAGGCCGAGCTCGCGCGCATCGAGGAACGCATCGAGCGCACTCGAGTGGCGGCGCCCTTCGACGGGCTGATCGTCGCCGGCGACCTCACCCAGGCGCTCGGCGCGGCGGTCGGGCGCGGCGACGTGCTCTTCGAGCTCGCGCCCCTCGACCGCTACCGGGTGCTCCTCGAGGTCGACGAGCAGCAGATTGCCGACATCGAGCTGGGCCAGCGCGGCAGCCTCCTGCTGGCCGCGATGCCGAACGAGCCCCTCGACTTCGCCGTCACGAAGCTGACGCCGATCTCCGTGGCCGAAGAGGGCGCGAACACGTTCCGCGTCGAGGGGCTGCTCGACGACGTCTCGGATCGGCTGCGCCCGGGCATGGAGGGTGTGGGCAAGGTCGAGGTGGGCCGGCGGAACCTGTTCTGGATCTGGACGCGGGGCATGCAGAGCTGGCTGCGTCTCAAGATCTGGAGCTTGTGGCCTTGAGGCCGCGCTGATGTCGGCCTCGATCTTCAGCCCGTCGTGGTATCGCGTGGCCGGTCTCGTGCCGCGGCTGCGATCGCACGCAGCGATCCATCGGCAGACGTATCGCGGCCAGCGCTGGTATCTGCTGCAGGATCGCGCGTCGGGCAAGTTCCATCGCTTCTCGCCCGCGGCGCACGCGCTGGTCGGGCTGATCGATGGACGGAAGAGCGTCGATCGCATCTGGCACGAGGCGGGTGAGAGGCTCGGCGACGACCTGCCGACCCAGGACGAGACCATCAGGTTGCTCGCGCAGCTCTATCACGCGAACGCGCTCGTCACCGATGCGTCGCCGGATGCGACCGAGCTCGCGTTCCGCGGGCAGCGCCTGCGCGACCGACAGCTCTGGGGACAGCTGAAGAGTCCGCTGGCCCTCAAGATCCCGCTGATCGACCCGGACCGTTTCCTCGATGCGGCGCTGCCGTGGGTGCGCCCCTGGCTCGGGCTCGCGGGGGCGGTGCTCTGGCTCGCGGTCGTCGCCGCCGCCGGCGTGCTCGCGGCGCGGCACTTCGACGCGCTCACGACGAACGTCGCCGATCGCGTGCTCGTCGCCGAGAACCTACTGCTCCTGTGGTTCGTCTTCCCGCTGGTCAAGATCCTGCACGAGCTCGGCCACGCGTTCGCCGTGAAGCGTGGGGGCGGCGAGGTGCACGAGATGGGTGTCATGTTCCTCGTCGGCATCCCGGTGCCCTACGTCGACGCGACTTCTTCGACCGCGTTCCAGAGTCGCTGGCAGCGTGCGGCCGTCGGTGCTGCCGGTGTCATCACCGAGCTCTTCGTTGCGTCGCTCGCGCTCTTCGTGTGGGTCTCTGTCGAGCCCGGTCTCGTGCGCGCGATCGCCTTCAACACCGTCGTGATCGCGAGCGTGTCGAGCCTCGTCTTCAACGGCAATCCCTTCCTCCGCTTCGACGCTTACTACGTGCTCTCCGATCTGCTCGAGATCCCCAATCTCGGCATGCGCGCGAATCAGTATCTCGGCTACTGGGTCCAACACCATGTGTTCGGCATTGCGGCCACGGCGCCCGCGCAGTCGCGCGGCGAGGCCGCCTGGCTGGCCGGCTACGCGATCACTTCGTTCGTGACGCGGCTCATGGTCATGCTCTCCATCGCGCTCTTCGTCGCGACGAAGCTGCTCGCGCTCGGCGTGCTGCTCGCGGCGTGGTCAGTGACCCAGTTCGCGCTGCTCCCGCTCGGCAAGCAGCTCTGGTTCCTCGGCTTCGATCCGCGCCTCGACGAGCGGCGGGGGCGCGCGATTGCCATCACGGTCGGCGTCGTCGGCGGGCTGCTGGGTCTGCTGCTGCTCGTGCCGGTCCCGAGCTGGACGCGCTGCGAGGGCATCGTCTGGGCGCCCGATCACTCGCAGGTGCGACCGGAGACCGACGGCACGGTGCTCGAGCTGCTCGTCGAGCCCGGCAGCCTGGTCGAGCGCGATCAGCCACTCTTCGCGCTCGAGGACAAGGAGCTCGGCTACGAGCGCGACGCCGCCTCCGCGAACCTGCGCGCGACCCGTGCACGCTACGACGACGAGCGCACGCGCGACCTCGTCGAGGCAGCGATCACGAAGCAGGCCGTCGAGCAGGCCGAGCACGTGGTCGCTCGGCTCGAGGAGCGCATCGCGGGACTCATCGTACGGAGCCCGAGCCGGGGCGAGTTCCTGGTCGACCCTGTGCAGGACTGGGAGGGCCGTTTCGTACGTCGTGGCGAGATCCTCGGCTACGTCACCGACTTCGCCCCGGTGTTGGTGCGTGTCGTCGTGCCGGCGGCCGACGTCGATCAGGTCCGCAGCGCGACCCGCCGCGTCGACGTGCGGTTCGCAGAGTCGCTCGAAGACGTATACGCCGCGCGACTCGTCTCGGAGGTGCCGCTCGCGACGCACGAGCTGCCGAGCCCCGCGCTGGCGGTGCAGGGGGGCGGCACGATCGCCCTCGATCCGATGGACGGTGACGGGATGCGCGCGCTGCAACGGCACTTCGTCTTCGACCTCGAGATCGAGGGGGCGCTGCGTCCGCGCGGCATCGGCGAGCGTGTCTACGTGCGCTTCGCTCACGCCCCCGAGACGCTCGCGGTGCAGGTCCTGCGCGAAGCCAGGCGGCTCTTCCTGTCGCTGTTCCAGGTGTAGGAGCCCGACCCGTGCCGGACTTCGAACCGAGCGAATTCACCGGGGTGTACCCCGAGCGGGCCGAGCCGCGGCTGGGTCGGCTCGATCTCGCATGGGCCGCCGTGCAGGAGCGGACGAGCCGCATGCGAAGGGTCTCGCGCCGCCGGCTCGGTCGCTGGCTCGCCGACGTCGAGGCCGCCGAGCAGGTGCTCGGGCCGCTCGATGCGGCGGCCATCCTGACGCGCGCCTCCGAGCTCGGGCTCGAGCTGCGCCGGCGGGGCTTCGTACGACCGGTCGCGACCGAGGCGTTTGCGCTCGTGCGCGAGCTCGCCTCGCGACATCTGGGCTTCCGCCATCACGACAGTCAGCTCGCCGGGGGGTGGGAGCTGCTGCAGGGGCGACTCGTCGAGATGGAGACGGGCGAGGGCAAGACGCTGACGGCGACCCTGCCCGCGAGCACCGTCGCCCTCGCCGGGGTGCCGGTGCACGTGGTCACGGTGAACGACTATCTCACCGGACGCGACGCCGAGCAGATGCGCCCGATCTACGAGGCGCTCGGTCTGCGCGTCGGCGTGGTGCTCGAGGGCATGGATCCGAAGGCCCGGCGCGCGGCGTACGCCTGCGACATCACGTACGCGACCAACAAGCAGCTCGCATTCGACTTCCTCCGCGATCGCATGACCCTGGCGGCGCGCCGGGGGGATCTGCGTCTGCGCTTCGAGTCCCTGGCCGCGGGCGACGCGCGGGTCGATCGGCTGCTGATGCGGGGCCTCGGCTATGCCCTCGTCGATGAGGCCGACAGCGTGCTGATCGACGAGGCGCGCACGCCGCTCATCCTCTCGGCGGGCCAGGACGCCGGTGAGGCTGCGGTCCTCTTCGAGCAGGCGTTGAAGCTGAGCCACGAGCTCGAGCCCGGCGCCGACTACGAGGTGCGCGAGAAGGCCTCGAGCGTGTGGCTCACGGAGAGCGGGCAGGCGAAGCTCGAGCGGATCGCGTCTCCGCTCGGCGGGCTCTGGCGCGGGCGACGGCGCCGCGAGGAGCTGGTGAGCCAGGCACTCGCCGCGCGCTTCGTCTTCCGCCGCGACGAGCACTATCTCGTGCGCGACGAGAAGGTGCAGGTGATCGACGAGTACACGGGTCGCGTCATGGAGGACCGCGCCTGGGGCCGCGGGATCCAGCAGCTCATCGAGGCGAAGGAGGGCGTGCCGATCACCGGCGTGCGCGAGCCGCTCGCGCGCATCAGCTATCAGCGCTTCTTCCGCCGCTACCTGCAGCTCGCGGGCATGACCGGCACGGTGGCCGAGGTGCAGGGCGAGATCCGCGCGACGTACGGGCTCCGGTCGGCGCGTGTGCCGACGCATAGGCCGCTGCGCCGCGAGTTCCTGGGCGAGCGCATCGAGACCGGCCACGACGAGAAGTGGGCGGCGCTCGCCGAGCGTGTCGAGATGCTCCGTAGGGAAGGGCGACCGGTGCTGATCGGGACGCGCTCGGTGGCGGCGAGCGACGAGCTGGCCGAGGTGCTGCGCGCGCGCGGCATCGAGCACCAGGTGCTGACGGCCCGGCAGGACGGCGACGAGGCTGCGATCGTGGCTCGCGCGGGAGAGGCGGGTCGCGTCACGGTGGCGACGAACATGGCCGGTCGGGGGACGGACATCCCGCTCGGCCCGGGCGTGGCCGAGGCGGGCGGGCTCGCGGTCGTCCTGACCGAGCGCCACGACGCCGGTCGAATCGACCGCCAGCTCGCCGGGCGATCGGCGCGCCAGGGCGATCCGGGCAGCTACGAAGCGGTGCTCGCGCTCGACGACGCGCTCCCGCTCACGTTCGCTGGACGCACGCTGCGGACGCTGCAGGCGCTGCCCTGGCTCGCGGCGGGGCCGCTCGAGCAGCGCGTGCGCCGCTTCGTGATGACGCGCGCGCAGAAGAGAGCGGAGCGGCTGCACCGTCGCATGCGCCAGGATGTCCTCCGCGCGGATCGCCAGATGGCCGATACGCTGGCCTTCTCGGGCCACTCGGAGTGAGCACGCGGCGAAGGGTCTATCCTGAATGGCGGTCGCGATGCCGCGTGCCTGGAGTAGGTATGAAGATGACAATCGGAATTCGATGCGGGACGAGGTGGCTCCTCGTCGCTGCGGTCGCGGTCACGGGTCTGTCTTCGGAGGTGCTCGCCGGCAGCTACGAGTGCATCATCGAGCCCCACGTCGAGGTCGAGGTGAGCAGCGCCGCCTCGGGGATCGTCGAGAGGGTCGAGGTGAAGCGGGGCGATCCGGTGAAGAAGGGCCAGGTGCTCCTACGCCTGGTCTCCGGTGTCGAGCTCGCGGAACACGAGCTCGCCAAGGCCCGCGCCGAGTTCGCGACGCGCAAGAACGCGCGCAACGCCGATCTCGTCGAAGAGCAGCTCATCTCGAGCAACGAGAAGGATCAGATCGAGACCGAGGAGCTGCTCGCGAAGCTCGAGCTGCGCGAGTCGAGAGAGCGGCTCGCGCGCCGCACGGTTCGCAGCCCGATCGATGGCGTCGTCGCCGAGGTCGACATCGCGCCCGGTGAGTACGTCTCGGACGAGGGCATCATGCGACTCGCGCAGCTGCATCCGCTGAACGTCGAGGTCGTGGTGCCAGTGTCGATGTTCGGGACCATCGATCGCGGCATGGAGGCGGTGGTGCGGCCGGAGCCACCGTTCGATCAGGATCGCGAGGCGAAGGTCGTGATCGTCGACAAGGTCGTCGATGCGGCGAGCGGGACGCTCGGGGTTCGGCTCGAGCTGCCGAACTCGGATCGTGCTCTGCCCGGCGGGTTGAAGTGTACGGTGACGTTTCCCGGGGTTGGTTCCGGTAGCTAGCGCGTTTGGCCTGGTTGCTTCGCGCCCGGCGTACGCGCGAGCCGGCGCACGGCTCCGCTCATGGCTCGCTTGGCTTGCACGCCGTTCTTGGGCGAATTGCTCTGAGAGGCGCCTTTGACTCCGACCGGCGTTTCCTGCTGCGCTTTACTTCGCTGCACCGTGCGCCGGCTCCCGCGTACGCCGGGGTGCGGGGCAGCGCGTCCGCCTTGCCAGGGCCACGGGGAACGTCGTCGTTTTGGGGGTGATCGATCTCCTGCGGGGCTTGGGGGGTGATAGAGTTGTGGCTTCGGTTCGCACGTGGAGGAGGGGGTTTGAACCTGCCTGTACAGCGTGATTTCGAGAGCATCACTGTGGAGCCTTTGACGCCGACCATCGGGGCCGAGATCGGTGGGGTTCGGATGTCCGGGGATGCTTCGGACGTACAGATCAAGGAAGTGCGGCAGGCGCTGCTCGACTGGAAGGTCGTGTTCTTTCGGGATCAGGACGTCGAGGTGGCGGAGCACGTCGCGTTCGGTCGGCGCTTCGGTGAGCTCGAGATCCATCCGTTCACGCCGAATCGCAAGGACTTTCCCGAGGTCGTGATCATCCATCACGACGAGAGTTCGAAGTCGGGGCAGAACGCCTGGCACAGTGACGTCACGTGGCGACAGGAGCCTTCGCTCGGCTCGATCCTGCGTGGCCGGATCATCCCGGACGTCGGCGGGGACACGCTCTTCTCGAACATGTACGCCGCGTTCGAGGGCCTGCCCGACGAGATCAAGTCGAAGATCGACGGCGCGAAGGCCAATCACAGCTTCGTGCGGAACTTCGGCGCCGCGATGGACGACGAGACGCGCGCGAAGTACCAGGAGATGTATCCCGATGCGGTGCATCCCGTCGTGAGGACCCACCCCGAGACGGGCCGCAAGGGCCTCTACGTGAACGTCGCCTTCACGACGCACATCCTCGACATGGAGCCCGACGAGAGCGAGACGCTGCTGCGCGTGCTCTACCGCCAGGCCGCCGTGCCCGAGTACCAGTGCCGCTTCCGCTGGAAGAAGAACTCGGTCGCCTTCTGGGACAATCGGGCCGTGCAGCACTATGCGGCCTACGACTACAAGCCGGCCGTGCGGCGCGTCGAGCGGGTCACGATCGCCGGCGACAAGCCCTTCTAGGCGCGAGCCCCGCTCAGAGCACGAGCTCGAAGGTGGTCCCGTCGTCTCCCGTCTCGAACGAGAGGGCACCCCCGCGCATCTCGGCCACCGCGCGCACGATCGCGAGCCCCAGCCCCGTGCCGCCATTGTCGCGCTCGGTGGTGAAGAATCGCTGGAACACGCGATCTCGATTGCCTTCGCTGATGCCCGGGCCGCGATCGGTGACCGAGATCGCGAGCCTCCCGTCGCTCTCGCGTACGCGCAGCTCGACCGGTTGGCCCGCGCCGTGGCGGAACGCGTTGTCGAGGAGATTGCGCACCGCCGACTCGAGGTGGTCGGGCTGGATGCGGACGTGCAGGCCCGGTCGTGCGATCTCGACCCGGAGATCGGGGCCGTACCCCTCCGCGAGACCGCCGAAGAACGCATCGAGGTCGACGTCCTCGACGTGCTCCGGCGCGCTCTGGATCCGCGCGAGGTGGAGCAACCGCGTCACGAGCCGCTCCATGCGGTCGGCGTCGCCGCGGATGTTGTCGATGAAGCGCGTCCGCTCGTCCTCGCTCATCTCGGACCACTGCTCGGCGAGCAGCTCGGACGCGCCGCGAATGCCCGTGATCGGTGTCTTCAGCTCGTGGCTCACCGTGGCCGCGAACTCGGCGATGTACTCCGCGCGATCGCTGAGCTGATCGATCATCTGGTCGAGGGCACCGCTCACCTCGCGCAGCTCGTCGGGCGCCAATCGCGACAGCGGCACCGTCTCGCGGCCTGCGCCGCTCGCGATGTCGCGCGCGACCCGGGTGATCGTGCGGATCGGCCGCACGATGGTGCGCGATAGGAAGAGCGAGAGCACGGCCGTGAGCGCCGCGCAGCCGACGAGCACGGCAAGTAGACGGTAGCGATCGAACCAGAGCGCCTTCCCCGGATCGATCGCGGTGCGCACCATCCGCACGACGCCGATCACGGCGTCGTCGGCCAGCACCGGCAGTGCGGTATAGACGCGCACGCGTCCGCGGCGGCTGACGCTGTCGTAGGCAGGCGCGGGCTCGTCGCTCACGCGATGGCGCAGCACCGCGGCGTAGCGTCCTTCGAGGGCCTGGCGGACCTCGGCCAGGTCGCCGAGGCACGCGCCGAGCTGCGAGCCGCTCGATGCGACGACGCAGCCCTCGGCGTCGAGCACGCGCGCGCTCGAGAGGTTCATCCGCACGGCGCGCTGGATCACCGGCTCGATCACGCGCCCGGCGCGCCACGCCGGTCCCTCCCGCGTAGCGAGGGAGTGCGTGGGCTCGGGCGTCGGCGGCAACACGCCCTGATCGAGCCGCAGGATCGGCTCGAGGGCGAAGTAGGTGCGCCCCTCGGCGCTCGAAGGCATCCAGGCCGGCGCGTCGTCCGGCCCGATGCCCTGCTCGCGCAGCCACGCCTCGCGCCAGGCCTCGGCGATCAGCACCGACTGGCCGATCAGCTGCGCCTCGGTGCGGCGGATCAGCTGATCGTCGAAGATGCGGAGCAGCAGGATGGCGGCGAGCGGCACGAGCAGCGCGAAGGCGTTCACCGCGAGCAGCAGCTCACGGATGCCGATGCGCGGTCGCCATCGAGTGCGACCCGCAGCGCGTCCGCCGATGCCTGCTCCGTCGCGAGCGATCTCTTCGCTACTCACTCCTTGCTGCTCACGACGAGCCGCCGCCGGCCTCGAGCTGGATGCGATAGCCGAGCCCGTAGACCGTCTCGACCGGCTCGCCGCCCGCCTGCTTGAACTTCTTGCGGATGCGCCGGATGTGGCTGTCGACGGTGCGGTCGGTGATGTGATGGCCATCGCCGTAGGCGCGCTCGACGAGCTCGTCGCGCGTGTAGACCTTGCCCGGCATGCCGAGCAGCGAGTGCAGCAGCCCGAACTCGGTGACCGTGAGGGTGACGGGCTGGCCCGCCCAGCTGCACTCGAAGCGCTGGGCGTCCATGCGGAGCGGCCCGAGCTCGATCACGGCCTCCTCGTCCCGCGCGTCCGCGCCTCTCGGCTGGGCGCGGCGCAAGATGCCCTTCACCCGCGCGACGAGCTCACGCGGGCTGAAGGGCTTCACCACGTAGTCGTCCGCGCCCATCTCGAGCCCGAGCACACGGTCGAGCTCTTCGTCCCGGCTCGACAGGAAGAGGATCGGCACCTCGCTCGTGCGCCGCAGCTCGCGGCACACCTCGAGCCCGTCGATCTCGGGCATCAGGATATCGAGCACCACCAGCTCGGCGGGCGACCGGGCGAACGCATCGAGCGCCGCCCGGCCATCCGCCGCCTCGGTGATCGCGTGACCTGCTCGCTCGAGGGCGAAGCGCACGACCTCGCGGATGTGCGCGTCGTCGTCGACTACGAGGATCCGTGCCATCACCCCCCCCGCCTACGAGTGTGACGCGTTGCGGCGCCACCACAACATGCCACCCGCGAGACCGATCGCGGCGAGCGCGAGCCAGGTCGAAGGCTCGGGCCCCGACGCTCCGGTGAAGCCGTTCTGGGCCACGAGCTGCAGCGCGCCGTGGAAGGTGGGCGCGGCGGCCGGCGCGAGGATCGGCGCCTTCGCAGCGTCTTCTTCCACCTTCTCTTCGACGTATCCGAGCGCCGCGATCTCGGCGGCCGACGGCACCGTCGATGCGGGCTCCGCCTCGACGAGGTTCTGCACGCGCTGCCGGCTCGGCGGCGGCGCGGCCGAGCCACGGCCGACCCTGGCACTGGCGGGCTGAGCCTGCGGCGCGCCTGTGTGCTTGGTGAGCACGCCGGGCGAATGCGGCAGGGCACCCGGCGGATACGCCGACTCGGGCACGCCCTCGACCTGCGGCACCTCGACGTCGACGGGCGCCGCCTCGCCGCCGGGGTTCACCACGTCGCGCGCGACGGCCACGAAGCTGGTCCACTGCGTCATCAGCCGGTGCTCCAGGCCGAGCTCGGTCACCTCGCGCTGCAGGGCGTCGCGGTCCTCCTGGTTCGAGTGCGGCGCGATGTACTCGATCATCCGATCCTCGATCTGCGCGCGGGCCCAGATGATCGGCAGCGCCTGGCCGGCGAGGCCCGTCTGGTGCGCGGGCAGGTCGAGATGCAGCGGCAGCTTCACCTTCTTGCCGGCGATGCGGCCGTGGATCGTCGCGCGGTGCTTCCCCGGCTCGTCGTAGCGGGCCATGACACGCAGGGTCTGGCCGAGAAAGAGATCGGGGATCTCGCGGGGGAACACGTCGCGCACGCTGGCCGTGCCCCAGTCGATCTCGATGTCGGTCAGCACGGGCGCGGCGAGCCGTGCGACGAGCTCGTCGGCGGCCTTCTCGGCGTCGGCGTCGGGCTTCACGATGCGCGCGGCGCCGCGGCCGACGCGGCCCATCTCTTCGATCAGGTAGCGATTGACGCCATTGCCGATGCCGAACGAGAAGAGCCGCGCGTCACCGCGCTCGGCCTCGAGCAGGCGCACGATCTCGACGTCGTTGCCGATGTAGCCGTCGGTGAGGAAGATGACGAGCCGAAGCGCGTCGTCGGGCACCGGCGGCGCCAGCGCAGCGCGGATCCCGCTCGCCATGTGGGTGCCGCCACTGCCGAAGAGCGAGTCGACGTAGCGGATGCCCGAGCGCACGTTCTCGGGCGTCGCGGCGAGCGGCGCCTCGCTCCAGGCGGTGGCCGAGTCGCTGAAGCGGATGATGCGGAACGAGTCGCCGGGGCGGAGGCCCGCGAGGGTACGTCGCATGAAGCGCTTCGACGCGGCGAGCGGCACCCCCGACATGCTGCCCGAGCAGTCGAGCACGAAGACCATCTCGCGGCGCGCGATGGCATCGTCGACGACCTCGCTCGGCGGCTCGAAGAGCACCGAGAGCGTGCCCACGCCACCGTCGGCGAAGGTGGTGAGCCCCGCGGCGATGTCCTCGTCCGCCAGGCGGTAGTGCAGCAGGAAGTCCTGGTTGTCGAGCGTCCGCTCGTCGGCGAGCTCGATCACGCGCTCGCTCGTGCCCTTCTTCGTGACGTCGATCGAGTGGCTCGGGCTCTCGAGCGCGCGCACGGGCATGCCGCCGTCGAGCTCGATGCGGAGCGATACGCGATCGCGGTCGACCCGGTCGGGCGGTGCGACCTTCGCGCTCGCGGGCAGGTTCCAGACCCCCACCTCGAGTGCCTCGGGCTCGCCGGGCACTCGGGTGGGGGCACCTGCGCTCCCCCCGGATGGCGCAGGTGGGACGTAACGCGGGCCGACGATCATCGGGAAGTGGAATCGGTAGTCGCCGTGCTCCTTCTCGACGACGTGGGCGTACTCGAGCTCGACGCGCACCTCGGCGCCGGGCATCAGGTTGGCGACCTCCTGGGTGAAGACGTTGGGCCGATGCTGCTCGGTGAGTGCCGCCTGATTGCCACGCTGCTTCGCGGCCTCGAAGATCGCGCGCGCCTCCTTCTTCTCGCGGATCTCCGCCTCGATCATCTGATCGCCCGAGATGAAGCGCATGGCGTAGACCGCGGCGTCGGGTGGCAGCGGGAAGACGTAGCGCGCGTGGATGGGCGTCTCGTTCGGGTTCACGAACGTCTGGCTGAGCGTGACCGTCGCGAGGTCGCCCTGGATGCGCGCGTTCATGTCGAGCTTGAGCGACGGCAGCGGGATCTTCTCGCCATCGACGAGGGCGACCAGCTCGGGGATCGGGTCGTCACTCACGCGCGCTTGCGCGGAGGCCGAAGCGAGCAGGACGGCGACGCTGCCGATACACGCTGCGACGAGCCGAAGGAGTGCAAGGCGTTCGGTGCGACGGGTCTTCTGGTTCGTGTGGCTCGAATGCGTGGGCGGTGTTCTCATCTCGTGGTCTCCATGGGCAGGTCGAGGCTGGCGAG
>CAYYSY010000089.1:0-10023 GCA_964474355.1 uncultured Spirochaetaceae bacterium | reverse complement strand
CTCGTCGTGGAGGCACACGACACCCATCATCCCATCAGCGGCTGGCTCTACTACGAGGACCAGCAGGCCGAGGCAAGGCGGCGTGCACCCCACTTCGTGACCGAGCGGCTGCCGCGCTTCCTCCAGTACTTCGAGCGCGTGCTGGGTCACAACGGCGGCGACGTGCTCGTGGGAGAGAGCATGTCGCACGCCGACCTCGGACTCTTCCAGGCGCTCGAAGGCCTCGCCTACGCATTCCCCCGTGGCTTCGCGCTTGCGAGCGAGTCGACACCGGGCGTGCTCGCGCTGCGCGAGCGAGTGCGGGGACGACCGCGCATCGCGGCCTATCTGGCGTCGGAACGCAGGGCGCCCTTCAATCAGGAGGGCATCTTTCGGCGTTACCCCGAGCTCGACGCGGACTGAGCGCCTCGGGCGTCGGCGGGCTGGCGAGACGACGCGCACGCCTGCGGCATACGCGCGCGTAGCCGAGGCGCGTCACGCGCCGAGGGGCCTCGTGGGATAGGATTCGTGTGTCGGATCGCCTCGACGGCATCGCACTCGAATTCGAGAGGGAGGCCCTGAATGGTCGAGATCACACGGGTCGAGCGCTCGAAGGACCCCAGCTTCGAGCAGCTCTTCGCCCTTCCCGCCCGCATCTACGCCGGCAACGACTGCTGGGTCCCCTGGCTCCGCGGCGACCTGGCGGAACTCGTCGATCGCGCGCATCCCCTCTTCGAGCACACGACCGGCGTGTTCCTGCTCGCGACGCGGGGCGGCGAGCCGGTCGGGCGGATCTTCGTATTCGAGAACGCCCGGTACAACGCGACACACGACATGAAGTGCGCCCACTTCTACTTCTTCGACACGATCGACGACCGCGAGGTGTCCGATCGGCTGCTCGAGGCCGCGGTGGATTGGGCACGGAGCCGCGGGCTCGAGCGGGTGGTCGGCCCGATGGGCTTCGGCGGCGTCACGGGGACCGGCATACTGGTCGAGGGCTTCGACCAGCGCGCCTCCATGACGATGATGACCTACAACGCGCCCTACTACGTCGACCTGATCGAGGGCTTCGGCTTCGGCAAGTACCTCGACAACTTCTGCTTCCACCTGCCCACGACGGCGCGCCTGCCCGACGAGCTGCGTGAGCGCGCCCAGGCGGTCGCGAAGGAGGGGCACTTCCGCGTGCTCCGTTTCCGATCCAAGAAGGAGCTCGCCCGTGTCGCGGACGACATCGGCGACATCTTCATGGAGACGTTGTCGGACCACCCGGGCAACTATGAGCTCTCGCCCGCCGAGATCGCTCGACTGAAGCGGGACCTGCTGCGAATCGCGCACCCCGATCTCATGAAGATCATCGCGCACGACGACCGCGTGATCGGCTTCCTCTTCGGGTTCCACGACCTCTCGCGGGCCCTGCAGCGGAGCGGCGGCACGATCGGCCCGGTCGACCTCTTCCGTCTGTGGCGCGAGACGAAGAAGACGGACTGGCTGCTGATCAACGGCATGGGCATCGTGCCCGAGTTCCAGGGGACCGGCGCGAACCTGATGCTGTACCAGGAGCTCGAGAACACGATCCGCGAGCAGCCGCAGTTCACCGACCTCGAGATGGTGCAGATCCAGGAAACGACGGTGCGCATGCTCAGCAACGTGAAGACGCTGAACGGTGAGGTCCGCAAGGTGCACCGCATCTACGAGCTGCCGCTCTAGCGACGCCCGACCGAATGGCGATAGGGAATCGGTGAAGCGACGCACGCCAGAAAGAGATCCTGATGAGCGAATCGAGGTTCTACCCCCACGACCCGATCGAAGAGATCCAGCCCGACGTCTTCATGGTGCGCGGCTCCATCAAGATGAACGCGTTGATGACGATCACGCGCAACATGGCCATCGTCCGACACGACGGTGAGCTCACCCTGGTCGATCCGATCCGCCTCGCGCCTGGCGAGGAGAAGCGCCTCGAAGAGCTGGGGAGCGTGAAGCGGGTCCTCCGCCTCGGTTCGCTGCATGGGGTCGATGATCCGTACTACATGGAACGCTACGGCGCGGAGCTCTGGGCGCCGGGCCTCTCGGAGGCCCATCCCGAGCCGAAGCCGACGCTGACGTGGGATGAATCGACTCCCCTTCCCTTCCCAGACGCGGAGCTGTTCCGATTCCAGGGGCTGAATCAACCCGAAGGCGCCCTGTTGTTGCGTCGCGGCCAGGGGCTCCTCGTCACGTGCGACGCGATCCAGAACTACGGCGACTACAGCCACTGCAGTCTCTTGCCTCGGATCCTGTTGCCGTTCGTCGGATTTCCGAAGACCACGATCGTCGGTCCGGTCTGGGTGAAGATGATGACGCCCGAAGGAGGGAATCTCGAAGGTGAGTTCCGTCGGCTGCTCGAGCTCGACTTCGCCCAGCTGCTCTCGGCGCACGGGACATTGCTCGAGTCGGGTGCGCACGAGGCCTGCAAGCGAGCGGTCGACAACACGTTCTCGCATTGACGCACGCCTACCCGCGAGCTGAGCGCCTTCGCGTGGCGCCTTCCCCGAGCCTGGATTCAGATCCCCCAGAACAGCACGATCGCCGGCAGGGCAACCGCGACGATGAGGATCTCCAGTGGGAGACCCAGCCGCCAGTAGTCCCCGAAGCGGTAGCCGCCGGGCCCCATGATGAGCGCGTTGTTCTGGTGCCCGATCGGCGTCAGAAAGGCGCACGAGGCGCCGACGGCCACTGCCATCAGGAAGGCGTCGGGGTTGCTGCCCAGGCGCTCTGCGATCGTGATGGCGATGGGCCCCATCACGATCGCCGTCGCAGCGTTGTTGACGACGTCGGAGAGGGTCATGGTCACGATGAGGATCAGTCCCAACACGAAGGCTGGCGTCCACCCGCTCGCGAGCTGCAGAATGGCCTCGGCGATCACCTCGGTGGCGCCCGTGGTCTGCAACGCCCCACCGACCGGGATCAACGCACCGAGGAGCACGATGACCGACCAGTCGACCCCCTCGAAGAGGCTGCGTGACGGCACCAGATTGGCCACCAGCATGACGGCGAGAGCCAGGCCCAGCGCGATGTAGATCGGCAAGATGCCGGTGCTCGCCAGCACCACCGCCATGGCGAAGAGGGCGATGAGCATCGGACCCTTGGATCGCAGCCCGAAGCTCAGGCCTCGATCCGCCAGTGGCAGCAGGCCGAGCGCACTGAGTGTGTCGGCGAGCTTCTCCGCTTCGCCGTGGAGCAGCAGCACGTCGCCCTCCACGAATCGGAAGGCCCCGAGTCTCCCCCGGTAGGGCTGGCCGCGCCGCGAGACGCCGAGGAGGTTGACACCGAAACGACTGATGAATCGGAGCTGTTCGGGCGTACGCTCGTCGGCCACCGAATGACGGGGGACCAACGCCTCGATGACCTCGGCATCGTCTGAGGTGAGCAGACCGGTCTTGCTGTCGTCGGCGTCGCCCAGCTTCGCCTCCAGGCGCTCGGCCAGCTTCTCGAGATCGCTCGGCCCGACCTGGACCAGCAGCCGGTCGCCGGCCAGGATCTCGTCGCTGCGCCAGACCGGCGAGCGGCGGACGCCGTGGCGCAGGCGGGTCACGACCTGCACTGCGACGTCGTCGGCCAGATCATGGAGATCAGCCACCTTCTTGCCGGCGAGAACGGAATCCTCCACGACGATCAGCTCGGCGAGATAGGGCTCGATGTCGAAGAGCTCGGCGGCCGCCCCCCGCTCGTCGCGTTGCGGCACCAGCCGCCAGCCGACCAGCGATATGAACAAGAGACCGGCGAGGGCCGTGACGCCACCCACCGGGGCGTAGTCGAACATGGCAAAGGGCTCGCCCAGCGACTCCGCGCGAATGCCGGCGATGATGATGTTGGGCGGGGTGCCGATGAGCGTGACCATGCCACCGAGAATGGTCCCGAAGGACAGCGGCATCAGCAGAGCGGCCGCGCTGCGAGCCGTCTTGGCGGCCGTCTGCAGCGCGATGGGCATCAGCAACGCCAGGGTGCCGACGTTGTTCATGAAGCCCGAGAGCAGTGCTCCGATGCCCGCCAGCATGCCGACGTGGCCGCTCGGTCGTCGAACGAAGGGCATGATCGAGTGCGCGAGGAATTCCGTCGCGCCGGAGTCGGCGAGGGCCCGGCTGAGCATCAGGACCAACGCGACGGTCACGGTGGCCGGGTGTCCGAAGCCGGCGAACGCCTCGCTGGCTGGCACCAGCCCCGCCAGGACCGCCACGATCAGGGCGCCGAAGGCGACGACGTCATAGCGCCAGCGGCCCCAGATCAGCAACACCATCAGAGCACCGAGCAGCATGAAGATGGTGACGTGCTCACTCGTCATGGGCTCTCCGTAGCGAACACCGAGCTGGCCGGGTCACGAGCCGTCGGCGTGAGAGTGTCGCGAGCCTCTCCCCCGACTCATCAGGTCGCGCTCGTCGAGCAGGCGCAGCGTCTCGTCGGAGACGTCCGCCCCGAGCAGACCCGTCGTCAGATCGACGAGGTCGCTGACGAAGAGGCGATGGTCGGCACGCCGTCTCGATGCAGCCCGTCGACCGAGCTCGGAAAAGCAGAGGTGGATGGCCGAGAAGCGGCGGTGAAGCGGCAGCGTCGCGGTGGTCATGCGCCCCTTCGCCAGCCGGTGCCAGCGATCGAGCTGGGTACCCGTGAAAGGCCCGCGGCGCTCGAGATTGGCGGGATCGGCGATCAGCTCGGCCTGGATCCGCAGGTAGTCGCGGCCACCCGGCTCGGCGAGCATCGCCGCGGATGGACGCACCAGTGCCCCGGCGATCGCGCGCAGAGAAGCCGCGGGATCCCCTTCGAGCTCGTCGATGAGGGCCGCCCGGCGCGCGGCGACGAGATCGTGGTGCGGCTTCAGGACCGCGAGGAGCAGCGCGTCGCGATCACCGAAGTGGTACTGCACCGCGTTCGAGTTGCGCTGCTGGGCTGCGCGACCGACCTCGCGCATCGACACGCCATCGACGCCGCGCTCGGCGAAGAGCGACCGCGCCGCTCGCACGAGCGCATCCCGTCCTTTCGAGCTCGGGTCGCTCATGGTGACCCCACCGCCCCGCTGTGCGTCACCGCCCGCGCTTCTCGAAGTACGACTTCCAGCGCTCAGCGGCGTCCGCAAGCTCGTGATTGACGTCGAAGAGCGGCTTCATCTTCTCCCACGCCTGCTCGCGCTTGTAGGGCAGGAACTCGCGCGGGAAGTGGCCCTCGTGCGGGTCGTAGTCGCGCAGGACCCGGCGCGCGACCGTCGCCTTGTGCACCTCGTCCGCACCGTCCGCGAGCCCCATCGTCGGAGCGACGGCATACATGTCCTGCAATGGCGTCAAATCGGTCGTGCCGAGTGATCCGTGGATCTGAAGCGCGTCGAAGGAGATTTCGCGCAGGACGCGCGACATCGTGAACTTCACGGCCGCGATCTCCGTTCGACATTCCTGCCCGGAGGTCCGGTCCATCTTCCACGCGGTCTCGAGCACGAAGAGGCGCAGCATCTTCAGCTTGGCGTACGACTCGGCGATCTTCTCCTGCACCATCTGGTGCTCGGCGATGACGTTGCCGTGCGACTGACGCGACAACGCGCGCTCGCACATCATGTCGAAGGCGAGCTTGCACTGCGCGATCGTACGCATCGCGTGGTGGATGCGTCCGCCGCCCAGGCGGCGCTGTGCCAACACGTGCGCGCCGTCTTCTGGGCCCAGCAGATGATCGAGGGGCACCCGCACGTCGCGATAGATGATGTGATTGTGATTGCGGGGCTCGGGCATGATCTCGACGCCCGGCGTCTCGCGCGGCACCACGAACATGCCGTTCGTGCACATCACGAAGAGCAGGTTCGCGACGCGACCCGCCGACGTGAACCACTTCTCGCCGTTGATGACCCACTCGTCGCCGTTGCGCTCCGCGTGCGTCTTGAAGAGCTTCGGGTCGGACCCGCCCTGGGGCTCGGTCATCGAGTAGGCGGAGAACATCTCCTGATTCAGCAGGGGCTCGAGCCAGCGCTTCTTCTGCTCGTCGGTGCCGAATGCGGCCAGCATCTCCATGTTGCCCGTATCGGGCGCCGCTGCGCCGAAGAGCTGGGGTGCGGCGGGGTAGCGACCGAGGATCTCGTTCACGAGCCCGAGCTTGAGCTGCCCCAGACCGGGGCCGCCGAGCTCTTCATCGAGGAAGAGCGCCCACAGGCCCTGATCCTTCACCTCCTGCTGCAGCTCGCGCACGTAGGTGCGCACCGCAGGGTCGGGCAGCCGCACCGCGTGCGGGAAGATGTGGCCCAGCGGCTCGACCTTCTCCTCGCAGAACCACTGAATCCAGTCGAGCTTCTCCTGAAACTCGGGCTCGGTAGAGAAATCCCAGGCCATGGGGGCGTCCTTCCGTTGGGTGATGGAGAAGATGCGGGGCGACCGCCCTCGAGAGGCAGAAGGCGATCGAATCATCGGATAATACAACTGCATCATATAGGAGGCAATCCACGATTCGGCCACTCACCCGAATCGGGCCGATACACTCCGGGCGAGGGGGCATGCGCCCGCCGTTCGATACAGGGCCGCCGTATCGGACGCATCGGGAGAACCGATCTGATGAGTCAGCACGAACAGGCCCGGCCCGACCGAACGGGCGCGTTCAACTACCTCGACGCGTCGATGGAGTCGACCCTCTACCGAAACGGCCAGGTGCGGATCGACCGCGATCGCGACGGCTCCGACAGCGACATCGTCGGCGCTCGATTCGACAAGCGGCATCTACCCGTGCGCGACGGACGCGCGCTCGACGAGGCAGACCGCCCGACGCTCGATACGAACGGCTTCGAGCTGACCACACGCCCTCTTCCCGGTGCGATCGACTTCTTCGACCAGAAGCAGGTGGTCCACGACTACTACGCCCACTGCGCCGCCATCGTCGAAGAATGGACCGGCGGCGAGGCGATCGCCTTCGATCACAACGTGCGCTCCGCGACCGGGCAGCGTGCCGCGCGGCGCATCGAGGGTGGGCAGGCCGTGCAAGGGCCTGCGCGTGTCGTGCATGGGGACTACACGCTCACGAGCGCCCCCCAGCGGCTGCGCGATCTGAGTCGGCCGGCCACTGGCAACGACACGTGGGCCTCGCTGGTCGGCGAGGGCGACCCGCTCGTCTCACCGGAGCGCGTCGACGAGATCGTCGCATCGGGGCGGTTCTCGATCATCAACGTCTGGCGGAGCATCGTGCCCGAGCCAGTGATGACTCACCCCATGGCCTTCTGCGACGCCCAGACGGTCGAGCCGGAGGATCTCGTCGTGTTCGAGATCCACTACGCTGATCGCGTCGGCGAGAACTACTTCTCGAAGCACGCCGATCGCCATCGCTGGACCTTCTTCCCGCAGATGACGATGGACGAGGCGCTGCTCATCAAGCAGTGGGATTCGGCCGGCACGCTGGCGAAGACGAAGGGCGGCAGCGGCGACCACAGCGACCCGCGCGCCCCCAGCACGTTCAGCTTCCACACCGCGTTCCACGACCCGCAGACCCCGAAGGATGCCCCGGATCGCTGGAGCATCGAGGTGCGCTGCATCGTGCTGGATCGCTGAGGCGCACCGCCGCTAGAAGCCTTCGTAGAGCGACTCGACGACCGGCGACACGGTGACGTCGTCCTTGCCGGCCTGGCGGCGGAGCGACTGGAGCGTGCGGTACGGGATCGATCTGCCGGCCCAGTTGATGAACCAGGCGGGGATGGCGCCCTTCGGGTCGGCGATGCCAACGCCCGTGAAGAGCGTGCGAGCGCCTCCCTCGACCGGCTGCAGCGTGAACTGCGTGCCCTCCGTGCTGCCCAGGATCGCGCCCGCGATCGCCGGGGCCTCGTCGCTCTCGTGATACGTGAGCGTCGCGACGTAGCTCCGGGGATCGACGTCGAGCTCGACCTGCGAGACGAAGACCCGGTCGCGCACGGGCCACGGCAGGTCGAAGCGGGTGAGCTGGACGTAGGCGCGACTCCCGGGAAGCCAACGCAGGACCGCCGACTCGGAGACGAGTCCGATCCACTCTCCAGCGCGCTCTGCATCGAGGCAGACGCTCAGCACGCGTTCGATGGGGGCATCGATCACGCCCTCCCCTTTGAAGGCGAGCAGAGGCGAATCGGGCCGGTCCATCCGGTACGTGCGGATCCCGTCGTCGTCGCGGATCAGCACCCACGCTCCGTGTGAGTCCGCGTCACCGGGTGCATCGGCGGCATGGGTGCTGATCGCCAGCAAGACGGCCAGGACTGCGAAGACACGGAGCGTGGTACGAGAAAGCTTCATCGCGAAGGAATCCGCCGCCGATGTGTCCGAGTGGTTCGTTGCGCGGAGATTCGTCGCCCGACTACGTCCGAGCGCGTCCCCCCCTCGACTTCGAGGGTAGCCCGATGACGCGCCTCGGCTCGAGCGCCCTCGTGCAGCCCTCCCGCGAGAAGCTCAAGACCGCGGCCTGCTCGATCGCACGGCGCACGGTATCCTCGTCGTTCGCCCGACCTGAACGGGCCATCTGCAGGAATGAGGAACGACGGTGATGAGCCAGCAACCCGGCAACAGCGGAGCGACCGAAGAGTATGACGTCGTGGTCATCGGAGCGGGTGTCAGCGGCATGTACGCCCTGCACCACCTGCGCCAGATGGGCCTCTCGGTTCGCGTGTACGACGGCGCCACTGACGTCGGCGGCACCTGGTGGTACAACCGCTACCCGGGTGCACGGGTCGATGGCCCGGGCAGCCCCTTCTACTGTTACACCTTCTCGGACGAGCTCATGCAGGAGTGGGACTGGGAGGAGACCCAGTCCGAGCAGTCCGCGGTGCTCGAGTACCTGGAGCACGTCGCCGATCGCTTCGACCTCCGCCGCGACATCCAGTTCGCGACCTGGGTGAAAGACGCGCGCTACGACGAGGCCGCGCAGCGCTGGACGGTCGAGACCGACACCGGCGTGCGCGCTTCGGCCCGCCACCTGATCTGCGCGGTGGGCGCCCTCTCGACGACGAACATGCCCGACATCCCGGGGATCCATGACTTCGCGGGCGAGTGCTACCACACAGGCAGCTGGCCCCACGAGCCGGTCTCGTTCGAGGGCAAGCGCGTCGCCGTGATCGGAACGGGCTCTTCCGGGATCCAGGCGATCCCCGAAATCGCCAAGGAAGCCGCGCACGTGACGGTCTTGCAGCGCACGCCGCAGTTCGCCTTCCCTGCCGGAAACCGCCCCCTCACGCCCGAAGACCTGGCGGACGCCAGAGAGAACTGGGAAGCCATCCGCGAGAAGATGTACGCGAACATGGGAGGCTTCCCGCACGATGGCAGCAAGGGCTCGGCCCTCGACGACACGCCCGAGGAGCGCCGCGCCCTCTACGAGTCGCTGTGGCAGCGGGGTGGCTTCCACTTCTTTCTGGATCTCTACAGCGACATCGCGATCAGCGAAGAGGCCAACGCCTCACTGGCCGACTTCGTGCGCGACAAGATCCGCGAGATCGTGCACGACCCCGAGACCGCGCGGAAGCTGCTGCCCGACCATTACGTGATCTGCAAGCGGCCGATCCTCGAGGATGGCTACTTCGAGGCCTACAACCGCGACAACGTGACGCTGGTCGACCTGCGCGAGGACCCCATCGAGCGGTTCACGCCCAACAGCGTGATCACCCAGTCAGGCGAGCACCCCATCGACATGCTCGTCCTGGCCACCGGCTTCGACGCGATCAGCGGCACGATGTTGCGCCTCAACCCGAAGGGGCGCGGCGGCGTGAGCCTCGGGGAGCGATGGCAGGACCGCTTCCACAACTATCTAGGCATGACGGTCGCGGGCTTCCCCAACCTGTTCATGATCCACGGCCCCGGGTCACCCGGCGTCTTCTACAACATGCCGCTCGGCGCCGAGCGGCAGATGGACTGGATCGGCCACTGCATTCAACATCTGCAAGATCGCGGGATGGGCGCCGTCGAGCCCACGACCGACAGCGAAGATGCCTGGGCCAATGAAGTCAGCGCGATTGCGGGCGCCACGCTCTTCCCGAAGACCGACTCGTGGTGGACGGGCGCGAACATCCCGGGCAAGCCGCGCTACTTCTCGGCCTACCTG
>CAYYSY010000088.1:0-5403 GCA_964474355.1 uncultured Spirochaetaceae bacterium | reverse complement strand
CGATCTGCATCACGGCGTTGTGCGCGCCCCGCGACTTGAAGGCGCCCACGCGCTGCAGGTGCTCCGCCTTCAAGAGCACGTCGCAGCCGGTGATCTCGTCGAGGGCCTGGCAAGTGAGGATCGGCGTGCGGTGGATCCAGTGCGAGATACGGTCCGCGGCCTCGCGGATCGTGTCGATGTGGACCAGCTCGTTCGCCGGCCGCTTCGCTTCGCTCACCTCACCCCTCCCCGAGAAGAACGAGAGTGGCCCGCCCAGCTGCGCTCCGCCGTGGGCTGCCCATCGTCGCCGCTACGTCATCCATTCCCGAGCCCGGGCAGCACCTGCTCGGACCAGCGATCGAGGCCGCGCCGGAAGCGCACCATCACCTCGTCGATCTCCGCCTCGCTGATGACGAGCGGCGGGCACAGCGCGAGGCTGTCGCCGAGCGCACGCGAAACGAGGCCCTCCTCGATCAGCAGACGGTGCAGCGAGAGCCCGCTCTTCCAATCGGCGGGCAGGGCGCCGCCCGAGCCGTCGCCCGCGACGAGGCCCATGGCCGCGATCAGTCCGTCGCCGCGCACCTCACCGACGTTGGGATGCCCCTCGAGTGCCGCGCGCAGCTTCGCATGGAAGTCCGGCCCGATCTCGCTCGCACGGGTGAAGAGCCCTTCGCGCTCCATGATGTCGAGGTTGGCGAGCGCGGCTGCGGCGCCCACCGGGTGCATGCTCGTCGTGTGGCCGTGCGCGACGGGACCCTGCTGCGGCGACGCCGCCGCGAGCTCCTCGTAGATCGCGTTCGACACGATCGCCGCCGAGACCGGGAAGTACGAGCTGGTGATCGCCTTCGCGACGATCATCAGGTCGGGCTCGATGCCGTAGTGCTGCGCCGCGAAGGGCGTGCCCAGCCGGCCGAAGCCGGTGATGACCTCGTCGGCGACGACGAGCACGTCGTGGCGGCGGCAGACGTCCTGCACGGCGGCCCAGTAGCCCTCGGGCGGCGTGAAGACGCCGCCTGCACCCATGACCGGCTCGCCCCAGAACGCAGCGACGGTGTCGGGTCCCTCGCGCACGATCAGCGCTTCGAGCTCGCGCGCGCAGCGCTGGGCGAACTCGGCCTCGGTCTCGCCTTCGTGGCCCTGGCTGCCGAAGTGCGCCTTGGTCGTGTGGAGGAAGCGGTCGAGGGGCGCGTCGAAGAGCGCGTGCATGTACGGCAGGCCCGAGAGGCTCGTCGCCGCCAGCGTCACGCCGTGATACGCGCCCTCGCGCGAGATGATCTTCTTCTTCTCGGGCCGGCCGCGCAGGTTCTGGAGCGACCACACGAGCTTGACCGCCGTGTCGTTCGCCTCCGAGCCCGAGTTGCAGAAGAAGAAGTGGTCGAGGCCGTCCGGTGTCCAACGCGCGAGGCGTCGGGCGAGCTCGATGCCCGGCTCGTGGGTCTGCCCGAGGAACGAGTGGCCGTAGCCGAAGCGGCGGGCCTGCTCGGCCATCGCGTCGGCGATCTCGTCGCGCCCGTAGCCCACGGCAACGCACCAGAGGCCGGCCATGGCGTCGAGGATCTCGCGCCCGTCGACGTCGTTGAGCCAGACGCCCCGGGCCCCGTGCAGCACGGGCGCTGCCTTTGCACGCTGCTCGGCGATCGAGGTGTAGGGGTGGAACACGTGAGCGCGATCGAGCTCGAGGAGCTTCTCGCTGCTGCGACTCATCCTGCGACCCCCGGCTGCATGTGGCCCCGATCTGGAGACGAAGCTTCTCGCGAGACGCACCTAGATGCGGTCTGCGTCACATGGTAGCCGCTGATCCTCGTGAGCTGGGGAGTGGTCGGGAGACTGTGCCGCCAGGCATGCGCTACGGCGAAGGGGCCACGCCCGACGGGCCCGGCGGTGTACCCAGCACCTGGAAGACCAGGTGGAGGTCGTGCTCGGTGATCCAGCCGTTGCCGTCGAGATCGTACGCAGGGTCGTAGAGCGCGCTGCCGGAGGTGGCGTCGAGGCTCCGCAGGATCGTCGCGACGTCATCGAGTCCGACCGCACCATCGCCATTCAGGTCGGCGTCGCAGCCATCGCCGAAGCCGTCCCCATCGCTGTCGAGCTGATTGCGCGCGTCGGCGGAGCCGTTCGCGACGAGCAGGCAGTTGTCGACCGCTGCGCACACGCCGTCCGCATCGTCGTCGTCGCCTTCGGCGCATGTCGAAGCGATCTCGCCGACCACCCGGCGCTGGTTCACCGGCACGTCGTGGAGTGTCTGCACGATGCCGCTCGGCCACTCGATGACGAGGGAGTCGACGAGCTCCGCTCCGCCGAGGCCGAAGTGCTCGAAGCTCGAGTCGAAGGGCGAGGAGTGCACCTCGCGGAACTGCGTGCGCCCCCCCGCCGTCAGCGTCAGCTTTGCGCCGAAGCCGCCCGGCGCACTCTCCGTCGAGACGAGCTCGACCTGGAGCCAGGTCGTCCCTGCCGTGCCGATGTTCCGAAGCATGCCGCCGATCTCAATCACGTTGCTGCCGGCGGCGCCGAGGAGGTCGATGCCCCCGTCGCGGTCGTAATCGCCCAGCGCCAGATTGTAGGCCCCCAGCTGGGTGAACAGGGGAAAGACGATGTCCGACACGTTCTCGAACGTGCCGTCGCCCCGATTGCGCAGGACCACGTTCGTCGGCGAGAGCGTCTCTTCGGGTGTCCCAGAGATCAGGATGTTGAATGGCAGGATCACGTCGAGGTCGCCGTCGTTCTCGAGATCGAAGAAGCTCGCGCCCGATCGTCCGACCATGAGGAGCAGCGAGGCGAGGTCACCCGCCTGGTCCGTGACTTCGGTGAAGACGCCGCTCCCATCGTTCGCGAAGAGATAGACCGCGCGCCCTCCGTTGAAGTTGTCGCCGGCGGCGAGGACGTCGAGGTCGCCATCGTCGTCGTAGTCGCCGACCGCGACGGCTTCCGCCGGATTGCACTCCGGGACATCGCGACACGCCATTGGCTGTACGGGAAACGCCTCGCTCGTCGACTCCGCGAAGGTGCCGCCCTGGTTGCGGAGCATCCGGAGGAGGGGACCGACGCCGGGCCCTCGGGTCATGAGAAGGTCCTGCCAGCCGTCGCCGTCGTAGTCGAAGGCGACGATGCTCTGACTGGTCGAGCAGAGGGGGATGTCGGAGGCAGCCGTGACGTCGGTGTAGATCCCGCTGCCGTCGTTCTCGTACACGTAGACGGCCTTGCCGCCCGGGCACGACGGGTTGCTGACGTTGATCAGGTCGAGATCACCGTCCTTGTCGATGTCCATCGGCGTCATGGTGTATGCGCTGACACTCGACAGGGTTGGTTCGCTCTGCTCCAGGGTCACGAACTCGCGTCGCCCCTGGTTGAGCGCAAACGCCATGCCGACGCTGTCGCCGCCGAGAGCGCCGATCAGATCCCGGTCACCGTCTCCGTCGATGTCGAACAGGTAGGGGACGCGTCCCCAGTCGCTGATCTCGGGCGAGGACCTCGAGAAGGATCCGTTGCCCTGGTTCCAGTAGAGCGTGATGCCCTCGTAGAAGGCGCCCACGCCGAAGTCGCCGACGCCGTCGAGGTCGAAGTCACCGAAGTTCGCTCCCGCCGAGAGGACCAGTGATGGCATCCACCTCGTGCTCGCCGTTTCGTCGACGAAGAAGTCGGCTCGCAGCGGGAGCGTGATCTCCTGCGGAGTCCCCGCGGCGTACTCGATCGTGAGCGTCAGCAGGGCGGTGTAGCCGGGCTCGAGGTCGCTCCCCGCCTGGAGCCGAAAGCGGGCCTCGCGCGTCTCTCCTGTGCCGATGTCTCCGAGGGCGACGGGCCCACCCTCGACGACCGAGATTCCCGGGTCGTCGCTCTCGACGGAGACACGGACGTCGAGGGCCGGTGACCAGAGGTTCTCGACCTCGATGTCGAGTCGCACCCAGCGATCGCGCACGACCGGGGTCGAGTCATACCTCGCGAGCTGCACCAGAGGCGCTGGAGTGGCCGTGAGCGCATCGAGTGTGTCGACGCGCCCCGCGCCGAGCCGGCCCTCGAAGCCGGGGTTCTCGCCGTCGATCGGCTGCGCCCCCGTGATCAGCCGAGCGCGCGTCTCGATCGCTCCCTCGCTCGTGTGTCGGCTCAGACTCACGGCAGCGACGCCGGCGGCATGTGGCGTCGCCATGCTCGTGCCGTTCAATACCAGGTAGCGGTCGCCGACGAGTCGACTCGGGTCGCGCTCGGACAACACGTCGGCGAGATAGTTCGCGTGGTCGTTCGCACTCAGCGAGAGCACCTGCACGCCGGGCGCACACACCTCGACGTCGATGCCGTGGCTGCTGAACCACCCGAGTACGTCCTCGTGGTCGGTGGCACAGACTGCGACCACGGTGTCGTACAGCGCCGGCATCGAGACGCCGTCGCGTGCATCGTTGCCGGCGGCTGCGACCGAGAGCGCTCCTGCGGCCGAGGACGCCTCGAAGGCGGCCTCGATGACCTCGTCCCGGACGAACCCGCCCCACGAGTTCGAGAGCACGTCCGCGCCCATGCTGGTGGCGTACTCGATCGCCGCGGCGAGATCCGCGCTCGTGCCCGATCCCCCCGCGCTGAGCCCCTGCACCGGAAGCACCTTCGCGAATGGAGCGATGCCGACGATGCCTTCGGCGTTGTCGCCCCGCGCTGCGATCGTGCCCGCACAGTGGGTGCCATGGCCGTGCTGGTCACTGACGTCGGCCTCGTCCTCGGCGAAGTCCCAGCCGGACACGTCGTCGACGAAGCCGTTGTCGTCGTCGTCGATGCCGTTGCCCGGAATCTCGCCGGGGTTCTGCCAGACGTTGGCCGCGATGTCGGGGTGATCGAGATCCAGACCGGTGTCGATGACGGCGACGAGCACGCCTTCGCCGGGGGCGGGCTCGCCCGGGCCGAAGTCGCCGCTCCCGTCGAGATCCATCTCGCTCCACGCCTCCAGAGCCCGCACGTTGCGGACGCCATACAGATCGGGAAACGCCGGATCGATGGCGCCGGTCGACCAGTGCGTTCCGTCCGGCGTCAGGTGGGGATCATCCGGCACCCAGCTCGCCGGCGGGAGCGGCTCGGCGACGACGGTGTGGACGTAGTTCGGCTGGGCATGCACCACGAGATCGCTGCGCTCGAGCTCGGCGAGTCGCGCGCGCAACGCGTCGAGACTCCGCATGGGAGGGACCTCGGCGACGAAGTAGCTCTCGAGCTCGGGCAACTCATCGGGCGCGTTCGGGGGCAGGGGCCTGCGGGCTCGATGCGCGGCGCGGCGTGATCTGAGACGCTCGACGCGTGCGGCCGTCGTCTCGCGGACCCGACCGCTTTCGTCCTCGAGGCTGCGAAAGACGCGTCGCATCGCCCGGAGTCCATTGCGCTGCACGAGGTCGTCGAACTCAGCGGCGTCCTCGTTCGAGAGCGTCGAGGCCAGGGCTTCGATGCGGCCCCGCCGCA
>CAYYSY010000087.1:0-5666 GCA_964474355.1 uncultured Spirochaetaceae bacterium | reverse complement strand
CTCTGGACGCGCACACGCGAGCTCCCGGAGCTGCTCATCGGCATCGGCGTCCTGGGAATCGGGCCGGTCGGCTTCGGCTGCCAACGGGCCGGTCAGGTGATCCTGGCCCAGGCGCGTGCCGAGAACCCCGAGGCGGCGATTCCGAGCGCCACGCTCGTGCTCGTCGCGGTCGGCGGCGTCACCGCCGTCATCGGCGTCGCCTGCAAGCTCGTCTTCAACGGCCGCGTCTATCACGCCGACTCGCCGGCGGTGAACCGCGGCGTCATCGCCGGCGTGATCGCCGTCTTCGGCCTGCTCGCCTATCGCCTCGCGAGCGGCGATCTGGTGCCCGCAGGCTCTCCCTCGCCGTGGGCCAACTTGCAGTCGTTCGCGCAGATCGGCGTGCTGCTCTGGGGCTCCGCGGAGGCGCTCGTCTACTGGCGGCGTATGGAGCGACGCTCGCAGATCGGCCTCGCCGACCCCGCCGTCACCAACCGCTTCCTGCTCTGGGGCATCGGCGCGGGCGCCGCAGGCATCGGCAGCGCGGTGGGCGTAGGCGCGTCGATCGTCATGGGCCAGGCCAACGTGGAGATCCCCTGGGTCGTCATGTCGTCGTCGATGCACGGCCTGGTGGCCGCGATCGCGCTCTCTCTCGCCTTCGTGCCCCCCGCGAGCTATCTGCGCTGGGTTCGTCGCGACGTGGGGACCGCGAAGAGCTGAGCGCGCGCTCATGGCGCGCGCCATGAGCCGGGTCGACACCGCATGAGGACGAAGCCCGCTCACGGGACGGTCCGAACGCGCATCCGCGCTACCCTGCCCCCCGATGGCCTCCAGGATCTTCATCGACGGACATGCCGGCACGACCGGCCTTCGCATTCGCGAGTGGCTCGCGGGTCGGGACGACCTCGAGCTCGCGATGCTGCCCGAAGCCGAGCGCAAGAGCCCCGAGGCGAGACGCGCGCTCCAGGCCGAGTGCGACCTCACCGTGCTGTGCCTGCCCGACGACGCGGCCCGCGAGTCCGCGGCGTGGGCCGCCGAGGACGGCGCCCGGCTGCTCGACGCGAGCACCGCGCACCGGGTGGCGGCCGGCTGGGCCTATGGCCTGCCGGAGCTCTGCCCCGAGCAGCGCGGGCGCATCGCCGACGCGTCACTCGTCTCGAACCCCGGGTGCTATCCGACCGCCTTCCTGCTGCTCGTCCGGCCGCTGGTCGACGCCGGCCTGCTCGACGCCGATGCGCCGCTCACGATCCATGCCCTGTCCGGCTACTCGGGCGGTGGGCGCCAGATGATCGAGAAGTGGGAGGCGCCGGAGAGCCCGCTCGCGACCCTGCCCTTCGAGGCGCCCTATGCGCTCGATCGCATCCACAAGCACATCCCCGAGATGGCGCACTGGAGCGGCATGTCGACGCCGCCGATCTTCGTCCCCGCCGTCGGGCCCTTCCGCTGCGGCATGCGGTTGCAGGTGCCGCTGCCCGCATCGACCCTGGCCGACGGCGTCACGGGCAAGTCGCTGTGGGAGACGCTCGACGCGCGCTATCGCGACGAGCCCTTCGTGCGGGTGCGGCCGATCGAGGAGCCGCTCGATGGCGACGAGCAGCACTTCGATCCGCGCGCGTGCAACGACACCAACCGGATCGAGCTGCAGGTATTGCCCAACCCCGGCGGCCACGCGCTGCTGGTCGCCCTGCTCGACAACCTCGGCAAGGGCGCGGCCGGTGCGGCGATCCAGAACCTGAACCTCATGCTCGGGCTGCCCGAGACGACGGGCCTGCCGGCTTGACCGAGCCGGGCGCGGCCCGACCGGAGCGACGCGGGATGTTCGATCAGGTGCGCTGGCCGTGGAGACCCTGGATCGGCATCGCAGCCGGCCTCTGGTGGCTCTACGCCGCGGCCGACGTCGGCCCCGGCTTCTTCGTGTTCGCGTCGCTCTTCGCCCTGCCCATGAGCGGCGGCGCGGTCGCGATCGCGCTCGGCCAGCACGACCTGCGCGCAAACCAGACGTGGGCCCTCGGCTCGGCGCTCGCCACGGCGCTCGCCCTGCCCTGCGGCTTCGCCATCGGCTTCGGCCCGGCAGTGGCGTTGGCGCTCGCGAGCGCCGCGAGCTGGGTCCTGGCCGGACGCGAGGCGATCGAGGCGGAGCCCGTCGACCCGCGCATGCCCGCACCGGAGCGCTCACTCGGCAACGGCGCGAAGGCGGCGCTCGACGAGACCTTCCTCGGCGTCGAGCAGTTCATGGTCAGGCTGCCGGTGGGCGACGAGCTCGCGGCCATGCACGACGAGATCGTGGACGCGGTCGCGATCTTCGAAGACCGCGGCTGGAGCGCCGACCCGACCACGTATCACACGCCGCCTCCCCGGCTCGACGACGTGACCCACACCTCGAAGCGCGCTGGACGGCGCCACTACGAGCACATCGTCTTCGAGAGCGGCTACGAGCCTCACCGCGAGGAGCCGGGCCGGGCCCGCTACCTCGCACTGACCGCGCCGCGCACGGGCCACGCCTGGCTGCGCGTACACCCCGGCGAGGACCGTCCCTGGCTCATCTGCAACAACGGCTATCGCCTCGGCCATGCGCCGCTCGACGTCGCGATCTTCGGCGACCTGCACGATCGCCTCGGGCTGAACCTGCTGATCCCCGTGCTGCCGATGCACGGCCCGCGGCGCATCGGCCGCATGTCGGGCGACGGCTGGTTCACCGGCCATCCCCTCGACACGGTCCACGCCGTCGCCCAGGCGCAGTGGGACATCCGCCGGCTGATCGGCTGGCTTCGCCACGAGCGCGGCGCGACGCAGATCGGCACCGTCGGGCTCTCGCTCGGCGGCTACACGACGTCACTGCTCGCTGGACTCGAGACCGGGCTCTCGTGCGCGATCCCTGGGATCGGCGTGTCTTGCTTCGCGTCGATCATCCGCCGGCACTCTCCCTCGCGGCAGTGGGCGGCCCTCCGGCACATCGGCGTCGACGAGGAGCTCTTGAAGCGGGTCTTCCGGCCGATCTCGCCGCTCGCCGTCGAGCCGCTCGTACCCTACGACGGGCGATTCCTCTTCGGCGCGGTGGCCGACAGGCTCGTGCCCCCCGAGCACATCCTCGCGCTGCACCAGCACTGGGAGGAGCCGGAGATCGTCTGGCACCAGGGCGGGCACATGACAGCGCCGGTGGACCCCAGGGTCCTCGCCACGACGGAGATGACACTCCGTACAACGAAGCTCTGCCCGTATTGAGCTGACTCCGTACAACGAAGCTCTGCCCGGATCGAGCTCACTCCGTGCCACGAAGCTCTGCCCGTATCGAGCTCGATCCGTACGACGAAGCTCTGCCTGTGAAGTGAACGCAGATACGCGGAGCGCTCAGCTCCGCGCGGCGCGCAGGATCTCGAGCACGCGGCGAAGCGGCTCAGCCGCACCCCACAGCAGCTGATCGCCGACCGTGTATGCGCCGAGGAAGTCGCCGCCCATGCGCAGCTTGCGCACGCGGCCGATCGGGATGTCGAGCGTGCCGGTCACCTTCGCCGGCGAGAGCTCGGCGGCGGTGGCTTCCTTGTCGTTCGGCACGAGACGCACCCATTGATTGGCGGAGTCGAGCGCGGACTCGATCTCGTCGAGGGGCACGTCCCGCCGGAGCTTGATCGTGAAGCCCTGGCTGTGGCAGCGCATGGCGCCGACGCGCACGCAGAGGCCGTCGACCGGCACCATCGGGTCGAGGGCGAGGATCTTGTTGCTCTCGACGTGGCCCTTCCACTCCTCGCGGGTCTCGCCGCCGTCCATCCTGGTGTCGATCCACGGGATCAGGCTTGCAGCCAGCGGCACGCCGAACTGCTCGGTGGGGAAGCCGTCACTCACGAGGCTGTTGCAGACCTGGCGGTCGAGCTCGAGCGCGCTGGTTGCCGGATCTTCGAGCAGCGCCGCTGCGTCGTCGCCGATCGCGCGCATCTGGGCGACGAGCTCACGCATGTTGCGCGCCCCCGCACCCGAGGCCGCTTGATAGGTCATCGCGGTGACCCACTCGACCCAGCCCTCGCGGTAGAGGCCGTGCAGCGCGAGCAGCATGAGGCTGACCGTGCAGTTGCCGCCGATCCAGTTCTTCACGCCGCCATCGATCGCGCGATCGATCACGTCGCGATTGACCGGGTCGAGGACGATGACGCTGTCGTCGTCCATGCGCTTGGCGCTGGCTGCGTCGATCCAGTCGCCCGCCCAGCCCGACTCGCGCAGCTTGGGGAGCACCTGCTTGGTGTAGTCGCCGCCCTGGCAGCTCACGATCGCGTCGTGGCGCGCGAGGGCGTCGGTGTCGTACGCGTCGGCGAGCGCGGGCGCGGGCACGCCCACGTCGGGCGCCGCCTGCCCGACCTGGGAGGTCGAGTAGAAGACGGGCTCGAGCCCCTCGAAGTCGCCCTCTGCCTGCATGCGCTCGAGCAGGACCGAGCCCACCATGCCGCGCCAACCAATGAATCCGACGTTCTGGATGCCCATGACGGGCCATTCGGTAGCACGCGGCCGGAGGTAGAGCGAGAAGCCCACGCTCTGCCGCCGCTGATGGCCGCGAGGGCCCGCTTCGCGCCGATTTCCCCTTCCGGTCCGGGCGATTGGGGGCGCCCCGCAGCGCACTGCCCGGCCGCGTTCATCACCCGAGCGTGATCCACCCCCACGGGGTAGAATGGAGTCGGCTGTCCGCCGGGCGGGCCGTAACCCCGATCGGGGGGAGGTGTGTCCGATGCCAGGATGGATGCAGCCAGAGCCGAAATGAGTCCGCCCTTGGGATTGGTCGACGGCGAGGTCGAGGCGCAGGACCTCGAGATCCGCTTCCAGGCGTTCGTCGCGAGCCATCGTGCTCGCGCGGTTCGCATGGCCTGGCGCCTCGTCGGTGGCGATGCGGGTGCCGCCGAGGACGTGGTGCAGGACTCGTTCCTGAACGCGTACAAGGCCCTGCCCGGCTTCCGTGGTGATGCCAGCCTCGAGACCTGGTTCTACCGGATCCTCGTGAGGCGCGCGGCCAACCACCGCCGCTGGCGTGGTCTGCGAACGTTCTGGAACACGCCCTACGAGGCCGACGTCGCCGACCCGCGACCCGACCCGATCGGCGACCTCGGGCTGCGACGGCGCATCGAGCTGGCGCTCGACGGGCTCACACGAAGACAGCGCGAAGCCTTCGTGCTCGTGCATCTCGAGGGATGGACCGTGCGCGAGGCCGCGGAGCTCATGGGCTCGCCCGTGGGCACGGTGAAGAGTCATCTGCATCGGGCCCTGCTGAAGCTTCGGCAGGAGCTCGGAGATCTGCGCCCGTCATGACGACCGGCGATGGAGTGCGGCGCCGAGGGACGGCACCGCGACCGGGAGCGACACCCGGCGAGGACACGACGCGATGAGCGACGAAGAACGGCAGCGCGAAGAGCAGGAGCGACTGCGGGCCAGCGTCGGCGCCGATCGCGCTGACGACGAGCGCCCGGCGGGCGACGACGACGCCTGGCTCGAGCGCGTCCGCGACGTCTACGCGCCCGAGCCGATGTCGCCCGCCGAGCGCCGCGCCTTCGACGCGCGCCTCGAAGAGCGCATCGAGGTCGAGACGCGACGCGGCCCGTTCTGGCTGCCGCTCTGGCAGCCGGTCACGGCGGCCGCCGCCATCGCAGCGCTGGCCGTGTGGCTGGGCTGGAGCCCCCCGCCCCACACCAGCCACACCGTGCCCACCGAGG
>CAYYSY010000086.1:0-11035 GCA_964474355.1 uncultured Spirochaetaceae bacterium | reverse complement strand
CGAAATCGCGACCCGGAACCATGCGGAATCGTTGGCCGAAAGCGATTCACAGGCCGCCTCGGCCGCAGCGGACGTGGCGAAGACGCCGAACACCGTGGCGCCGCTGCCGCTCTGCCCGCTGGCCAGGGCGCCCGCGGCCTCCAGGGCAGCGCGGAGCGTCCGCATCTCCGGGCAGACCGCCTCGGCGGCAGGCGCCAGGTCGTTCAGGAGCAGCCGCGCCCACGCTGGCCCTGCGCCGGCATCCAGCCAGCCCGCCGCCCGGACGCCTTCGGCGGCCTGCATCAGGGCCCCCGCCGGGGCGAAGCCGGCGGCCTCGCGGGACCGGCGCTCGAAGACCTCGGCCGTCGACACCGAGACACGGGGGTTCGCCAGCACGAGGGGGAGCGCGGGGAGGTCGCCGAGCGGGCGCCGCCGCTCCCCGACCCCCGACACGAAGGCCGGCCGCGGGTCGAGGAAGAAGGGCACGTCGGCCCCGAGCGAGAGGGCGATCGACTCGAGCGCCGGGCCGTCCACCGCGCCGGGCCAGGCCTCGGCGAGCCCGCGCAGCACGGCCCCGGCATCGCTCGATCCCCCGCCCAGCCCGGCGGCCGAGGGGATCCGCTTGCGGAGCGCGATGGAGACGTGCGCGGCGAGTCCGGCCGCGTCCAGGAACGCGCGGGCTGCGTGACATGCGAGGTTGCGATCGTCGCGGGGGACGTCGGCGGCGTCGGGATCACCCGCCTCACCCGTGGCGACGTCGACCTCCACGCCCGAGCCGGGGCGCAGCTGCACCACCAGGTCGTCCGCCAGATCGATGGGCACGAAGACGCTCTCGAGCAGGTGGTAGCCGTCTTCGCGGCGGCGGCCCACGATGCGCAGACCGAGGTTCAGCTTGGCCGGCGCGGTGACGCGAATGGGGTGCTCGGGCAGGGGCGCCCGGGTCATCGGCCGCTCGCGCCCCTCTTCACGCCAACCACGGCTCGGGCCGCCACCGGGGTCACTCGCCGGGGCCGAGCTTCAGGAAGTGCATCCGCAGCTCGTAGAGCAGGCTCTCGAAGAGCTTGTCCTCCTCCTCTTCGAGGTTGCCGCGGGTCTTGTCGCGCAGCATGACGAGCGTGTCGATCGTCTGTCGCGCGATGGTGCGGTCGGGGCTCGCCTTCTCGCCGGTCTCGGGGTTGGGCACGAGGCCCATCTGGTAGAGCGCGCTGGTCGAGAGCGAGAGCAGGAACGTCGAGAAGTCGATGGCCGGAAGGAAGGCCTCGTCGGCCGGGTTCTTGTCACTTGCCATGGGCGAGTCCACTCCCCTGCTCTTCGCCTGCGCTCTCGACCTGCTCGAGCGTGCGCTGCCCGAGGCTCCGGCGGGCCACGGTGAAGCGTTGCACGACGGTGGCCGATGCGCCCACCGCGAGCACCCAGAGCATGGGCTCCATGATGCCGAACACGCCGCCGGCCACGATCAGGATCACCCGCTCGCCGCGCTCGACGATGCCGACGTGGAGCTCGATGTCGAGCCCCTCGGCCCGGGCGCGCGTGTACGAGGTGAGGACGCTCGCAGCCAGCGCGACGCCAGCGACCGTCGCGGTCACGGGGTCACCGACCGACGCGTAGTGGATGCAGAGGCCGATCAGCACCGCCATGTCGACGAGGCGGTCGAGTGTGGAGTCGAGGAACGCTCCGAACGCGGTGCTGTTGCCGAAGTGGCGAGCCACGACACCGTCGACGAGATCGAAGAGCCCGCCACCCCAGAGCAGCAGCGCGCCCGTCAGGAGCATGCCGTTGCCGAAGGCCCAGGCCGCTCCGATGCAGACGAGGGTGCCCATCACCGTCAGGAGGTTGGGGTTCACCTCGCGTCGGAACAGGAACGGGCAGAGTCGCTTGACCCAGCCGTCGAGATCCTTGCCGAACTTGTCCTTGATCACGCCGGGCTCCTCGAGGGCGCGCTACGAGCCGGCCGCGCCAGTGCGGGACGCCATCGCCCCGGCACCGGACAGCGGTTCAGATGCTGGAGCCGCCCACGCCACCCTCGGGCGACGGCGTCACGGGCGGAGCCGGAGCCGTCGCGGCGGGGGGTGCGGAAGCCTCGCCGGACGCGGCCGGAGCCGGCTCGGCCGGGGCCTCCGGCTCGCTCCCGTCGTGGATCTTGTCCGAGGCGTCGGCGAGGCTCTCGAGATGGGACTCTCGCTCTCCGGGCTCGAGCCAGCCGCGACGCTGCTCGAGGCGGCGGTCGAACTTCAGCTTCTCCATGTCGTCGAGATTCATCGGGTTTCTCCCTGCTGAGGGTGTTTCGAGCGGCACGTGGTCCATCCGCACGAGGCTGGACGGGCGGTAGCGGTGACGAGTTCCGGCGCCCGTCGGCCCACGGGGCCGGAGCGGCTGCCGGCGGATCGAACCATGCGCGCGGCTCGGTGGTCGAATCGTGTGGATGTGGCCCGGGTCGTCCGGGGGCGCGAACAGTAGCAGAACCCTGGACTCGCGAAATTGACACCCCCCGAGCCCCCGCCTAGCTTGCGCGCGCCGCGCCGCCCGCCCGCCGAGGAAGCCCGAAGCATGCGATCCCGCCCCGCCCCGAACAGCCCCGCCCGCAGCGCCCCGCGCGCTTGGCGCCGCGCGTGCGCGCTCGCCTGGGTCGGGGTGCTGCTGGTGGCGGTCGTGGCCGGCTCCGGCTGCAAGAAGGGCGAGCCCTCCTTCGAAGAGGTCCCCCCGGCCGAGGAGCTGTGGGAGGAGGGGCACAAGCGCCTCGAAGGGCGCAACATCTTCGGCTGGCGCTGGATCAACTACGGCAAGGCCATCGAGTCGTTCCAGGCCATCGTCGACAACTACCCCTACAGCGAGTTCGAGATCGACGCCGAGCTCGAGATCGCCGACGCCTACTTCAAGGACAAGAAGTACGAGGAGGCGCTCTCGTACTACCGTGACTTCTCCGAGCTGCACCCGGCCCACGCGAAGGTGCCGTACACGGTGCTCCGCTCGGCGCTCTGCCACTACGAGCAGATCGAGTCGATCGACCGCGACCAGACCAACACCCGCGCGGCGATGGAGATCCTCGAAGACCTGCTGCGTCGATTCCCCTACAGCCCGGAGACCAAGGAAGGCGAGGTCATCCTCTTCGAGCTGCGCCCCCGGCTCGCCGAGAACGTGATGGAGATCGGGGACTTCTACCTCGTTCGCGACCAGCACCAGAGCGCGGCGAGCCGCTACCGCACGGTGCTCGACGAGTACCCGGGGCTCGGGCTCGACGCCGAGGCGCTCTACAAGCTCGGGCTCTGCTACGAGCACATGAAGCTCGAGGACGAGGCCCTGCGCCTCTACCACGTGGTCGTCGAGAACTTCCGCAATACCGACCTCGCCGCCCGGGCAGCCGAGCGCATCGCGAAGGCGCACTGAAGGCCCCCCTCCCCCCCCGCGGCACCCCGCCGCGCGCGCCGTATGTGACGAACGCACTTTTTCTGGCGGACGGCGGCCGCGCATCCGCCTACAATTCGCCTCGTTGCGCTCGGTGGGGGGTCGGGCGCAGCGTGATCGGTGCCGCGCCATCCGCTCGCCCCGCCGCGCCAAGCGGCCCGAGCGACGATCCGCACCGATCGGCCCGCACCGTCCGGCCTGCTTCATGGAGAGCGGAGTCGGTCGATCCGAGCGATCTCGAATCCTCCCGGACGGAGCGTGTCCCGCATGGCCCAGCCGGTGCAGATGACGGCGACGGAGCGCGAGTCGTACTCGCGCGGTCGCGCCCACTTCGAGCGCGGCGAGGTCGATCCGGCCCTCGAGGCATTCGCGTCACTGCTGCGCACGAAGGACGGCTTCGCCGACATCCACTACATGGTCGGCGTGCTCTTCGATCGCCGGGGCGACCTCGACGCGGCGGCGGAGAGCCTCCGCAAGGCGATCCGGCTGAACCCGAACTACGCCGAGGCGCTGCTGGCGCTCGCCTCCGTGCACGAGCGCCGCGGCGACTTCGACCGCTCGCGCGAGCTGGCCGAGCGGGCCGCGAGTGTGTCGCGGACCAGCGCGGGCACCATCGACGCAACGACCCAGGGCAAGCTCGCCAACCTGCAAGCCGCCGTCGGCGACGCCTACGCCGAGGTCGGCGATCGGCGCGAGGCCATCGAGGCCTATCGCAAGGCGCTCGATCGCTGCCCGGACTTCCACGACATCCGTCATCGCCTCGGCGTGACTCTGCGCGAGGCGGGGCTGCCCGCCCAGGCCGCGATCGAGTTCAAGCGCGTGCTGCGGGCGAACCCGCAGCTGCACGACACCCGCGCCCAGCTCGGGCTCACGTTCTACTCGCTCGGCCGCTCCCGTGAGGCACTCACCGAGTGGAACCGCGTCGAGGACACGTCGCCGGGCCGCCCCGACATCGCGATGTACCTGCAGCTCGTGGGCGAGATCCCCGACGCGCCCGAGCCGCGCGCGGAGGGCACGGACGCGGGATCGGCGGAGTCCGCGTGACGCCGCTCGACGGCATCGTGCTGACCGTGATCCTCGCGGCGCTCGCCCGGGGCCTCTTCATCGGGCTCGTGCGCGAAGGCTTCTCGATGGCGGCGCTCGCAGCGGCGGTGCTCGTGACCCGCGCGACCGCCGCGCCTGCAGGCGCCTGGCTGAACGAGCAGACCGACGGACAGATCGGCGAGCTCGCCGCGCCCTGGATCGCCGGCACCGTGATCGCCTTCTCCACCGCGGCCTGCATGGGGCTCGTCGGGCGGCTCATGCGGAAGGGCGTTCGCATGGCGGGCCTGTCGTGGTTCGACCGCGTCGGCGGTGGTGCGCTCGGCCTCGCCGAGGGCGCGCTCGTCTCGATCCTGGTCGTGCTCGGCGCGGTCTGGGTCGTCGGCCGCGACCATCCGGGTGTCGCCGAGTCGCGCAGCCTCGCGGCCTACGACCAGGTGCAGGAGGTCGTCGCCCAGCGCGCCGACGACCTGCCAGACATGCCGGAGCTGCCGCCGGTGGCGTTGCCCGGGAAGAGCTAGCAGCCCGATCCAGAGCGGTGTGCGGGTCAGTCGGGCTCGGACCACCGCCCGTGCTCTCGGATCACGTCGACGAGCCGGTCGGGGGCTTCCGCCTGGGGTACCCCGCGCGCGACGATCTCCTTGCCCACGTAGAGGCTCACCTGGCCCACGCCACTGCCGACGTAGCCGAAGTCGGCGTCGGCCATCTCGCCCGGGCCGTTCACGATGCAGCCCATGACCGCGATCTTCACGCCGGCGAGATGCTCGGTGCGGCTCTTGATGAGCGCCGTCGTCTCCTCGAGGTCGAAGAGCGTGCGACCGCAGGAGGGGCACGAGATGTACTCGGTGCGCGTCGTGCGCCGCCGCGCACCCTGCAGGATGCGGTAGCAGGCATCGGTCGCCTTCATGGGATCGCCGAAGCGCGCGAGGCTCACCGCGTCGCCCACGCCGTCGCAGAGCGATGCGCCGAAATCGATCGACGCCTCGAGCAGCGCAGCCTCGTCGCCGGTGTCTTCGGGGCGCGCATGACGCAGCACGATCGGGCACGCGTCGGCGCCGAGGCGGTGAAGCGCGGCGGCGAGCACGCGCACGGCGTGGGTATGGCGATGGGAGTCGACCGAGAAGAGCGGGCTCTCGATGCCCGCTTCGGTTGCCACGCGCAGCGTCTCTTCGGCGAGCTTCGGCAGATCGGCGCGCTCGCAGCGCAGGCACCATTCGAGGGCGACGCTTGCTCTGGCCGCTGCGGCGGCCGCCGCATCGACCGCGGCGGGATCGCTGTTGGACTCGACCTCGACGACGAGACGCGCCGGCGGCGGACCGGCTGCGAGCACCTCGGCGGCGAGCTTCACCGGGGCGCGCACTGCGAGCGGCAGCGACACGCCGAGAGACGCGAGCTGCCCACGCAACACCGGGAGCTTCTCGATCTCGGCGCCGTCGGCGATCCGCACCGCGAGCCCCTCGGCCTCGACGTCGGTCTGCAGCGCGAGTGCGGTCGCCACCTTCGCAGCGATCGCCTCGCCATACGGAAGCGCTCGCCCGAGGTCGATCTCGACGCGCGGCGGCGCGGCGCCGCCGATCTCGAGGCCGCCGGCATCGACCGCCTCGGTCGCGCGCGGCACGTGGGCATAGGGCGAAGGCGCCTCCTCGGCGCTCACCGGAACGGGCCGCTTGTCGATCTCGGCGGTCAACGCGTCGGCCATCCAGCGGCGATGTGCGCGCTCGGCCAGCGCCTTCGCGACCGGCACCTCCTTCACGGGATCCTCGGTGAGCGACACCCGGATCGTGTCGCCGAGGCCGTCCTCGAGCAGCGCGCCGATGCCGATCGCGCTCTTGATGCGCCCGTCCTCGGCGTCGCCTGCCTCCGTGACGCCGACGTGGAACGGATAGCCGGGCTCGCCGGGCGCGCGCTCTTCGAGCCGCGCCGCGAGCAGCCGGTACGCGTGAATCGCCACCTGCGTGTTCGACGCCTTCATGCTGAAGACGACGTCGCGGAAGCCCTCGCCTTCGCACACGTCGAGGAACTCGAGCGCGCTCTCGACCATGCCCTCGGGCGTGTCGCCGAAGCGATTCATGATGCGATCGGAGAGCGACCCGTGGTTCGTCCCGATCCGCATCGCCACGCCGTTCAGCTTGCAGCGCTGCACCAGCGGCCGGAACCGCTCGCCGACTCTCTCCAGCTCCTCGGCATACTCGGCGTCGCTGTACTCGCGCACCTCGAAGCGCTTCTTGTCGGCATAGTTGCCCGGATTCACCCGGACCTTCGCGACGTGCTCCGCGGCGACCATCGCCGCATTCGGCGTGAAGTGGATGTCCGCCACCAGCGGCACGTGGACCCGGCGCGCTTTCAGCTCGGCCACGATCTCGGCGAGGTTCTCGGCATCGCGAATCGAAGGCGCCGTCACCCGCACGATCGGACAATCGGCATCGGCGAGCCGCTCGATCTGATCGACGGTCGCCTTCGTGTCCATCGTGTCGGTATTTGTCATCGACTGAACGACGATGGGCGCCTCACCACCAATGACGACATCGCCCACACGCACGGGCCTGGTCACGCGCCGCTTCGGCGCGAACACATCCTCGACATAGCTGTGCGGACCAGATTCCGTCATGACCAACCGTTTCGACGCCAAGCCTCAGCGCCCCGTTTCACCCCACTCCCATCTCACGAGAAGAGTGACGCCCCCACCCCGACTCTCCGCGAAGCAAGGGCGCAAAGTCGCTCAGCTCCAGCTGGCACGCCGCCGGCGGCCCGGGGCGGCGCATGGTGCAGCGAAGTAAAGCGCAGTAGGAAGCCGCGGCTACGACGCGAACGCCTCTCATCGCACCACGCCCGCCGAAGCCCGATCAGACGTACGAGCCATTCGCGGAGCCATGCGCCGCCCCGGGCCGCCGGCGGCCGCGCTCGGCAGAAGCCAACCGTCACCCAGCCCCGAGCATCTCGAAGAACCGCCCAAGCGCGTCGTCGATCTTCGAGGCGTCCTTGCCGCCAGCCTGCGCAAAATCAGGCCGCCCACCGCCCCCGCCACCCACGACACCCGCGAGCTCCTTGACGATGTCCCCCGCCTTGTACTGCCCGACGAGATCCTTCGTCACACCCACCGCGAGCAGCACCTTGCCCCCGTTGTCCGACAGCAGCGCCACGACCGCAGAGCCGAGCCGGTTGCGGAGATCATCCACCATCGACGAGAGCTCCTTGGCGTCGGTGCCCTCGAGCTTCGCCGCCAGCGCCTTGCCGCACTCGATGTCCCGCGCCGTGTCGACCAGATCGCCCGCGCCCTGCCCGCGCTTCTCGGCGCGCAGCTTCTCGAGCTCGCGCTCGAGCTCGCGGCGCTCGGCGATCAGCTTCTCGACGCGCTCGGGCAGCTCGGCCACCGGCGCCTTCAGCAGCTCGGCGGCGCGCCGCTCGCGCTCCTCGCCCGCGCGCACGTGGGCGAGCGCGCCGTGGCCGGTCAGCGCCTCGATGCGGCGCACGCCGGCGGCGACGCCGGTCTCGCTCACCACCTTCAGCAGCCCGATGTCACCCGTGGCCTTCGCGTGCGTGCCACCGCAGAGCTCGGTGCTGGCCTCGCCGAACGAAACGACCCGCACCTCGTCACCGTACTTCTCGTCGAAGATCGCGATGGCGCCGCTCTTGACCGCGTCGTCGTAGGTCATGAGCTTCGTCTCGCCGCCGCTGTTCTCCTCGATCCAGCCGTTCACGAGGTCTTCGATGCGATCGAGCTCGTCGCGGGTCAGCGGATTGTCGTGGGTGAAGTCGAAGCGCAGGCGCTCGGGCCCGACGAGCGAGCCCTTCTGCATGGCCTGGGGACCGAGCACTTCGCGCAGCGCCGAGTGCAGGAGGTGCGTGCCCGTATGATTGCGCACGGTCGCCTGGCGAGCTGCGGCGTCGACCGCGAGGCTCGCCTCGGTGTCGACCGCGATCTCGCCCTCCACCACCTTGCCGCGATGCACGAACAGCCCATCGACGGGCTTCTGCGTGTCGCTCACCTCGACCTTGCCCGTCGCGGTCGTGAGCTCACCGCGATCACCGACCTGACCGCCGCTCTCGGCGTAGAAGGGCGTCTCCTCGGTCACGACCTCGACCTCATCGCCTTGCCCTGCGCGATCGCTCGGCTCGCCGCCGACGACGAGCGCCGCGATGTTCGACGTCGCCTCGAGACCGTCGTAGCCGACGAACTGCGTCTTCACGTCGGTCGCGATGCGGCCGTAGACCTCGGCGATCTGCGAGTCGCCGCTGCCCTTCCAGGCGGCGCGCGCTCGCTCGCGCTGCGCCGTCATGGCCGTGTCGAAGCCGGGCTGGTCGACGGACATGCCGTGACCGCGCAGGATGTCCTCGGTGAGATCGACGGGGAAGCCGAACGTGTCGTAGAGCTTGAAGACGCTCTCACCGGGCAGGGTCGCCGTGCCCTTCTCCTTCAGCTCGGCGATCTCGTCCTCGAGCAGCAGCAGCCCCTTCTCGAGCGTCTCGAGGAAGCGCTCCTCTTCACGCTTGATGCGATCGGTGATGAACGCGCGACGCTCGACCAGGTCGGGGTAGGCCCCGCCCATCTCGTCGATGACTGCGTCGGCGACGCTATGAACGAAGGGCTCGCGCACGTCGAGCAGCACGCCGTGACGCGACGCGCGCCGCAGGATGCGCCGCAGCACGTAGCCGCGGCCGGCGTTCGAGGGCAGCACGCCGTCGCCGATCAGGAACGAGAGGGCGCGCGCGTGGTCGGCGACCACGCGCAAAGACACGTCGCTCTCGTCGTCCTGCCCCAGCTGCACGCCCGAGATGTCCTGGGCGCGCGCGAGGATCCCCTCGAAGAGGTCGCTGTCGTAGTTGTTGCGCTTGCCCTGCAGCACCGCGGCCCAGCGCTCGAGGCCGCCCCCCGTGTCGATCGAGGGCTTGGGCAGCGGCGTCTGGGTGCCGTCGGCGTCGCGGTTGAACTGCATGAAGACGAGGTTCCACACCTCCATCCAGCGGCCGCAGTCGCAGGCGGGGTCACAGATCTCGCTCGGGCAGTCGTCGGGGCGGCCGAAGTCGAAGTGGATCTCGCTGCACGGGCCGCAGGGCCCGGTGTCGCCCATCGACCAGAAGTTCTCGCTCGCACCCAGCCGATAGATGCGCTCGGACGGGATGCCGACCTCGTTCTCCCAGATGGAGAACGCGTCGTCGTCGTCCTCGAAGACCGAGATCGCCAAGCGATCGGCCTCGAACCCCACGCCCTCGGTCATCAGCTCCCAGGCGTAGGCGATCGCCTCCTGCTTGAAGTAGTCGCCGAACGAGAAGTTGCCGAGCATCTCGAAGAACGTGTGGTGCCGCGGCGTACGCCCGACGTTCTCGAGGTCGTTGTGCTTGCCCGAGACGCGCATGCACTTTTGCGACGTGGTCGCCCGCGAGTAGTCGCGGCTCTCCTCGCCGAGGAAGACGCGCTTGAAGGGCACCATGCCGGCGTTCACGAACATCAGCGTCGGGTCGGAGTCGGGGACGAGCGAGTAGCTCTGGACGCGGCGATGGCCGTTGCGCTCGAAGTAGGCGAGGAACTGCTCACGGATCTCTTTTGCCGCGAGCGACATGGCGATTTCTCCAGCAGGGGCGCGAGGATGTGCGAGGCCGCCGGAGAATACCGAATCCTCTGAGGACAGGAGGGCCGCCTCATGCGTATCCCGATCGACGCATCGACCCGGGGAGTCCCTCGCTGCCAGGATCGCGTTGCTGCCACCGCCCATCCGTGCTGCCGTCGAGAACCCTCCCGCGCCTGCACTACCGCAAGCTGGTGTTCATCGAGTCGATCGAGCCCACCCGACTTTCGACATCGCACCCGGCACGGTGATTGCGTAGCTCCTGGAATCCGAGCACGGTCCCGGCGGCGACGACGCGATTCGCTACGAACGCCACGAGCCTGAGAAGGCGCTCCTCCACCAGGTCGTCCGCGCAGAGCTCGAGTCCTTTCTGGCTCGCGCACGCGAGTCGGGCTCGCCGGTGGCGAGGTTCGTCGAGCGTGAGATCCGCGCCTACCTCGACTGCGGCGTGCTGGCGAACGGGTTCCTGCGCGTGCACTGCGACGACTGCGGCCACGATTGGAGTTGAGTCGATCTCGTAGACACGCAGTTAAGCGAGTTCTGTGATCCTTTCGAACTCGACGGGCGACATCCCTCCAAGTGAGGAGTGCCGCCGCTTCGGGTTGTAGAACAACTCGATGTATTCGAACAACCGCACCCGGGCCTCGGCCCGGGTGCGGAAGCGAGCGCGGTGAACGAGGTCCTTCTTGAGCGTTGCGAAGAAGCTCTCCGCGACGGCGTTGTCCCAGCAGTTGCCCTTCCGGCTCATGCTTCCCTCGAAGTCGTGGGCATCGAGCAGCCGCTGGTAGTCGTTCGACGCGTACTGGCTCCCGCGATCCGTATGATGCAGCAAACCCTTTGGAGCATCTCTCTGGCTGAGCGCCGTGTGCAGTGCGTCCGCAGCCAGCTGCTTCGCCAGCCGGTTGCTCGTCGCCCAACCGACCACCCGCCTCGAGTGCAAGTCGATCAGCACGGCCAGGTAGAGCCAGCCCTCGAACGTCGGGATGTACGTGATGTCTCCGACCCAGCGTTCGTTCGGACCCGTCGCCGTAAAGTTCCGGTCGAGCACA
>CAYYSY010000085.1:0-3852 GCA_964474355.1 uncultured Spirochaetaceae bacterium | reverse complement strand
TGCCGAGGCGGGCGTCTCGGCAACGTCGTCGTGGATCCGGTCGGCGTCGAGGCCCTCGGCGACGATCGGCTCGCGCCGGGCCTCGATGTATCGGCGCATGATGTCCGCATCGAATTCGGGGTGGAACTGCACGCCCCAGGCACTCGGCCCCACCCGAAACACGTGGTTCTCGTCGAGCGCACTGCGCGCCATGGGGCGGGCGCCCTCGGGCAGGCGCAGCACCGTCTCGAGGTGGGTGGTGTGCGCGGGCAGGCTGCGGCCGAGTCCGCCGAAGAGCGCGTCGTCGCCGTGGTCGAAGAGCTCGACGTGCACGGTGCCGATCTCGCGACCGCGCGGGTTCGCGCCGACCTCGCCGCCGAGCGCGTCGGCGAGCAGCTGGTGGCCGTAGCAGATGCCGAAGATCGGCGTGCCGAGCTCGACGAGCTCGACGAGCCACTCACCGGCACGCACGCTCCAGGGCTCGCGGTCGGTGACCATCGCGGGCGAGCCCGTGACGACGGCACCGGCGATGTCGTGCGCAGCGGGCAGCGGCTCGCCGCGATGCGCCTCGACCACGACGACGTGCACGTCGTCCCAGCCGAGCCCGGGCGTGATCCACACTTCGAAGTCGCCGCGTGCCTCGTCTACGCCGGGCAGCGTGCTGCCGGTCTTCAGGATCACGATGGGTCGCACTGCTTCTCCCCCTCCCGCACCTGCCCGGTGACGGGAGCCGCGCTTCGATGCCGCCTCGACCGAACGTGGTGCAGCGCGATGCCCGCTGCCAGCGCCACGTTCACCGAGTCGATGCCGGGCTCCATCTCGATGTGGAGCCTCACATCCGCGACATCGAGCAATGCGTCCGAGAGCCCCGGCCCTTCGGTGCCGGCGACCAGAGCGAAGCGGCCGGGCGGCGGCGTCCAGTCGGCCAGTGCCGCGCCACCCGGATCGGGATGCAGCGCCACGATCGGCACGCCGAGCTCGACGAGGTCACCGGGCCAGCTCGCCGCCCGTGCGAAGGGCAGCGCGAGGCTCGCGCCGATCGACGTGCGGATGGCCTTGCGGTAGAGCGGATCGCAGCACTGCGGGCACAGCAACACGCCGCCCGCGCCGAACGCGCGCGCGTTGCGGAAGAGCCCACCGACGTTGTCGTGGTTGGTCATGCCCTCGAGCACGAGCATGGGCGCGTTTGCGTCGACCGACTGGTCTGCGAGCAGCTCGGCGAAGCTGCACTCAGCCGGGCGGCGGCAGACCGCGAGGCAACCGCGATGCAGATCGAAGCCCACGATCTCCCGGTAGTCGGCGCGCTCGGCGACGTAGACCGGCGTCGTCGCCGGCAGCCCGGCCACCTCGGCCTCGAGGGCCTTCAGCGAGCGCGGCGAGAGCAGCAGCGACTCGGGGGCGAAGCGCGCCGACGCGAGCAGCTCGCGGATCGCCCCGGCGCCCTCGACGAGGAACGACTCGCGCTCCAGGTGCAGGTCGCGATCCTTGATGCTGCGATAGGCCGCGACCCGGGGATCGCCGAAGTCGTCGATGGCGACGATGGGCATGGCGCGTCCCCGGACCCGACCGGCCTCAGATGTTCGCGTAGAAGTCGTTGCCCTTGTCGTCGACCACGATGAAGGCGGGGAAGTTCTCGACCTCGATCTTCCAGATCGCCTCCATCCCGAGCTCCGGGTACTCGACGACCTCGACGTGCTTGATGTTGTCCTGGGCGAGGATCGCCGCCGGACCACCCACCGAGCCGAGATAGAACCCGCCGTGCTTCTTACACGCGTCGGTCACGGGCTTCGAGCGGTTGCCCTTGGCGAGCATCACCATCGAGCCGCCGTTCTCCTGCAGGAGGTCGACGTAGCTGTCCATTCGGCCAGCCGTCGTCGGGCCGAACGAGCCCGACACCATGCCCTCGGGCGTCTTCGCCTGACCGGCGTAGTACACCGGATGCTGCTTGAAGTATTCGGGCAGCCCCTCGCCGCTCTCGATGCGCTCCTTCAGCTTCGCGTGGGCGATGTCGCGCGCCACGACGATCGTGCCGGTCAACGAGAGCTGCGTCGTCACCGGGTACCTCGACAGCTCGGCGAGGATGTCGGGCATCGGCCGGTTCAGGTCGATCGCCACCGGATTGGCCGTCAGCTCGAAGGTCGAGAGATCGGGCATGAAGCGGGCCGGGTCGGTCTCGAGCTGCTCGAGGAACACGCCCTCGCGCGTGATCTTCCCCTTGATCTGGCGATCGGCCGAGCACGATACGCCGATCCCCACCGGGCACGAGGCGCCGTGGCGCGGCATGCGGATCACCCGCACGTCGTGGCAGAAGTACTTGCCGCCGAACTGGGCGCCGATGCCGACCTCGCGCGTCAGCTGCAGGATCTGCTCCTCGAGCTCGACGTCGCGGAACGCGCGGCCATACTCGTTGCCGCTCGTCGGCAGTCCGTCGAGCTCGTGACAGCTCGCCTGCTTGACCGTCTTGAGCGTCGCCTCGGCCGAGGTGCCGCCGACGACGACTGCGAGGTGATAGGGCGGGCACGCGGCGGTGCCGAGCAGCTTGATCTTCTCGCGAAAGAAGGTCATCAGCGACTCGGGGTTGAGCAGCGCCTTCGTCTCCTGGAAGAGGAAGCTCTTGTTCGCGCTGCCGCCGCCCTTGGTGATGAAGGTGAAGTGGTACTCGTCGCCCGTGGTCGTGTAGAGGTCGAGCTGTGCGGGCAGGTTCGTGCCCGTGTTCTTCTCGTCGTACATGTTGAGGGGCGCGAGCTGCGAGTAGCGCAGGTTCGTCTCGGTATAGGTCTTGTGGATGCCCTTCGAGAGCCACTCGGCATCGTTGGCAAAGGTGGAGACCTGCTCGCCCTTCTTCGCCATGACGATGGCAGTGCCCGTGTCCTGGCAGCTCGGCAGCACCATGCCGGCGGCGACGTTCGCGTTCTTCAGCAGCTCGAGCGCGACGAAGCGGTCGTTGTCGCTCGCCTCGGGGTCTTCGAGGATCTTCGCGAGCTGAGCGAGGTGGCCCGGGCGCAGCAGGTGCGACACGTCGCGGATCGCCTCGGCGGCGAGCAGCTCGAGCGCCTCGGGCTCGACCTCGAGCACCGTGCGGCCCTCGAACTCGACGGTCGACACGTGGTCACCGGTGAGCTTGCGATAGGGGGTCTGGTCCTCGAACGACTCGAAGAGCGGCTGGTAGTGGAAATCCGCCATGGGATCGTCTGGCTCCTGGGGCTGGGGCGGTGGTCTGCAGCAGGGTCGCGGCGCGGTCCGTCGGGCGGGTGCCCGCGAGGGGCGGCAGGGTAGCGAACCCGCGGCGCGCATCGCGCTGCCCCCTTTCCGGCCGGGCCGTGGTCGGCGACCGTTGGGGCTGCGCGCACCGACCGCGAACGACATTCCCAGGAGATCCCCATGAACGGCGACTGGCATTTCGGCGTCACCCTGCCCCAGATCAAGCGCAGCTGGGAAGAAGCGCGCGCGGCCGCGGAGGCCTTCGAGGCCTCGGGCTTCGACTCGGTCTGGGTGTGCGATCACGTCTACGGCGTGCCGAACCCGGTGCTCCCGATCCTCGAGGGCTGGAGCCTGCTCGCCGCCATCGCCGCGGTCACCCAGCGCGTCGAGCTCGGCACGCTCGTGACCCCGCCGTTCTTCCGCAACCCGGGCGTGCTGGCGAAGCAGGTGGCCACCGTCGACCAGATCGCCGGCGGGCGGGTCATCATGGGCATGGGCGCGGGCTGGTTCCAGCCCGAGTTCGAGGCCTACGGCAACCCGTTCCCGCCGCTCGGCCAGCGCATGAAGGGGCTCGATGAAACCATCCGCATCCTCAAGTCGATGTGGACCGAGGAGCGCACGACCCTCGACGGCGAGCTCTTCCAGGTCAAGGACGCGATCTGCGAGCCGAAG
>CAYYSY010000084.1:0-13781 GCA_964474355.1 uncultured Spirochaetaceae bacterium | reverse complement strand
TACCAAATCCCTCTAACGACGCCGTTTCAAAATGCTTCGCGAGCGCCTTCGCAGATTCATCGTGGGAAAAAGCCCACGCGGGCCGACGAGTCACCATCAGCGTCTGTCGAAGGTGTTCCGGCAGCGGATCGTCGTCTTCCGGAACCAGGCACTCCGAGGGATCGATGCGGGCCAATTGGTCCGGGAGCTGGTCCGGCCGGAAAACGGCCGCATAGAACCGACCGGTGGACAATTCGGCCCAGGCGACGCCGACTTCATGCGATCGCTTTTTCCCAGCCGCAACCACGGCCGCCAAATAGTTGCTCTCGCGAGGATCCAGCAGCGCCTCGTCGGTCAACGTTCCCGGAGTTACGACGCGCGTGATCTCGCGACGCACGATCCCTTTGGCCTGCTTCGGATCTTCGACCTGCTCGCAGACTGCGACCCGATGGCCGAGCCCTGCGAGCTGCCGGATGTACTGATCGGCGCTGTGAACGGGCACGCCGCACATGGGAACGGCGTCGACCTTGCCCTTGTCGCGGGTCGTGAGCGAGATGTCGAGCAACGGCGCCGCGAGCTCGGCGTCGTCCATGAACATCTCGTAGAAGTCGCCCATGCGGTAGAAGACGATCGCGTCCGGATGCGCCGACTTGATCGCGAGGAACTGCTTCATCATGGGCGTGTCCAGCGCGGACTTGCTCATTCGTCCTCCCGCCGCTTCTCGAGCAGATCCAGCATCGACTCGTACGCCGTGAGCGCGTCGTCGTAGCGGCCGCGGTCGAGGAGGATCCGGCCCTGGCGCATTCGCAGCGCGTCGTCCGCCGGCCAGCGCACGAGACCCGCCTGCAGCACTTCGAGCGCCTCGTCGGTCTGCTCGCGCTCGGCGAGCGCACGCGCGAGCGCGTCGACCAGCGCGCGCTCATCAGCGTGGCGCTTCGCCGCGTCGCGCAGGAAGTCGAGCCAGTCGCCCCGGCGCCCGGCGCCGTCGGGCCAGGCGAGCTCGAGTCTCGGGAGAATCTCGGCGGCGCGACCCGGGTCGGTGTCCAGGGCCTTCACGAGGTGGCCCACGACGCGCTTCGGGCGCTTCGCGTTCGCATCGATCTCGGCCATCACGAGCAGTGCATCCACTTGACCGAAGTCGGCCTTGAGGGCGCGGCGGGCCGCATGGTGGGCGACGTCGTCCCGTCCCTCGGCGAGGCGCGCCCGGGCGATCGCCGTCAGCAGCGCGCCCTCGGACTCCCGGTCGCGGGAGCCGCGGAGCTTGGCTCGCCGGCGCTCGATGACGAGAGCACGCTCGTAGTCGCCGTGCTCCGGCAGCAGCCGGGCGAGCCCGTCGAGCGCAGCCGGGTCGTCGGACTCGCGCTCGAGCACCTGCTCGAAGGTCGCGATGGCTCGCGGGCCGTAGCCGCCGGTCTCGAAGGCCCGGCCGAGTCCGATGAGCACCGTCACGCGCTGCTCCGTGTCGAGGTCGTTTCGCAAGTTCAGATTCTGATACAGCGCGATGGCGCGACCGACCTCACCCCGCCGGCGAAAGATCTCCGCGAGCGCGAGATACGCGTCGACCTCCTCCGTGTGATGCTTCACGAGGCCGAGGAGCCGCTCCTCCGCCGCCTCGTCGTCGCCGGCGACGAGATCTCGCAGGGCACGGCGGAGCAGCAGCTCCGGCGGACCGTGCGAGTGCCGCCAGCGTCGAAGCGTCGACCGGAGGCCCACGGCGGCTACCGGCCTCTGCCGGCCGAGCTCGAGGCCACGGGCGGCAACGCATCGTCGGTCGCGGTGTCGACCATGGTGTCGGCGGCGAGCGCGTCGTGAATCGGCTTGTTGCGGAAGTCGCGCAGCTCGCCCTCGAGGCCACGGATCGCGCGGTGCAGGCGACGGATCTCGACGCGGTCCTTCAGCAGGGCGAGGCCGAGATAGACCCCGGACAGGCCGACGCCGAGCGTCCACGCGCCGCCGACGACGAGCCAGACCGGCAAGGCCTCGGTCGTGCCGAACAGATAGTCCACGGCCACGGTCTGATCGTTGCCCGCGGCGAACGACCAGCCCGAGGCCAGCAGGGCCACGAAGAGCCCTACCGACAGCAGTCTGCGAATCACGGTCATCGGCGCCCCCCCTCGACAGCGCGCTCCGGCCCCGTCGAAGCTCCGATGCGGATCAGTCGGCGTCCCCGTCCGAATCCGGCAGCGGATCGGGCGCGTTGTCCACCATTTCCTTCAGCTCCTTGCCCACCTTGAAGAACGGGGTGCGCTTGGCGCTGATGTGTACGGGCTCACCCGTCTTGGGGTTCCGGCCATCTCTCGCTTCGCGGATCTTGACCTGGAAGCTGCCGAATCCCCGGATCTCGATGCGGTCGCCCGTGCGCAGGGCTTCGATCATCGAGTCGAAGATCGTGTTGACCACGACCTCGGTGTCCTTCTTGGAGATGTGCGGCGTGCGCCGGGCCACCTCCTCGATCAAACCACTCTTGGTCATCTTTCCCCCGCCCGAGTCTTGGGCGCCCGGCGAACCGGACGCACCCCCCAACGTGGCCATCCCAACTGCTCGCATCGACTGCACGCCACGATTCGCAGTCGACCGATCGACCGGGCAGACCGCCCGGGACCGAAGCCCCGGACGGCGCCCGAATGACCTACTCCTCGGCGTCCTCCGACTTGGCGCCGAGCTTCTCGGCCAGCAGATCGCCCAGAGTCGTCGTCTGAGTCTGCGCCTGCTGGACGGCGTGCTCCTTCAGCGCAGCGCGCTGTGCCTTGTCGGTGAGCGCCCGGATGGACAGGGAGATCTTCCCCTCCGCCGGATCGACCTTGACCACGAGGGCCTTGACCTCCTGACCCTCCTTGAAGTGGTCGCCCGGAGTCTCCACCCGTTCTTCGGCGAGCTCGGAGCTGTAGATCAGCCCCTCGATGCCCTCGTCCAGCTGCACGAACACACCGAAGTCGGTGATGCTCGTGACCGGACCGGTGATCTCACTGCCCACCGAGTACTTCTTCTGGATGTCGTCCCACGGGTTGGGCTCGAGCTGCTTGATGCCGAGGGAGAACTTCTCGTTCTCCTTGTCGATCTTCAGCACGATTGCGTCGATCTCGTCACCCTTCTGGAACTTCTCGCTCGGGTGCTTGATCTGCTCCGTCCACGAGATGTCCGAGACGTGCACCAGACCGTCGATGCCCTCGTCGAGCCCGATGAAGACGCCGAAGTTCGTGATGTTTCGCACCACGCCCTTCACCCGCGCGCCGACCGGGTACTGCTGCTCGATCACCGTCCACGGGTTGTCCTCGATCTGCTTCATGCCGAGCGAGATCTTGCGGTTGCGCTCGTCGACGTCGAGCACGACCGCCTCGACCTCGTCGCTCACGTTCACGATCTTGGACGGATGCTTGACCCGCTTGGTCCACGACATCTCGCTGACGTGCACCAGGCCCTCGATACCCGGCTCGAGCTCGATGAACGCGCCGTAGTCGGTCAGCGAAACGACCTTGCCGTTGATCCGGACGCCCAGCGGGTAGCGAAGCGCCGCATCGACCCACGGATCGGGCTGGATCTGCTTGAGTCCCAGCGAGACCCGCTCGTTCTCGGGGTCGAACTTCAGCACCTTGACCTTGATCTCGTCGCCGACGTTGAACAGCTCGCTGGGGTGGTTGATGCGTCCCCAGCTCATGTCGGTGATGTGGAGCAGGCCGTCGATGCCACCGAGATCGATGAACGCACCGTAGTCGGTGAGGTTCTTGATCACGCCGTCGAGGATCTGCCCCGCTTCGAGCGTCTGCAAGGTCGAGTCGCGCATGCGCCGGCGCTCGGTCTCGAGCAGGGCGCGGCGCGAGAGCACGATGTTCCCGCGGCGCTTGTTGAACTTGATGATCTTGAAGCTGAACTTCTCGCCCAGCATGCCCTCGAGGTTGCGCACGGGGCGCAGGTCGACCTGAGAGCCGGGGAGGAAGGCCTTGACGCCGATGTCGACGGAAAGACCGCCCTTGACGCGGGCGATGATCGTGCCCTCGACGGGCTCGTCGGCCTCGTAGGCGGCGCTGATGTCGTCCCAGACCTTGAGGCGCTCCGCCTTCTCCTTCGACAGGAGGATGCGGCCGTCCTCGTCCTCGGTCTCTTCGACGAGCACTTCGACCTCGTCGCCGACCTCGATGGCCATGGTGCCGTCTTCGTTCATGAACTCCCAGGCCTGGACGAGCCCTTCGCTCTTGAAGCCGACGTCGACCTGGACGTAATCCTTGTCGATGGACAGGATCTTGCCCTTGGCGATCTCGCCTTCCTTGATCTTCTGTTCGCTCTTCTCGAAGAGGTCGGCAAAGCTGCCGGCACTCGCCGATTCAGTGGTTGTGTTGCTCATGGGTTGGTTGGTTGCTCCAGTTGGGGCCGACGGCTCTCGCCGACCTGATCGTTGGTTGTGGTTTCAGACCCGGTCATCCGGGCCCGTTTGGTACATCTTCGTTTCGGTCCCGGTCATCCGGGGTGCTTCGCTCACCGGCATTCGAGGCGTGCGCCGCGGCTGCGGCCAGGGCCTCGCGGGCCGACGAGAGAAATCGTTCCTGGGCCTCGGCGTCGCCGTGCTCGATCACGTGCGCCAGCTCGCCGAGAGCCCCCTTGAAGGCTTCGATGGGCCCGATCAGGGCTTTGGTGTTGCTGCTGAGGATCTCGCCCCAGAGCTCCGCGTCGCTGTTCGCGATGCGGGTGAAGTCGCGGAAGCCGCTGCCCGCCATCTCACCGACTTGCGCGGGCGCCTGGCCGAGCGCGTGGGCGAAGGCGAAGGCCAGCACGTGCGGCACGTGGCTCACCCAGGCGACCTCGTCGTCGTGCACGCCCGGCGAGCGCTCGATCACCCGCGCACCGAGCGCCTCCCAGAAGCCGCGCACCCGCGCCAACGCTTCGGCGTTCGTGCTCGGAATCGGCGTGACGACGCAGCACGCACCGCGAAACAGGTCGGCGCGCGCGTGCGCGTTGCCCTTCTCGTGGCTGCCAGCCATCGGGTGCGCGCCGACGTACTCGACGCCGGGCGGGAGGATCCCCGGGAGCGAGTCGGCGAGCGGGCCCTTCACGCTCCCGACGTCGGTGACGATCGCGCCGGGGGTCAGATGCGCCGCGGCCGCCTGGAGGGTCGCCGGCATCGCGCCCACCGGGGTCGCGACGACGACCAGATCGGCACCGGAGACGGACTCTTCGACGCTCCCGATCTCGTCGACCAGGCCGCGCGCCAGGGCATCTTCGAGCGGCGGCCTGCGTCGACCGGCGCCTGCGACGCGCAGAGCGAGCCCGCGCTCGCGCGCGGCCAGCGCGACCGAGCCGCCGAGCAGCCCCAGGCCGATCACGGCCAGCTTCTCGAATCGCGGCGCACTCATGCCAGCGACCTCTTTCCGTGCATCGGACGCGCGCTCATGCCAGCGGCCCCCTTCGGTGCATCGGACGCGCGCTCATGCCAGCGGCCCCCTTCGGTGCATCGGATGCGCGCTCATGCCAGCGACCCCTTTCCTTGCACCGGATGCGCGCTCATGCCTCGGCCTCGCGAATACGCTGGATCGCCTTGATCAGGCGCTCGTTTTCGTCCGCCGTGCCGATCGAAACGCGCAGATGGCTCGTCAGGCCGAAGCCGGCCATCGGTCGCACGATGACGCCCTGGCGCAGCAGCTTGTCGTAGTAGTCGGGGCCGATCTCGACGAGCACGTAGTTCGCGTCCGTCGGCCAGACCCGGCAGCCGAGCCGCTCGAGCTCCTCGGTCAGGTAACGCGCCCCGGCATCGTTGATGGCGCGCGTCTTCTCGACGTGCTCGAAGTCGTCGAGGGCGGCGAGCGCCGCGACCTCGGCCAGCCGGTTCACATTGAAGGGGTGGCGCGCACGCTCCAGGTAGCTCGCGAGCTCGGCGTCCATGATGCCGTAGCCGATTCGCAGCCCCGCGAGACCGTAGATCTTCGAGAACGTGCGCAGCACGAGCGTTCCCGGGCGCGTCTTGGTGAGCGCCACCACGTCGGGGAAGTCTTCGCGGCGGACGAACTCGAAGTACGCCTCGTCGACGACGAGTACGACGTCGTCGGGCAGCTGCGCCACGAACGCGTCGAAGGCGTCGGCGCCGAAGCTCGTCCCGGTCGGATTGTTCGGGTTGCAGAGCATCACGACGCGCGTGCGGTCGGTGATCGCGGCCAGGATCGCGTCGAGGTCGTACGTGAAGTCGGCATCGAGGGGCACCTGCACCGGCACCGCGCCCATGCCCTTCGTCACGATCGGGTACATCGCAAACGACGGCCAGCCGTAGACGACCTCATCGCCGCGCCGAAGCAGCGTCTTCGCGACCAGCTCGAGGATCTCGTCCCCGCCGCAGCCGAAGACGAGCTGGCTCTCGCCCACGCCGAGCCGCTGCGCGAGCGCCCGGCGCAGCTCGAAGCACGCGCCGTCGGGGTAGCGATAGACCTCGCCGATCGCGCCCTGCATGGCCGCGAGCGCCTTCGGCGACGGGCCGAGGGGGTTCTCGTTCGACGCGAGCTTCACCGAGTCGCTGATGCCGAGCTCGCGCTCGAGCTCCTCGAGCGGCTTGCCGGGCTCGTAGGGCTTCAGCTCACGAATGTGCTCGTTCACCAGATCGCGGAGCGCCATCACGAACGCCTCCCGATCTGCGACCGCCTCGGATCGAGGCCGCGCGGGTACGAGCCCAGCACCTTGTGCGAGTGGGCACGCGCGGCGGCCGCGTCGAGTGCGCGCGCGACGTTCTCGTCGCTCTCGTGGCCCTCGACGTCGACGAAGAACACGTACTCCCAGGGCTTGCCCTTCATGGGCCGCGACTGCACGGCGGTCAGGCTCACGCCGTGCTCCGCAAAGGGCGCGAGAAGCTCGTAGAGCGCGCCCGACTCGTGCTGCGTGGTGAAGGCCGCCGACGTCACGTCGTTGCCGCTCGGCTTCGGCGGCGTCTTGCCGATCACGAGGAAGCGGGTCGTGTTGCCCAGATGATCCTGGATGTCGCGCGCGACGAACTCGAGGCCATAGGCATCCGCCGCGACCGCGCTCCCGATCGCTGCCACGCCGGGGTCGTCGACCGCCATCTGCGCTGCGGCGCCCGTGCTCGTCGTGTCCTGGGTTTCGACGCTGGACAGGTTCCGCTCGAGCCAGTGCTGGCACTGGGCGAGGGGCTGGGGATGGGACGCCACGAGCTTCACGTCTTCGATGCGACCCGACTGCGACAGCAGATTCTGGGACACCTCGAGGGTCAGCTCCCCGCAGATCGTGACCTCTGCCTCGACCAGCGCGTCGTACGTCGCATTGATCGCGCCCTCGATCGTGTTCTCGACCGGAATCACTCCGAAATGCGACTCGCCGCGTTCCGTGGTGGTGACCACGTCGCGCATGTGCCGCACGGGCACCAGATCGACCTGCGAGCCGAACTGTCGCAGCACCGCCTGGTGGCTGAACGTGCCCTCGGGTCCGAGGAACGAGACTCGCACCCGCTCTTCGAGCGAGCGAGTCGCGGAGATGATCTCCCGAAACACGTGGGGAATCGCGTCGTTGGGGAAGGGGCCGGGGTTGCGCTCGATCAGCGCGTCGACGAGGTCCCGCTCGCGCGCGGCGACGTAGACGGGGCTGCGCCGACCCCCCTGCTTCGCCTCACCGACCTCGCGCACGAGCTCCGCGCGGCGATTCAGCAGATCGAGGATGCCGCGATCGACCTCGTCGATCTGCGCGCGCAGCTCTCCCAATCGCCAGTCGAGATCCGGGTCGTTGGAAGGGTTGGCATCCTCGGTCTTGGCCATGGCTGCGCTCGTCTCGCTCCGTCTGGGTCTTCGCTCGCGACAGTGCGCGCCCGGTGACCGTTCCGGACGTGCGCGTGGTCCTTCACTCCGAGATCGAGACGCGGCCGACTTGCCCGCGCGCAGGGAGTGAGTCCCGTGATTGGAAGCGCACGGACGCCGAGACCGTGTGCTGGTGAAGAACGGGGACGGCCCACGAGCCCTCCGCCGCCCGATGAACGACCGGAGGACTGGATCGACCGGAACCCCGAGACGCTCGAGAACCGCTAACCCCCCGAAATTGCTGGCGCAATATATCCGACGGCCCGCGCCGTGGCAATCATGAAGCCCGGGATTCGTTCGCCAGATCAATGGGTTGAGGCGATTCCCCGCGTTTCGGCGTGGCCCGGCACCCGACTTGAGCAAGATCCTGTCAAGGAGCTGATTCTCAAACGGTTTTCGGCTGTTAGGTGCACGTCAAGATCCGAGCGCCCGAGGCCGATACGAGCCTCGTCTCTCGCCAGCGAGTGCGTCGATGCCCGATCTACAGGAAGCCGGCCCCGGCCCCAGCCGCTCCCCGAGGGCGCGGAGGCAGGTCTTCAACAGCCTGTCGACGCGAATCATCTTCTTCGTCTTCATGTCCACCTTCCTCAGCGCCCTCGTGGTCAGCTGGATCTCGATCCATGCGATCCACAGTCAGCTTCGCGCCGAGCTCGACCGCCGCTTCCCCGCCATCCTCGAGGTGCGGATCGAAGCCCTCTCATCGCTCATCGAGCAGTTCGAGGCGCACGCGCGGGCCGCAGCTCACGACGCGCGACTCGAGAGCGAGATGGCTCGCTCGAATCCACGCCAAGGCAGGCTGGTCAAGATCCTCGAGGAGCGCCTCGAGTGGATGCCCGACTTCGACGCCCTGCTGGTGCTGGACGACCGGGGCGTCCCCGTCTCCTCCGTCGGCCCGATCGACGACGCGACCCGGGCAGGCGCGGTGCGAGCCGTGGCGGGCGCCGCGCCGGGTGAGACGCATCTGGCGATTACCCTCGCCGACGCACGAGGCGGATCGATGGATGTGGCGCTGCTCGTCCCGATCGGACCGACCGACTCGCCCCACGGCTGGATCGCAGCGCGGCACCACGTCGACCGCTTCGCCGCCACGCTCGTTGCGACCGCGCACGAGGGCAGCGCGCGCCTTGCCCTGGTGGCTGCGGATGGCCGGGTCGTGGCGACGAGCGATCAGGCGTTCCGCCCGGAGGTCTCGACGGATCGACTGGCCCGCATCGCGGACGGCCGGGTGCACGAGTACACGACTTCGACCCAGGCCCACGTGCTCGGTGCGGCCCGCCCCATGCCCCACGGTCACTGGACCCTGCTCGTCGAGGCGCCCTTCGACGTCGCGTTCGCGCCGGTGCTCGCCGTCGTGAGCCGGATCTTCATCTCGGACCTGGTGATCATCCTCGTCTTCAGCTTCCTCGCCTACAAGATCACCGCAGCCATCATGCGCCCGATCCGCGCCCTGTCCGAGGGCGCACGACGGATCTCGCGCGGCGACTTCGATCACGCGATCCCGGACGTGCGGGCGAACGACGAGATCGGCCTTCTCATCCGCACCTTCAACGACATGCTGGCCCAGCTGCGCCGCAACTCGACCGAGATCGAGGACGACCAGCGGCGGCTCACCGATCAGAACGAGGAGCTACAGCGGGCCAACGAGGTGCTCGCGCAGCTCTCGATCACGGACGGGCTCACCAAGCTCCACAACCACCGCTACTTCCAGGACCACCTGACCCGCGAGATCAAGCGCATCGGCCGCACCGGCGAGCCGCTCTCGATCATCCTGATGGACCTCGACGACTTCAAGCGGCTGAACGACCTCTACGGCCACTCGGCGGGGGACGAGCTGCTCGTGGGTGTCGCGAACATCCTGATGGAGTCCGTCCGGGAGAGTGATCTCCTGGCCCGTTACGGCGGCGAGGAGTTCGTCATTCTCGCCACGGGCACGACGCACGAGGGCGCGATCTCCATGGCGGAGAAGATCCGCATGTCGGTCGAGGGCTCGAGCCACATCGTCGACGACTCGATGCGCCCGATCCGTGTGACCCTCTCGATCGGGGTCGCGACCTACGAGGGCGATCGGCGTGCGTTCTTCCAGGCGGCCGACCGCGCCCTCTACGACGCCAAGGCGCAGGGAAAGAACTGCGTCGTCGCTGCGCCTCCCACGGGCGAGCCGCCCCCGGCTTGAGGCTCGGCCCAGGGCCTGCGATCCTCTCTGCATGATCCCGATCGTCGGACTTTCGGGCGGCATCGGCTCGGGCAAGAGCACGGTGAGCGCCATGCTGGAAGAGCTCGGCGCACTGATCGTCGACGCCGACCTCATCGTGCACGAGTTGCAGGCGCCGGGCATGCCCCTGCTACGTGAGATCGCCGAAGCCTTCGGCGATCACATGCTCGACCCCGATGGCGCGCTCGACCGGGCCGCGCTGGGCGACATCGTCTTCCGCGACCCGGGTGCCCGCAAGGCGCTCGGCGAGATCATGCACCCGCCGGTCATCGCAGAGATGATCCGCCGCACAGAGCAGGGCGTGGAGGATCGCCACCCGCTCGTCGTGCTCGACATCCCGCTTCTCTTCGAGGGCAAGCAGGCGGGGACCGGCAGTGCCGTGGCCTTCGACTACGACGCCCTGGTCGCCGTCTGGGTCCCGCGTCAGGTCCAGATCTTCCGCACGATGCAGCGAGACGGCTGCGACGAAGCCGAGGCCGAGCGCCGAGTGAAGGCCCAGCTCGACATCGACGAGAAGCGCCGCATGGCCACCCACGTGATCGACAACTCCGGCCACCGCGACGACACGAGAGAGCAGGTAGAGCAGCTCTACGAAGAGCTCGCCTACGATCCCGCCGCCTCCGCGGAGCCGGAAGACGCCGAAGAGGCCTGACCCCCTACCCCGCCCCGAAGCCCACACCGAGATCGACCCGAGGCGCTGAAGCCGAGAGTCGATGGGTTCGAGCGAAGCGATCGTGGCGCCCAACGCCGAACGAGACGCGGAGCTTCGCGTCCCCCCATCGCGTATTCGGGGTGTCGCCCGCAGCTTGGAGCGCGGCTCTGTCGTTGCAGCGGACGACGCGATGAGCGAAGGCGTCGGTGTGCCGACCCGCAGCCGCGCGTAAGGCGAGGACGACGCCCCGAATACGCGACCCTGGCAACCAGGCCCGCGAACCTACGCCCGAGGTGGCACCGGGTTCCGGAGCGAAGCTCTACGAGATGTCCAGGTCGTACGTAGGCACCCGCTCCGAAGACTCGAGCAGGTACTGGAACACGTGCGACCCGATCTCGATCCGATCGCCGTGCTTGAGGTCGGCCGCGTCCACCCGGCTGCCATTGACCGCGATGCCATTGGTGCTGCCCATGTCGCGGACGCGCACGCCATTGGCCGCCGGCTCGAAGGCCGCATGCGTCTTCGACATCGCCTGGTCCTGAAGGGTGATGTCCACGCCGGGGCCGCGCCCCACGGTCATGCCGTTCTCCTGGATCTCGTACTCGGCACCGGCGCCCGTGCCCTCCACCACGACGAGCGTCGCACGGTGCGTCGCGAGGAAGATGCGGCCGAGGGTCTCGCCGCGGGGCAGCTTGGTGGTGTGTCCGTCCTTCATGAAAGATTCCTTTCACGACCGAGCCCGTGGGTGCGTGGTGGCAGGCCGCACGCCATCCATCGGACGGCCCGCAGCGACCCTTGAGGGCTCGCGGTACGACTCACCCACCCATTCTGGAGAAAGTGGCCGAGGCGCAGGCGGCCGTTCGCGCAGGGCCCATTCTGGAGAAAGTGGCCGAGGCGCAGGTGGCCGTTCGCGCAGGGCCCATTCTGGAGAAAGTGGCCGAGGCGCAGGCGGCCGTTCGCCCGGGGCCCGTTCTGAAGAAAGTGGCCGAGGCGCTGCCGGCCGTTCACTCAGGGCCGCAGAGGCGCCTTCAGCTCGGCGACGAGCTTCGCCACGGCATCGACGGCGGCCCCGGGGCTCGGCGCCTGCTCGATCACGTCGACGAACGCACTGCCCACCACCACGCCGTCGGCGAACGCCCCGACGCGGGCCGCGTGCTCGGGCGTCGAGATGCCGAAGCCGACGCAAACGGGAACGTCGCCGGCTGCCTTCGCCTGGCCGACCATCCCCTCGATGCCCTCGGCCAGCTCGGACCGAGCGCCCGTGACACCCTGCAGTGACACGTAGTAGAGGAAGCCTCGAGTCTCCCCCACGAGCCGCTTCAGCCGCTCGGGCCTCGTCGTCGGGCTCGCGAGCAGCACCGGGTCGATGCCACGCTCGCGGCACGGGGCGAAGAAGGGCTCGCCCTCCTCGGGCGGCAGGTCGGGGATGATGATGCCATCGACCCCCGCGTTCGCCGCGGCCTCGGCGAATGCCTCCGCACCCATCGCGTGCAGCGGATTCGCGTAGCCCATCAGCAGCAGGGGAATTTCGACCTGGTCGCGAAGTCGGGCGACGAGCGAGAGGATCGCCCGCAGGCTCGCGCCCTTCGCGAGCGCCCGCTCGCTCGCTCGCTGGATCGTGGGCCCCTCTGCGATCGGATCCGAGAAGGGAACGCCGATCTCGATCAGGTCCGCCCCCGACTCCGCCATGGCGAGCACCAGCTGCGCCGTCGTTTCCAGATCGGGATCGCCGGCCGTGATGAACGGGATCAGCGCCGTCTCGCCTCGGGCGCGCAGCGTCTCGAATCGCGCGGCGATGCGGCTCACCGGTCACCCCGCTTCGGGTGTCCGGCGTGCAGCGGGCTGCGCCCCTCACGCGCCAGGATGTCGCGCACCTCGGCCACGTCCTTGTCGCCACGGCCGGAGAGGTTCACCACCACGATCGCATCGGGGGAGAGCTGCGCCGCGAGCTTGCGCGCGTGGGCCACCGCGTGCGCAGACTCGAGCGCCGGAATGATGCCCTCGGTCTGCGACAGGTACAGGAAGGCATCGAGGGCCTCGTCGTCCGTGATCACCTCGTACTCGGCCCGGCCGATGTCCCGCAGATACGCGTGCTCCGGCCCGACGCCCGGATAGTCGAGCCCCGCCGAGATCGAGTGCGCCTCGCAGATCTGCCCGTCATCGTCGGAGAGCACGTACGTGCGCTTGCCGTGAAAGATCGCCGGCACGCCCTCGGCGAGCGTGGCGCCGTGGCGATTCGTATGCAGCCCTTCGCCGCCCGGCTCGACGCCGATGAGGCGCACGTCTTCGTCCTCGACGAAGGGATGGAACAGGCCCATCGCATTCGAGCCACCTCCGACGCACGCGACGCACGCGTCGGGCAGGCGTCCTTCGACCTCGAGGATCTGGGCGCGCGCCTCGACTCCGATCACGCGCTGGAAGTCACGCACGAGCGTCGGGTACGGGTGCGGCCCCATGACCGACCCGACGCAGTAGTACGTGTCCTCGACGTGGGTGACCCAGTCGCGCATCGCCTCGTTGATGGCGTCCTTCAGCGTGCGCGACCCGTTCTCGACCGGGTTGCAGCGCGCCCCCAGCAGCTCCATTCGAAACACATTGAGCGCCTGCCGACGCACGTCCTCGGCGCCCATGTAGATCTCGCACTCGAGACCGAGCAGCGCGCAGGCCGTAGCGGTCGCCGTGCCGTGCTGCCCGGCTCCGGTCTCGGCGATGACCCGCGGCTTGCCCATGTGCTTCGCCAGCAGCGCCTGGCCGAGCACGTTGTTGATCTTGTGCGCGCCGGTATGCGCGAGATCCTCGCGCTTCAGATAGATCTTCGCGCCGCCGACGTCCGCCGTCATGCGCTCGGCCAGCGTGAGCGGCGTCGGCCGCCCCGCGTAGGTCGAGAGCAGATGATCGAGCTCCTCGCGATACGCCTTCGACGGCAGGATCGTCCGGCAGGCTTCGTTCAGCTCCTCGAGCGCACTCATCAGCATCTCGGGGACGTAGACGCCCCCGAACTCGCCGAACTTGCCGTAGGCGTCCGCCTCACTCTTCATCGTGGCGCTCTCTTTCGGGTTGCGGCGCGCGAGTGCATCCGCTCAAGCCTCTCGGTGCTCGACCGTCTCCGGATCCTCTGCCGCGCGCACGGCAGCGACGAAGGCCTTCATCAGCGCCGGAT
>CAYYSY010000083.1:0-13623 GCA_964474355.1 uncultured Spirochaetaceae bacterium | reverse complement strand
GCGCCGCGACGCAGGCGCGGGCGCACCGCCCAGCCGGGGCCGGGCGGAGGTGCTTGGGCGTCTGTTCGCCTCGTCTCGGGCTCAAAATGGGGCTCCTGACCCGACGCACGAACACCGCTGAACGCAGCGGTGCGCGCCGAGATCAGAACCAACGGCACATCTCGTCGCAAGAAAAGTGGAATCCGCACCATCCGCCGGACTTCGTCGCGCAGTTGCTTGCGAGGCGTCGGATTCTCACCGGATTCCGACGCAGAACTGCGGAACGTCGGAAGCGTGTTGCCGGTCGATGGAGTCTGCGGAGTCGGAAGCGTGTTGCCGGTCGATGGAGTCCGCGGATTCGGATCCGTGTTGCCGGACGATGAAGCTCGCCGAGCCCAACCCGCGATCGCGGAGTCGCCTTCTCTCAGCTGCCTTCTGCCTGCCAGGTCAGCACCTCGCCGCCCTGGCCCATCAGCACCGTGCCGGGGAAGACGCGCAGTCGCCATGGCTCGAGCTTCAGCACGGCGAAGGCATCGTCGCTCGGCTTCTCCCAGCCGGGGATGATCGCCGGGTCATACCCAACGGGCGCGGGGGTGTCCTTGAACAGGTTCCATATCCGCTCGCGGGTCTCGAGATCGAAGCACCACTGCGCGCGACACTCGGCGACACAGGTGTCCTGGCTGGGCGTCCAGTAGTTGATCGACAGATGGGCCGAGCGCTCGAGGTGCGCGCGCTTGAGGGGCGTCGGACCAGTGGCGACCCAGCCGTCGAGCGAGCTGCCGTCCCACTGCCAGATCGGGTGCAGGACGCGGCTGCGCGGCCGGTCCCTTCGGTCGACGGTGGCGACGCTCGCCCACACGATCTGGTGGGCCATCTCGACGAACGCGGGGGCGACCTCTTCGAGGGGCTGCATCGATGCTCCTTGGCGCGGCGGTGGGCGCGGCTGGGTGGGTGGTCGGGTGCCCGAGATCCTATCCCAGGGTGCGTGCCGAAGGTCGAGCCGCGCCGCTACTCTCGGAGGTCGAGAGAGGGGAGGGCACATGCCCGTCGAGTTCGTCGACTTCGAAGAGGCGCGCGACCGGGATGGACTGCGCATGGTGGTGGTGACCGGCGTGCCGAGTCCATGGGGCGAAGCGGCGAAGGGCATCCTCCACGTGAAGCAGATTCCGTGGGTGGCGGTTCGGCTCGACCAGCGCAACGCCGAGCTCATTCAGTGGATCGGCTGTGCGAGTGGCCCCGTCGCGATGTACGAAGGCGAGGCGCCGCGCTCGGGCTGGGCCGAGATCCTGCTGTTCGCAGAGCGTCTGGCGCCCGAGCCTCCGCTGCTTCCGTCCGACGCCGAGAGCCGCGCGCTCGTGTTCGGTCTCTCCCACGAGATCTGCGGCGAGCTGGGCCTCGGCTGGCTGCGGAGGCTCGAAGGGATCCATGCCGGCTTGAGCGGCGGTGGCGGCTTCCCTGCGCCGGTCGCGAAGTATCTCGGCGACAAATACGGCTACCGGGCCGAAGACGCCGGCGACGTCAGCGCGCGTGTGGTCGAGCTGCTGCAGATGCTCGCGCGGCGACTCCATGCCCAGCGCGACGCAGGCTCCAGGTACTACCTCGGTGATCGACTCAGCGCCGTCGACATCTACTCGGCGACGTTCATGGCGCTCCTGCAGCCGCTGCCGAAGGAGGAATGCCCGATGCCGGATGCCATGCGTGCCGCCTTCGGGTCGGTGGAGGCGGCGACGCGCGACGCCCTCGACCCGATCCTCATCGAGCACCGGGACCACGTGTACCGGACCCATCTGGAGCTGCCGCTGACGCTCGGCTGAAGGTCGCGGCTCCACCCCTCACACACGAGGCGCTCGAACGGGCGCGCACCCACGGACCGACCCGGAGCCACCCACGAGAGGAAGCAGACGATGCAGGATCTGAAGGGGAAGGTCGCCTTCGTGACCGGCGGCGCGAGCGGCATCGGCCTCGCCATTGCGCGAAGCCTCGCGTGGCGCGGCGCGGCGGTCGCGCTCGCGGACATCGACGAGACCGCGGCGCTCGCGTCGGCTGCCGAGATCGAGGCCGCCGGCCGGCGCGCCATCGGCGTGCGCTGCGACGTCACCGACGAGGCGAGCCTCGAGCAGGCGGCAGACGCGACGGCCGCCGAGCTCGGCGACGTCCACGTCGTGGTGAACAATGCCGGTGCGTTCACGGTGAGCGCCCTCGAGGACACTGCGCGCGCCGACTGGGAGTGGCTGCTCGAGCTCAACGTCGTGGGCGTGGTGAACGGTCTGCGCCTCTTCCTGCCACGGCTGAAGGCCCTCGACGAGGAGACGCACGTCGTCAACACTGCGTCGGTTTCCGGCCACGTGCCCGTCGCCGGGCTCTCGATCTACACGGCCACCAAGTTCGCCGTCGTCGGGCTCAGCGAGTGCCTGAGGCTCGAGCTCGAAGGCACGAAGGTCGGCCTCTCGGTGCTCTGCCCGGGGATCGTGAAGACGTCGCTGCTCGAGACGAGCCCGCGGCACAGACCGGAGCGCCACGGAGGCGGGGCCACCGACACCACCCCGATGCAGTCGATCATCGAATCGGGCACCGATCCGGGAGACGTCGGCGAGCAGGTCGCCCGCGCGATCGAGCAGGGCGACTTCTACGTCTTCACGCACCCGCCGCTGCGTCCCGCGTTCGAGCGGCGCTGCGAAGAGATCCTGGAGAGCTATCCGAGCTGAGCGTCGGGGGGCGCCTTGGCCTCTGCACGCTTCGCCTTCACGAGCTTGCCGAGCCGCTTGCGAACCGTCTCGATCACCTCGAGTCGGGCGGCCCGCTTCTGCTCGGCGGGCACGAGGTGCCAGGGGCAGGCGCGGGTGCTGGTCCGGCCCACCATCTCGTCGACGGCGGTCTCGTAGTCCTCCCAGCGCGCACGATTGCGGAAGTCCTCGTCCGTGATCTTGTACTTCTTGTACGGCGTCTTGGCGCGGGCCTCGAAGCGGCGCAGCTGCTCCTCGGGGCTCAGGTGGAGCCAGAACTTCAGCACCAGGACGTTCGCCTCGGCGAGCTGCGACTCGAAGTCGCGGATCTCCTCGTAGGCTCGCTGCCAGGTCGCGTCGTCGGCCAGGCCTTCGACGCGCTCGACGAGCACGCGGCCATACCAGCTCCGATCGAAGATCGTCATGCGGCCGGCGCGCGGTACGTGGCGCCAGAAGCGCCAGAGATAGTGATGAGCGAGCTCTTCTTGTGTCGGCGCGCCGACGGGGATCACGCGGTAGAGGCGCGGGTCGATGCGCCGGCAGAGCCGCCGGATCGTCCCGCCCTTGCCCGCGGCATCCCAGCCCTCGAAGACGAGCACCGTCGAGATGCCGAGGTCGTCCGCCTCGGTGAAGAGCGAGTCGAGCTTCACCTGGTTGCGGGCGAGCTTCTTCGCGTAGGTGTCCTTCTCGATGCGCGTACCCAGGTCGACCGCGTCGAGGACGCGACGTGGCCGCGTCTCTGCGTCGCCGTCGTGCGGATCTGCCTCGAGATCGGTGATGCGCGCGACGGGCTCGGGTGCGCGGGCATCCCGCTCGTCACGGTGGATGCCCGCCGCGTCGAGCCGGCTCGTGAAGTCGGCGAGCACGCGCTCCGCGGTCGCGAGGCCGGCATAGCGGGTATCGCTGCTCTCGATGACGTGCCAGGGAGCGGTGCCGGTGCTGGTGGCGCCCACCACGCGCTCGGCGAGCGCGATCGCCTCTTCGTAGCTTTCGTAGAGGCGCTCGACCTCCTCGCCGAGTCGCCACTTGGGCTGATTGGCCGCGAAGCCGTTCTCGAGCCGCTTGCCGAGCTCTGCGCGGGGGAGGTGGTACCAGAACTTCAGCAGCAGGGTCCCTTCGTCGACCAGCGTGCGCTCGAAGGCGCGAACCCGCCTGATCTGATGTTCGAGCCCGGCTTCGTCGATCTCGCCCATCGCGGCCTGTCTGATCAGATCATGGGCCCAGCTGTGCACGAAGACCGCGGTCTGTCCCGCGCGGGGCAGGCGGCCCCAGTAGCGCCAGTCGTGGGGCCGCAGACGTTCGGCCTCGGTGCGGTCGCCGAGCACGTGCATCACGATGTGCCGGGCGTCGAGCCACTCGCCGATGCCCTGGAGGATGAGATTGCACGCGAGTCGGTCGTCGCCGTCGACGAGCACCATGACCGGGAAGTCGGCCCGGCGCAGATCGAACTGGGCGTTCAGGAGTCCGACGCGCAGCTCGGGGACACGTGCGTCGAAGGTGTCGGCATCGATGCGTCGGCCGGACTCGGCGGCGGCGAACATGGGGTGCCTCTCTTCACTCTGCCCTGCGCTTCGTCCCGGCTCTCGCTCCGGTCGTGACTTCGGCTCGCGCTTCCGCAGTGAGGGAGCTGGCGAGGACCGCCACATCCGCCAGGGACCAGCCTAGCAATGCACGCGGAGCGTGCGCGGGTGACTTCGGCCGCGTCTTCGGGCGATCGTCGCCGCGCCAGCCTGCCCTCGCGAGCCCGGGTCGCGCGGTCCAACTCCGTATCGGCCCGCCGGGAAGCGAAATGGAGGGCGGCGCCACGGGCATCGTCGAAGGTGACGGCGGGCGCTTCGAGCCCGACCTCATCGTCCATGCCACCGGCTTCCGCGCGACGGACTTCGTGCTGCCGATCGAGGTGAAGGGAGAGGGCGCGGCGTCGACCTGCGTGAGGACTGGGGTGAGGCGCCCGGCGCCTACATGGGGATCCTCGCGCCGAAGCTCCCGAACCTCTTTTTCAAGTACGGCCCCGCCACGAACCTGGCCCATGGCGGGAGTCTCCTCTTCCACAGCGAATGCCAGATGTGATGGATCTCGGGCTGCATCAAGGCGGTGCTCGTGCAGGACGCACTCAAGGTCGAGCCCATCCGGGCGGCCTACGCCGGCTACATGGAGCGGCTGGAACCAGGAGATCGCGGGCGCCCGAGCCCGGGGGACCTCGAGATCGCGTAGCGGTTCAGCGGCACCCTCGAGCGGGGCAGACCCCGAGTTGCACGCGAGCTGCCGCCTTCTTGCCGGTGCGTGATGCGGGGATGCCGGTGGTGGCGCCCCGGAAGAGCCCGAACTGCGTCCAGTGGGTGGGGGCAGGGCCTTCGGGGTTCAGCCTCATTCTCGGCCGGTCGATGCTTCTCAGAACGAGAGATGGGAGCGAGAGACGAGCTCGTACGCTGCGCCCGCAAGGGACGGCGTCGGGGAGGCGTGTGCGCACGTGGGTCTGCTGGACCGCATCCGGGGCGAAGGGGCCCCCTCCAAGATGGGCGACGGTGAAGGCGCAGGCCTGGCCGATCGCCTCGGCTCGATCGCGCGCCGCGGTGGCCAGCTGGCCGGTCGCGTCGCCGAGGGCGTGAAGGAGGCGACGCCGAAGCGTCTGCTGCGCGATGCCATGGACGCCCAGGCGCGCGGCAACATCGGCGCCGCGTTCTTCCTCGTCCGCGAGTCGGTCGAGGCCGAGCCCGGTGACGTCGAAGCCGACACCTTCTTCTGGGACGTCGCGATCTCGTTCGGCGAGCCCGGCGCAGCGGCCGACTCGGCGGCTCGACTCGTGCGACATCACGCGGCGCATGATGCCAGCGAGCTCGCCGCACAGTACTTCCGTGAGCTCATGAGCACGTCCGAGCCGTCACTGGTCGAGCCTTCGGTGCTCGTGCGCCTGCTGCCCGATCTCGTGGCAGGGCTCGAGGCTGCACAGGCCGAGGCCGACGGGCCCGATCACGAGCGGGGCGCCGATGCGCCGGGCGCTTCGCACGCCGATCGCGTCGCGCCCGACCCGGCAGAGCACCGCGCCGCAGTGCTCCGCGCACTGCAGATGTGCGTGGACCCCGAGAACACCGCGCTCTCCCCAGGCCTTGCCATGCGCGTGGCCGAGCTGGCGCGGCCCTTCGACACCCACGTCGCGGTGCAGGCGGCGCACCAGGCGCTCTCGGCCGACGACGTGCACGAGGCGAAGCGCGCGAAGCTCGTCGCGCTGATCCGCGAGATCGACCCCGACGCCGAGATCGACGATGCGGACGAGGCGCTGGAGGTCGACGAGGCCGACCTCGCCGCGGTCTCGATCGAGCTCGACGTCTCGGAGGTCGGCCCGGTGCCGGGGCCCGAGCCGGACGACGCCGCTCTCGTCTTCTCGACCGAGTGCATCGACGAGATGGTCGAAGCGGAGCCCGCCCCGCCCGCGGCCGCGGAAATCGTCGCTTCCGATCCCACGGCGGTGCCCATCAGTGATGCCGAGGCCGACCGCCTGACGTCCTTTCTCGAGCCCACCGAGGAGGAGCTCGAGGCAATCGCCATTGGCGACATCACCGAATCCGAGGAGGTCGACGAGATCGAGGTCCTCCCGGAGCTCGCGCCGATCGACGACGGGGACCCCGCCCGCAACCACCCGAATCGCATAGAGAGCCCCGTCCAGGCGCTCAGCGAGGACGAGATCGACCGCATGCGCGCGCGGCTCGATCGCGCGCTCGGGAGCAGCAACGGCAGCACCGGCCCGGCCGCGGAGAGTGAGGCGCAGCCGTCGTCCGCCGAGACCCCAGCGAGCGAAGAGCAGCTGACCCTGTCGGAGGCCCCGGCGATGGAAGAGGAGCTGCCCCTGGTCGCTGACTCGGCGATGGAAGAGGAGCTGCCCCTGGCCTCTGACTCGGCGATCGAAGAGGAGCTGCCCCTGGCTGCTGACTCGGCGATCGAAGAGGAGCTGCCCAAGGCCGCGGTCGTGGCGAGCGAAGTGCAGCCGGCGGCGCTGGTGGAGGCCGAGCCCCTGGACGCCGTGCTCATCGAAGACTGACGCTCCAGCCCCTTCGTCACCCCGCCCAGGACGGGCGCTGCAGCGCCGTCGCGACGCCGTCTGCCACTGTGCGATGCTCCATGGCCCCACCGTGGAGCACGCCATGATCGATCTGCATTTCTGGCCGACCCCCAATGGCAAGAAGGTCACCATCCTGCTCGAAGAGCTGGGCATGCCCTACACGGTCGTCCCCTGCTCGATCGGCACGGGCGATCAGTTCCAGGACGACTTCCTCGCGATCTCACCGAACAACCGCATGCCCGCTCTGGTGGATCACGAGCCGCAGGACGGGGGCGACCCGATCTCCGTCTTCGAGAGCGGCGCGATGATGATGTACCTGGCCGAGAAGGCCGGCCGCTTCTACGGCGACGACCTGCGCAGCCGCACCGAGGTCAACCAGTGGGTCATCTGGCAGATGGCCAATCAGGGACCGAAGACCGGCGAGTGCGGCCACTTCCGGCGGCTCGGCGATAGCCAGGGCGACCAGTCGTACGCCGTGCGCCGCTTCGAGGACGAGGTGAACCGGCTCTTCGGCGTCATGAACAACCGGCTCTACGATCGCCGCTACCTCGCGGGCGACGACTACACGATCGCCGACATGATCAGCTACCCGTGGACCGTCAAGTACGAGAGCTACGGCCAGGACATCGACGAGTTTCCGTATTTCAAGCGCTGGTTCGAGGAGCTCTCGGCCCGGCCCGGCGTGCAGCGCGGGATGGCCGTGGGTGCCGACATGACGATCGATCCGTCGGGGTTCACGAAGGAGCGGATCGAGGAGCTGAAGGCGATGCTCTACAACCAGCGGGCCCGGCCGGCGCCCGACGGAGGCCTGCTCTGATGGCCAGCGACACGACGATCGATGCCGGCTCGATGAGCGAAGGCTACGACGGCCCGACCGGGCTCGCTCTCACTGCGCTCGACCCCGACTTCAGTGAAGACCCGTACCCGATCCTCGCCCGGCTTCGTGAGACCGAGCCGGTGCACTACGACGCCATGCTCAAGCGCTACGTCCTGACCCGGCACGCAGACGTGAACGCGATCCTCCGCGATCTCTCGCTCTGGAGCGATCCGCGCAAGGCCAACCCCGACACCTTCACGCGCACGTTCCTCTCTCGTGCCGGTCGGGAGGACGAGGAGCCCTCGATGCTCCTCATGGACGATCCGGACCATCGGCGGCTGCGCGAGCTCGTGAACCGCTCGTTCACGCCGCGGGCCGTCGAGCGCTGGCGCGAGCACGTGCGCGGCATCGCCGAGCGGCTCGCGGCCGATCTGCCCGATGGGCCCTTCGATCTGATCGAGCGCTACGCCGACCCGATCCCGTCGGTGGTGATCGCCGAGATGATGGGGCTCGACACGTCTTCGTACGCGGACTTCAAGGCATGGTCCAACGTCAGTGTGGCCGTCGGCTTCAACCCGATGCCGACCGAGGATCAGATGAGGGAGGCCGAGCGCGCGGAGCAGGCGCTCGACGCGTTCTTCCGCGAAGAGATCGCGAAGCGGCACGCGTCGCCCGGCGAAGATCTCATCAGCGACATGGTCACGGTCGAGGAGCAGGGCGATCGCCTCACAGAAGACGAGATCGTGAGGCATTGCAACCTGCTGCTGATCGCGGGCAACGTCACGACGACCGATCTCATCGGCAACGCCGTGAAGTCGCTGATCGACTTCCCCGAGCAGCAGGCGAAGCTCTGCGCCGACCTGGACCTGGTGGGAGAGGCCGCCGACGAGACGCTGCGCTTCGATCCGCCGGTCACCAACTCGGGCCGCGTCGCGAGCCGCGACATGGAGTTTCACGGCGTGAAGATCGCGAAGGGCGAGACGCTCTCTGTCTCGCTGGCTGCGGCCAACCACGACCCGCGCGTTCACCCGGACCCCGACGCCTTCGACCTCGACCGCGCCGACAAGTCGACCCTGGCGTTCGGGGGCGGCCGGCATTTCTGCCTCGGCTCGCACCTCGCCAAGGTCGAGGCCCAGGAGGCATTGCGCGCGCTGTACGGCCGGCTCGGTCCGCTGCGCCTCGGCCCCGGCGGAGGTGAACGCGCATCCATCCCGAGCTTCCGGGGCTTCGTGCGTCTCGAGGTCGAGCCGGCGTCGTAACGCACGCGGTGCGTGCGTGGCATCCATGTGACGATCAGCAGGTCGTGCTCGCGCTCAGCCGTCCTCGCTCACCAGGATCGCCTCGACCTCGATCTCGCTCCGCGTGGTCAGTCCGACGTATACGCGGTGGAGCAGGATGCCGGCGGCCATCGCGGCCACGAAGAGTACGACCCGCAGGTCGCCCGTTGCGAGGTTCGCCATCGAGGGACCGGGGCAGAACCCGGCCGCTCCCCAGCCGACGCCGAAGATCGCCGAGCCGACGACCAGCGGGGCATCGATGGGCGCTTGCGGCCCCTTCCGCACGGCTGCGCTCGACAGCGACTTGAACGGCCGCAGCGCGATCGGGCCGAGGATCGTGACGCCGAGCGCGCCGCCCATCACGAAGGCGAGCGTCGGATCCCAGGTTCCGGCGACGTCGAGGAAGCCCTGGACGCGCACCGGGTTCGTCATGCCCGAGAGGGCGAGGCCGGCGCCGAAGAGCAGGCCGGAAACGATCGGAACGAGCCGTCTGGTCATCATCCCACTCCCAGCACGTGGCGCATCACGAAGACCGTGACGGCGCCCGCGCCCATGAAGGTCATGGTGGCCGTGATCGAGCGTTTCGAGCCGCGGGCGATGCCGCAGACGCCGTGGCCGCTCGTGCAGCCGCCGCCGAGGCGCGTGCCGAAGCCGACGAGCACGCCGGCGGCGACGAGCATCAGGGCGCCCGACTCGATCTGCGGGCGCTCGCCGAGCGCTGCCGCCCACACGGCGAGCGCGCCGACGGGCAGTCCGACGAGGAACGACACCCGCCAGGGGCGATCGTGCGCCTTGTGACCGAGGAGGCCACCGAGGATGCCGCTGATCCCGGCCACGTGGCCGGTGCCACGCCCCAGCACCAGCGCGGCGATGCCGATCAGCAGGCCACCGGCGAAGGCCGGCATTGCGTTGAACTCACTCATATTCCCTCTCCTTGCTCGAATTCGAGATCCCAAACCGCCTGCTCGGCGCGTCGGGTCACACGGCCGGTCCAGAGACCGACCGCCATCATCACGGCAGCGAAGACCAGCTGCGGCATGGTCCGAGGCAGCGCCTCGCCCGCGGTCTGCGCGACCAGCGTGCCCTCGCGCACGAGGATGAAGGCCGCCATCGCGAGCACGAAGCCCGCGAACGCGCGACGCAGTCGTGCGGGGTCCGTGCCCTTCGCCAGCGTGGCGCCGACCAGCGTGCCGGCCACGGCGATGGCGGACACGGAGCCGACCAGCACCGTGTCGATGTGCGCGTGTCCGACGTGGCCCGCGAAGCCGGCGAGGCTCTGCATCACGATGATCGTGAGCGAGGTGCCGATCGCAGCGGGCATCGGCAGTCGGGCCCAGAGGGCGAGAGCGGGCACGATCAAGAACCCTCCGCCCGCACCGATCAGGCCCGTGAACGAGCCGACGACGAGGCCCTGGGCGGCGAGCCGGCCGCTCGCGGCCAGGTCGACGCCGTCGTGGGGCTCGTCGGGCGCGGGCGGTGCCGCCCGGCGCCCGCGCCACATGGCGAGTGCCGTGATCGTCATCATCGAGGCGAAGAGCAGCAGCAGCACACCGCCGTCGATGAAGGCGCTGACGCGCCCGCCGAGGAAGGCGCCGACCATGCCGGCCATGCCGAAGACCAGGCCCTCACGCACGCGGACGTTGCCCGCCCGGGCGTGCTGGACCGCGCCGATCGTGCTCGCGATCGCGACGACGAGCAGCGAGCTCGCGATCGCGTCCTTCGGCTCGAGGCCGAACGCGTACACGAAGAGCGGCACGGTCAGGATCGAGCCGCCGCCCCCGAAGAAGCCGAGCGACACCCCGATCGCCAACGCGAGCGCCAGGCCCACGGGCGACATCCGCTAGGCGTCCTTGTCGTCGTCTGCGAGCCGCGTCAGGTCCTCGCGAAACACGTCCATCGAGCGCTGCAGATCGGGTGGCGCCGTCTCGCCCTCGAGGTGTGTCGCGGCCGTCTCGAGCACGCGATGCGCGTCGTCGTGCGCGTGATCTTCGCCGCCTTTCACACCGAGGTGCTTCTGTGCCTCTTCGCGCGGCTTCATGATCATCATGCCGAACCAGTGGACGACCCGGTCGACGAGATCTCGGACGCTCTGGGCCGGCTTTCGCTCGATGGGCAGCCCGGCCTCGTTCCAGGCGATCATGCCGCCGGCGAGGTTCGTGACGTCCTCGTGGCCGAGCTCCTTCAGCGCCTCGCACGCCGCGGCCGACCTGCGGCCGGAGCGACAGACGACGAGCAGCGACTCGCCCTCCAAGTCGTCGACGCGGTGTGCCAGGTCGACCCGATCGATGCGTTCGGCACCGGCGACGGAGCCCAGCGGGCCGTCCATCTCATGGTCGAACCGGACGTCGATCACGTAGAAGTCATCGAGGCGATCGTGCGCCTCCTTGGGCGTGTGCTCGCGCACGGTCTCGTTGCTCACTTGTCACCTCCAATCACGTTGACGGGGATCTTCAGGTAGGACTGGCCGTCGCTCTCCGGCTCGGGCAGGCGTCCGGCACGGATGTTCACCTGCACCGAGGGCAGGATGAGCCGCGGGACGTCGAGCTCGGCGTCGCGGGTCTCGCGGAACGCGACGAAGTCGCGCTTCGCCGTCTTCGCCGTCAGCTGCACATTGTGCTCGCGCTGCGCGGTGATCGTGCTGAGGAACTCGAGCGGTCTTCCGCCGGGCTGATAGTCGTGGCCCGTGAAGACGCGCGTCTCGCCGGGCATCTCGTAGAGGTGCTGCACCGAGTCGAAGAGGTCGTCGGCCGAGCCGCCGGGGAAGTCCGCGCGCGCGGTCCCGTAGTCGGGCTGGAAGAGCACGTCGCCCACGAAGAGCGCGTCGCCGATCTTGTAGGTGAGGCAGGCCTTGGTGTGGCCGGGCGTGTGGATCGCCTCGATCTCCAGCGGGCCGGCCTGGAGGGTCTCGCCGCCCTTCATGAGGTGGTCGAACTGCGAGCCGTCGGTCGCGAGCTCGTCGCCGAGGTGGAAGATCTTCTTGAACGTCTCCTGCACGGCTTGAATGCCGTCGCCGATCACCGTCTGGCCGCCGGTGCGATCCTTGAGCACCTGCATGGCGCTCAGGTGGTCGGCGTGGGCGTGCGTGTCGAGCACGTAGGCGATCTCGAGCTTCTCGCGATCGATGTACGCGGACACCTCGTCCACAGAGCGCGTCGAGGTGCGGCCGCTGGCGAAGTCGAAGTCGAGCACCGAGTCGATGACGACGCCGACGCCGTCCTCGTGGACGACGTAGGTCAGCGTCCAGGTGTCGGGGTCGAAGAAGGGGCGGATCTGCATGGCGTCCTCCAATGCAGCGGTCCGTGGGCCGCCGGGGTGGGGTACTGCACATCTGATGCCAGCCTTGAAACGCTGAGGCGATCCTGAGTGCGCTTAGAATGTCGATTTTGTTTCAAACACGTTTCATATGGAACACTGGTTGTCTCACCTTGTTTCATGTGAAACACTGCGTGTCATGACTGAGGAATCAGCGCCAGAGCTCGAGACCCTCCTGACCCGCTTCGGGCCGCTCGAGGCGTTTCGCGTGCTCGCGGATCTGCTGCCCGGGGCCGCGGTCTTCGTGGTCGACGGGGAGCGGCGGGTGGTTGCCTGGAGCAAGGGGGCAGAGTCGGTGCTGGGCTTCACGCCCGAGCAGGCTGTCGGCCGCCTCTGCCTCGAGTCGATCCGCTGCCGGCACTGCACGCTCGGCTGTGGTGTAGCACTCGAGCGTGTCATCGCCGACGTCGACCAGGAGCTCTACCGCGCCGACGAGCGCTGGATCCATACGAAGAAGTACGCCCACGGCTTCTTCGACGACGACGGCGTATTCCTGGGTGCGATCGAGGTGCTCGTGCAGATCGGTGAGCCGCAGCTCGAGGAGGGGCTGCTCGGCGACGCCTTCCCGCTGCCCGCCGACGCCGAGACGCTGCACGCATTGGTGAGCCGTGACCCGGGCATGCGGAGCGTCTTCCAGACGATTCGCAACGTCGCGGCGACCGACGCCACGGTGCTCGTACGCGGCGAGAGCGGCACCGGCAAGGAGCTCGTCGCAAAGGCGATCCACTTCGAGAGTCAGCGCGCCAACGGCCCGTTCGTCGCGGTCAACTGCGCCGCACTGACGCCGTCGCTGATCGAGAGCGAGCTCTTCGGTCACGTGCGCGGCGCGTTCACCGGCGCGGTCAGCGACCGACCGGGTCTCTTCGAGCAGGCCGATGGCGGCACGCTCTTCCTCGACGAGGTGGCCGAGCTGCCCCTCGAGATGCAGTCGAAGCTCTTGCGCGTGCTCGAGGAGCGCTGCGTCACTCGGGTGGGTGGATCGAAGTCGACGCCCGTCGACGTGCGGGTCATTGCTGCGACCCACCGCGCGCTGCGCGAGGAGGTGAAGGCCGGGCGCTTCCGTGAGGACCTGATGTACCGCCTGCGCGTAGTGCCTCTCTTTCTGCCGCCGCTGCGCGAGCGCCCCTCGGACGTCGAGCTGCTGCTGCACGTGCTGCTGAACGAGTACGGCCGGCGGGGCCCGCGCCGCGTCGAGCGCGTCGCGCCCGAGGCGATGCGCGCGCTGCTCGAACACGGCTGGCCGGGCAACGTGCGCGAGCTGCGCAACGTCGTCGAGTACGCGTTCGCGGTGGGCCGGGGCGAGGAGCTGCGCTGCGAGGACCTGCCGGTCGAGCTCGCGGCGCGCTCGCCGGGCGCGCGGGAGGCGGAGTCGGGGGTGGACGAGCCCGTGCCGGATCCCGAGTCCGAGCGCGAGCGGATCCGTGCCGCCCTCGAGGCCGCGCATGGCCGGGTGGGGGA
>CAYYSY010000082.1:0-11290 GCA_964474355.1 uncultured Spirochaetaceae bacterium | reverse complement strand
TCGACGCTCGTCTGGAGATCGACGTCGGCGAAGTGGTAGGCGATCTGCCCGCCGGCCGCGCGACGTCGCGTCTCGGCCTTCGTCAGGCGATCGCTCAGCGTGCCGATCTCGATGTTGGCCCCGACCGTCCAGCGGTCGAAGAACCTGGACTCGATGCCCGCCGCCTGCACGAGGCCTTGGTCGATCGACGAGTGCGTGTAGCGGTTCTCGGCGAATACGCTGGCCGAGTCGTTGAAGCGGCTGCGGGCGCCACTGATCAGATTGCCGCGTCGCCGCGAGCCGGCCGCCGACCGCTCGTTCTCCAGGCCGTACGTGAGATAGCTGTGGCTGTTGCGCGCGTTCTGGTAGGTCGTCCCGAGCCGGGTGCCCACACCACCGTCGCCTCCCGACACCTCGGCGTTCGCCGCGAGTCGGTCGTTGACGCGCATCTCTCCACCGACGCCATAGCGCAGGTTGTCCTCGCGGTTGCCCGTCGAAGACACCGTGCCCTGGCCGAAGGCGTAGGCCCGCCACAGACCGTCCGCATCGAACTCCACCTCGACGCCGAGATCGGTGCGGCGGCCCTCCTCCTGCGTTGCGACAGGCGCAGCCGCGTCGTCGTCGCGGTCGTCGTTGCGGAAGCCGGCGCTGACGCGTACGGCGTCGGTCAGCAGCACCTCGACGTCGACCTCCTGCGTCGCGATCTCGATGCCACCATCCTCGCGCGTCCAGTCGGCCTTCGCGTTGACGTGGACGACGTCGGCGATCGGCATCGCGAGCGTGCCGCCCGCCTGATTCGTGTCGATGCGGGCGTTCAGACCCGACGCCGCATAGCCGGCGTCGAGGTGCTGTGCGTAGGCAGTGATCGTGCCATCGACGCGCGGCAGGAAGTCGCCGAAGTTGCCCACGACGTCGGCACGGTACGCGTTCGAGCCCCCGGTCGCCGTGACCGCGTTCGCGTCCGAGACGAAGTCGAAGCCGCCGTCGTTCGAGCTGAACGTGCTCGAGAAGACACCATCGCTGCGACCGTACTGAAACTTCACCCACGACTCGGCGGTGTGGCGGAGTGTCACGTCGGCGCCGTAGAGGTTGGCGCCAGTGCCCGCGCCGACGCTCCCTTCCTCGTCGTGGCTCGCCGTGAACCCGAGCTTCAGAAGATCGCCGAGCCAATAGTGTCCCTGGCCACCCGCATTCAACGCGTCGAGATCGCCGAAGCCGGCCACGTACTCGTACTGCACGACGAGCCACGCCTCGTCACCGCTGAGCCCACCCGTGCGCACGACGAGCGAGTCGTCGACGGTCGACGTGAGCGGCTCACTCAGCAACACGCGGCCCTGCAGGTAGTCGACGTCGTAGTCGATGCCGGGCGTCAGCTGCACGACGCTCTTCACGTTGCCCGAATCCTTGTCGCGAATCTCGATCCGGAGACGCTCGGAGCCGACAGTCAGATCGTTCCGGCGCAGATAGTAGAGTGAGCCGCCCGTCCCGCGGAACGCCTCGCGCTCCGAGAGCGTCCCGGCGTCGGCCACGAAGCCGTCGAGGGCCAAGCGCTTCTCGCCGAAGCCGGTCGTCGACATCGAACGCCAGCGCGCGTTCGCGCCGTAGAAGCCGCGCTCGACCAGGGTCAGCTCGTTCTGATCGTAGGCGATGATATAGTCGCCCCACATCAGGTGACTGTCTTCGTGCTGCAACCGCACGAACATCTTGCCCTGGGTCGGCGCGAGCTCTTCGACCGTGCCGTCGTCGCCGAACGTCGGGTAGTGGTACTCGGGCTGGATCCGCCGGAAGAGCCGATCCGGCGACGTATCGAGAAAGTCGCTGAAGAGGCTTCCGATCTCCCCCTCCTCGGTGTCGGCGGCGGCTGTCAGCTGCCAACCGTCACCGAATTTACCCTGCAGGAAGAAGGCGAGCCGACCATCTGCGTGCGAGTCGAGATCGGTGTCGGACGTCTGCCCTTCGAGCAGACCGCGATCGCCGCTCCCACCCCCGCCCGAGAAAGTGACATCGGCGATGCCCGTGAAGAACCAGTCGCTCGCGTCGAGCTCGAGATCACGCAGGAAGAGCTCACCCGTACCGTCTGGCTCCTCGACGGCGAGCTCCACGGTGTGGACGCCCGACGGCAGGATCTGTTCGGCGGCAAAGCGCCCTTCCCCATCCGTTGGCACCGGGACGCCCGCGAAGGCGATGCTCTGGTCGGCGGCGATCCCCTCGCCCTCGACCCGCACCGTGCCGGCCGAGCCGAGCGGAATGTGCTGAACGATGGGCCAGGCCTCGCCATAGCCAGCGTAGAGATCTCCGGCGCCGCCGGTGTCGGTCGACGGCAGCAAGACCCCCGATCCGAGCGTCGCATTCGCTGTCGTAGGATCGACCGATGCACCCGCCGTAGTACCGCCGGGGATCAGCCAGAGCGGTTGTGTCACCGTCTCGTCGAAGCGGCCCTCTGCGTCGTAGACACGCAGCAGATACTTCATCTCGCGCATCGGTGATGCGATGGTCTCGCCTGATGGCGCCCAGGTCGCCTCCCCCCGCGCGTCGACCGGAATGATCGCGATGGGCTCGCTGGTCGTGGAGCTCGCCCGGTCGAAGACGCGCACCTCCATCCGGTCGATGAAGTGCACGTAATTGGAGTACGCCCTGAACCGCACGCGATCACTCACGGCGGCGCGTCTCCCCACCAGCGGCGGGAAGAGCCCCGCGCCTGACGACCGATGGCCGACCCCCACCGCATGGGGCTCCGCGGTCACCGTGAGCCGCCGGACGACACCGGCCTCGTCGTAGCCAAAGCGCGCCGAGATGTCATCGAGAGCGACGTCCGTGCAGCGCTGGATGTCAGCCGAGCTGCGTCCCGGGTCGTCGATGGGAACGCCATCGATACTGATCCGCATGAGGTTCAGCGCGAGCGGGTGCTGTGGCTCGAGCTCGCGCGTGATCGGCGTGACGGCCACGCCCTCGAACTCGTCCACGTCGAGCTGCTCGTCGTAGACGACCTCGATGCGCACCTCCGAGCCTTCATTCGCGATGAAACCCGCGTTCACGACGTCGTTCGAATGCATGTAGCCCCGACCTTCGTGCTCGACACGCTCGTCGGGAAGCGACAGCTCGGCCTGCACGTGCTCCATGGTGCGGCGAGCACGCGCGGCCGATAGCCCGATGTCATCGCCGTACGCGAGGGACGTTCGGCGGTCGAGCGTCTCGTTGTGCACGTATCCGACGAATCGGACCCGCGCGTTCCGGCGGTCGGAGACATCGGCGAGCGCGCGCTGTATGCGCGTCGTGTGCGTAGCCGAAACGATCGGTTCACCGTCCTCGACGGGGATCGGCTCGATGCGACCCCACGGCGGGTCGTACACGCGCGTGAAGACCTCCTCGCCCGCCGCGTCGGGACAGATCTGCGGGTCGTCCGAGATCTCCTGGAGCGGATCGTCGTGCCAGAACTCGATCTCGACCCGCCGGTTGAGCGCCCGACCACGCTCGGTCGAGTTGGACGCGATCGGCTTGTCGGTCCCGCGCCCCTCGCTGATCACGGCCGAGCTCGGAAGCGCAAGCGCCTCCTGCACCGCCAGCGCCACACGTCTCGCCCGCGCCGTCGAGAGCGCCTGATGGTTGCCGTAGATGCGCGCAGCCCGCTGCGAGAGGGCTGCGTCGTCGCTGTAGCCGATGAAACGGACCGTGACGTTCTGCTCGCCCTGCAGGTTCTCGAGGCCCCTCGCGATCTCACGGATGAACGAGTCGGGCACGTTGACCGTCTCGGCTTCGACTTGGAGCGGCGCCACCAGGTTACGGATGCGGGCCCGTCGCTCGTGACCGTCCTTGAGTCGCATCTTGCACACGGTCTGCGTGCGGCAGAGCTTGACCTGCGTGATCTCGTTCTCGATCACGACGTCTTCGTAGCCGACCGCCTCGCTCATCTCGTCGTACCAGACTTCGACCTCGACGCGTCGGTTCAACCGACGCCCCGCCTCGGTGGCGTTGCTCGCGATCGGCTCGTCGGCGCCCATGCCGTCGAACGAGATCGACTCGGGCGGCAGCGCGAGCGCGCGCATGACGAACTCGGCCACCTCGCCGGCGCGCTCGCGGGAGAGGCCGTAGTTGTCTCCGTACTTGCGGATCATCGCCGGCGACAGCGCCTGCGTGTCGGCGTGCCCGACGAGATGCAGGCGCACGTTGTCGAGGTGCTCCATGCCGGCCAGCACGTCTCGGAGCCGATCGATCGAGTCCTCGGGGATGTCGATCTCGCCCGACTCGAAGCGGATCGGCGACACCACGTTGCGGAGCTTCCGCGTCTCCGCCTGGTCGCGCACTACCTCGCGCACCTCGACGCGATCTCCGTCCGAGCCGTCGAGGCGCTCGGGGTCGCGCGCCCAGAGCGTCGGCGCTGGACGGTCCGGAAGTGGCTGTTCCGCGCGGGCAGACGGCTGGACCTCGTCGATGCCTTCATCCGACTCGAATGGCGCCTTGAGCGCAGCGATGAGCCCGCGACCCGTACGACCGAGCAGAGAAGTGACGGGCGGCTCGCCCTGCGCCCAGAAGATCTCGGTCTCGACACGGAGGCGTCCGCGATCGACGTCTCCAGCCCGCCACGCGTGCGCCACTGCCGCTTCGAGGGCTGCGAGGCGAGATTCGACGAGACCCCGCTTTTCGAGCTCGGCCGCGTAGCCCAGGCGAAGCGTCGACGGCGCCTTCTCGAGCTCGGCCACGAGCCGGTCGATGCGGGGTAGCCAGTGGGCTCGGATCTCGGTCGATCCCGGCTCGAAGACCGGATCCGCCACGTCGAGACTCACCACGCGGTGGAGCGCCGCGCCGTACCGGAACCGCAGCGCCTTGCCGCGCGTGGCCCGCTTGACCTGGGTCACTGCCGTCGAGAGCCGATAGCCGGCCGGCAGCGACCTCTCGTCGAGCTTCAGCTGGAAGTTGCTGCCCCGATCCTCGCGCGGCACGATGGCACACGTGATGTGGAAGCGGCCATGCGCATCGGTCGTCGCCGCGAGGCCCCGGGTCGTGATCAGCCTTATCCCGGAGAGACCCGCCTCGCCTTCGTCCTGCTCTCCGTCGAGATCGCGATCGTCGAAGACCTTGCCCATCACGTCCGTGCAGGCGAAGTCGGGATCGGGCGTGACCCGCACCGTGGCCGTGGCGGGCGAAGAGGCGCCGAGACCTGCGCCGCTGAGATCGGCCCACGCGCTGTTCACGTACTCGCCTTCGACGACGCCCGCCCCGACGGCCAGGAGAATCTGCAGTCGCAGATCGCTTCGGGGGGCGACGGTCTGCGCCGCCCAGGTCAGGTCGCGATCGGTGCGAGTCGGCTCGACGGCGACGCCATCGATGCGCGCCGAGTCCTCCACGTACTTGAAGCCGGCGGGATAGCGGTCGACGACGTCGACGGCCGTGAGCGGTGTATCCAGCTGATTCGAGATCACGATCTCGTAGGGGACGAGCTCGCCGACGACGACGTCGAGCTTCGGTGTCGCCTTCGTCACGCCGACGAACGCGTCGACGATCGGATCGACGGGCACGTGGTTGTTGAAGATCTGCGACGACGCGGTGCCCTGACTGGAGTCGAAGGCCAGGTGGACGTGGTACGTCGTCCCGGCCGTCTGTGCGGGCACGGTCGTCGGCGGCGGCGCGATCGAAGCCTGCGGCTCGCAGTGAAGCGGGGTGGCCGGAACGGCGTCGTTCGCGCTCGATCCGCACGTGGGCACCGAGAGCGGCGCCGTGGCCGCGTTGCTGGTCGGCGGGATCACGACCGATAGCGTCGGCGTGTAGCCCACGACGGGGGGAACGACGTCGAGCAGGTAGGTGCCGCCCGCCGGACACTCCAAATCGGAGAAGTTCAGGTCGAACTTGTAGCGGCCATCGGCGCGCGAGATCTGGCCTTGCTGCACCGGATCGTCGAGACACGAGGTCGGCACGGGAACGCCTGTCGTCGCGTTCAACAGCGTGAGCGTCGCGCCGCCCACCGCGAACCGATTCACAGAGTCGTAGACGACGCCGTTGGGCGAGATGCCCAGGTCGATGCCCAGGAGATTGCCACCCGACGTGAGCACTACGTCGGTGATCTGCTGCGGCAGGTTCGTGAACGGCGACAATGGCGTGCCGAGCGCGGCGGACGACGCGGTGGCGTCGGGCGCCCGGAAGACGAGCTCATACTGGTCTGGAGTGGCGTCGTTGGGTTCGAGACCCGCCATCGTGTAGGCGCCCGTCGCGTCCGCGGCCACGGTGAGGATCGTCTGCCCGTTGCGGATCAGATCGACCAGCCAGCCGCTGAGCAGCGGCTCGCCGCCGTCGACGACGCCGTCGAAGTCCGCGTCGTGCCAGAGCCGACCGCTGAGGGTGGAGACACCCGGCAGACCGCCCACCGAGATCGACACGCTCGCGGCGTCGGAGAGGGTCGGCGTGCTCCAATCGACCTGCCCAACGTTCTCTACGACCGTGCTCAGGGCGAGCCCCGCATCGAGCACCGCCCGGAAGCGCAATGTGGCCTGCGCCCCAACGGCGAGATCGCCGAACGTTGCACCGTAATCGGCTGTGATCGTCGAGCCGCCGAAGCTCACCCCGGCGCTGTTACCGTTGAGGAGTGCCGAAGCCGGTACGTAGGTCAGCTGTCCGGCAACGGGGGCGTCGAGGTCATCCGTGATCACGACGTTCGAGGCGTCGACGGGCCCGACGTTCGTGACGATCACGACGTACTCGAGGGTCGAGCCTGGAAGTGCGGGCCCTCCACCGACCACGCTCACCTGCTTGGTGATCCCCACCCGCTGCACCGCGCCCACCACGACCAGCGTCGGCTCCGGGCCCGTAGACGGATTGCCGTCACCGTCGCTGAGCAGAGTCGGTGCCTCGATGCTGGTGATCGTCGCCTGGTTGCTGATCAGCGTTCCGGCGGGCGTCAGGTCGGCGATCTCGACGCGGATCGTGATCGTCGCGACGCCGCCGGGCGAGATCGTTCCGGCGCCGGCGCCCGGCAGGGGTGGCGCGAGATCCGACGAGCTGATCGGTAGACCGGCGACGAGAGGCGACCCGCCGACGTCGGGCACCGCGGCCCCGTTGAGCGTGGTGAATCCGGTCACGTAGGTAGTGTTGGCGGGGACAGCGTCCTGCAGCACGACGTCGGTTGCTGCGACTGCGCCCGTGTTGAAGACGCGGATCGTGTACTCGATCACGTCGAGTGGATCGGCCACACCAGACGTGCCGTTGTCGACGACGAGCACGGCGTCCTTCGACGCGAAGAGAAGCGGCGTGCTCCCCACCACGTTCCGGGTCGGGTCGTCTGCTATCGGGGTCACCGGATCATCCGACGGCACGTCCACGACGCCAGCGGGCGAGTCGCTGACGAAGGCCTGGTTGGAGATGACTGTGCCGTCGGCGACGCCCGAGTCGACCACCACGTCGAAGGTCAGGGTCGCGACGTTGTCCGGCGTCGCCGAGCCGTCGGCGCGCATGGCGCCAGGTGTCGGATTCTCGGGCGCATATAGCTGAATGCCGGCGGCGAGCGGCAATGCGCCTCCCGGCGTGTCCGCGACGGCGGCGCCATTGAGCGTCGTCGAGCCGACCACGTAGGTCGTGTTCACCGGGAGTGAGTCCACGAGCGTGGCGTCGAACGAGTCGTCGGTGCCGACGTTCTTGATCGTCAGCGTGTAGCGAAGCGTGTCGCCCGGCAGCAGCGTTGCGGGATCACCCGTGACGTCCGCCGACGATTTCTCGACGACGAAGTCGGGCGCTGAGGTGATCTCGACCTGCGTCGGATCCTCGTCACCCACGACGCCGGGGTCGGACGGACCCCCGATGATCGGATCGTCGCTGTACGAGAAGGGCTGCCCTGCGATCTCCAGAGCGGCCTGGTCATTCACGAAGCTTCCATCGGGGAGCGAGCTCGCCAGCGTCGCGGCATACGAGAACGTGACCTGATCACCATTGTTGGGCAGGTTCAAGCCGCTGACCTGAATCGATCCCGTGCCGGCCGCACCGCCGGCCGGATCGATGCTCACCGTGCCGATGGCCGGCGGCGACGTGATCGCGAGCGTGCCGGGAACGAACGCGGGGAGTCCATTGAGTCGGTCGAGCTCGTCGACGAACGTGAAGTCGTCCATGGAAGTCGAGCCGACGTTGCGGATCGTGATCGTGTACTCGAGACGATCGCCCGGCGTTGCCGCGGATGTCGGCGCCGTCGACGTCGTGACATTCCCCACCGTCTTCTCGAAGACGTGGAGCGGTATCTGCGACGCGATCGAGTGAGCGTCCTCGTGGTCGTCGAGGCCGACGGTGCCGTCGGTCAGGGCCTCGGCGTACGTCCGGCGATCGTTGAACACCTCGGGAATCGCCCCGTTCGTGCTGAACCATGTCGTCGCGCCGGCCACGTTGCCGAGCGTCGCGCCGTCGAGCGTGTCGAAGTCGAGCCACGTCTCGTACGTCACGATCAGACGCTCCCCCGGCGCCGGGCTCGAGGCGTCGCTCGTGAAGTCGATCGTCAGCTCGCACGTCGGATCGCCCACGAAGGAGGTCGTGAAATCCGTGCCCGCGACGAGCACCGGGCTCACCGGCGTCGTACCGTTCGACGCGTAGACTCGGGCCGTGACGTTCGTCGGGGGGACGTCGCACATGCCGCCCGGCGAGAGATTCGGAAGCTGATCGACGAGCGTCGGATGCCACGCGGTGCTCGTCCCCCCATTCGTGACGTCGAGTGTGTAGACCGCCGGCACGCCGAGCACGACCGCGACCGGCCCGGTCTTGGCCATGATCAGATCGGGCTCTACGATCAGCATGCCGGGTGTCGTCGCGGGTTCTCCCGTGCTCGAGCTCGCCGGATCGCCGTCAATCCAGTTGTGCCCGAAGGTGGCGGTGTTGCTGAAGGACAGACCGGCGGCGTTCGTCCCCGTGTCTTCGAGTACGACCCACAGGTCGATCTCAATCTGCTCACCCGCTGGAATGTCGATCCCGGTCGACGTGTCTTCGATGACGAGGCTCGTCGACGAGCCGCTGTTCACGGGCGTCCACGGGAGGGAGCCCGATACGCGGTCGACGCGGACGAAGCGCAGATCCGCCGCCGACGCGAGCAGGTCGGAGGTGATTTGGACATCGTACAGGTCGTTCGGGTTCGCGACGGCCGGGACCGTGATTCGATAGCTGAAGACCTCGCCGATCGTCGCCGTCGCCTGGCCGTCGGCGATCAGCAGCGGCCCGGCCGGAACGACCTGCACGACGAGCTGCGTCGGATCCTCGTCCCCTGGCACCGTCGGATCAGCCTGACCGTTCACGAACGGGTCGTCGCTGTCCGCGATCTTGACGACGTTGATGAGATCGGCCTGATTCTGCACGACAGTGCCATGGGGTGCGGCGGGCGAAAGCTGCACGTCGAACTGGATCGTGACGTCGCTGCCGGCAGCCACGTCGATGTTCTGCACGTCGAGAAGGCCGTTACCGAAGGTGCCGCCGTTCGGAAGGGTGCCCGAGGCATCCGAGCCCGGAGGCAGGCTGCCAGGGAGGACCGTCAGCGAGCCGGGCACGAACACGGACCCACCGTTCATGGAGCCGAGGTCGTCGGTGATCGACACGTTCGAGAGCGGCAAATCGGTCGCCTGCAGACGGATGCTGTAGCGCAGCCAGTCCCCGGGCTCTGCGGTCGTCGCCGGATTCACGCCCGAATCGAGGTTCTCGACGGTCTTTTCGAAGAAGTAGCCCGAGATCGCCGTCGTGACGGTGTGCAGATCCTGATGGTCGGTACTTCCTGGCGAGCCCGTGTCGACGATTCGATCGAAGACCTGGCGAGCGGGGTTGCTCACGCTGCCGTTGAACCACTGTGCCGCACCCGCGACGTTCGTGAGTGAGATGCCGTCCTGGCTATCCGCATCGATCTGCGTGCGGTAGCCGATGATCAGGCGCTCGCCGGGCGCGATCGACGCGTTCGCCGAGAGCGTGACCAGCGTCATTTCACAGATCGGCGCACCCGTGAAGACGAACGAGTAGTCGACCCCCAGCACGAGTGGCGTCTTGCCGGGCACGGGCGTCGTCCCGTCCGATTCGAAGACCTGGGCAGACGTGATCTGCGGGGTGACGTCACACATACCGCCCGTCGGTCCGTCCGGCAGCTGGTCGACGATCGTCAGGTCCCACGCGTCGGAAAGCCCGGTGTTCTGGACATCGATTGCAAAGTCGCCCCACTGACCGAGGTTGAGCGTGAGGCCCAGAGTTGCCGGCCCCGTCTTCGTCACCACGACGTCGGGGTTGGCGATGGTGAGCGGCTCGGAGATACCCCACTCGCCGGGAAGCGGATCGTAGAAGGTGCCGTCGATGAGGCGCCCGAACTTCCACTTCGCCGTGTTGACGATCTGCGTTCCCGGCGCGTTCGCGGGCGTGTCCTCGAGCACGACCGTCAGCTCGATGATCACTTGATCGCCGGCGGGGATGACTGGGTCGAAGTCGAAGGTGAGGAGCCCTCCGGCATTCGTGAACGTATGGGAGACAGGGAGCAAGCTGTCGCGCCAATAGGCCACGTGACTGACGTACGTCAGGTCGCCGCCCACGGTGTTGAGATCATCGGTCAGCTCGACGCTGTGCAGGTCGTTGAGTGAGCCGCTGTTGTTGACGACCTGACCCGTCCCGCCGTCGTACAGAACCGGGGAAGTCAATGTGTACGTGTAGGGCACACCGACCGTGGCCGTCGTCGTACCCGGTGGATTCTGCTTGTCGATCTTCTCGACCGGGATGAGAAGGTTCTGGCAATCGTCCTGAATCTCGGTGGACGACGAGTTCGTGAACCAGATCGTGTGGCCGGACACCGTGTTGCATGACATCTGTCCGGTATGCACGACGTTGTCGAAGATGACGAGCCAGCGCTCGGTCGTCTGGCCCGGCTGGGTCAGGAAGCTGAAATTGGTCGACATCGGATTGGATGCCGTATAGTTTCTGACCGTGCAATTCCGGTCTATCTGGAGCTGCGACGGCGCGGCGGTGCCGGCGAATCCATCGAGCAGGCCGTTCGTGTAATCGGAACAGTCCTGCGCCTGCGCGCCGAAGGGCGCGGCCAGCAGCAGGAAACCGGCCAGCATGCGGATGCGGATGCCACCGCTGGCTCGAGCTGTTGTTCCGTGTCGGGTCATGATAGTTCGCTTACTGTTCCCATGCGCTTTGGCTGAACAGCGAGGACCGCCCGAACGGACTGATTTCAGTCGAGCAGTCCCGCTACCGTAGAGCCCGATTGCTCCTTAGGCCGGTGACTTTGCGTCGCCACCTTTCGGTGGTTTTGCCTTTGTTCCAAACCAAAAATTACGCTTAACGTGGTCTCCTAAAGGGTGACGTGTGTCTCATGATCGATAAG
>CAYYSY010000081.1:0-4940 GCA_964474355.1 uncultured Spirochaetaceae bacterium | reverse complement strand
TCGTGCCCGTCATCAACAAGATCGACCTGCCTTCGGCCGACCCCGACCGCGTCGCCCAGGAGGTCGAGGACGTCGTCGGCCTCGACGCACTCGACGTGGTCAAGGTCTCGGCCAAGACCGGCGTCGGCATCGAGGAGCTGCTGCAGGCGATCGTCGACAAGGTGCCGCCGCCCGAGGGCGAGGCCGACGCACCGCCTCGCGCGCTCGTCTTCGACAGCTGGTTCGACACCTATGTCGGCGCCGTCATGCTCGTGCGCGTGATCGACGGGACGCTGAAGAAGGGCGACAAGGTCCGCTTCATGGTGAGCGGCGGCGAGTACGACATCACGACACTCTCGGTGATCGACCCGATGCCGCGCAAGGTCAAGAGCATCTCGGTGGGCGAGGTGGGCATGGTCGTCGCCGGCGTGAAGAGCCTCGCCGACGTCCACATCGGCGACACGGTGACCAGCGTCGAGAACCCCGCCGAGGGGCCCCTCGAAGGCTTCCAGGAAGTGAAGCCCATGGTCTTCTCGGGCCTCTACCCGGTCGACGCCGAGGACTACGAGGACCTCAAGGCGGCGCTCGAGAAGCTCAAGCTGAACGACTCGAGCTTCGACTACGAGCCCGAGACGAGCGCGGCGCTCGGCTTTGGCTACCGCTGTGGCTTCCTCGGGTTCCTGCACGCCGAGATCATCCAGGAGCGCCTCGAGCGCGAGTACGACCTGAACCTCATCACGACCGCTCCGACCGTGCGATATCGCGTGGTCCCGAAGGAGGGAGAGGCGTTCGAGATCGAGACGCCGGCGGCGTTGCCCGATCCCCAGGACATCGACCAGATCGAAGAGCCCGTGATCGAGGCGACGGTCCACGTGCCGAGCGAATACGTCGGCGCCGTGATCGCGCTCTGCCAGGACCGCCGTGGCACACAGAAGAACATGATCACCCACGGCGACCGGGTGCAGATCGTCTACGAGCTGCCGCTGAACGAGATCGTGACCGACTTCCACGACCGGCTGAAGAGCGCCACGCGCGGCTACGGCAGCTTCGACTACGACCTGACGGGCTATCGGCCGAGCAAGCTCGTCAAGCTCGACGTTCTCGTGAACGGAGACAGCGTCGACGCACTCTCACTCATCGTGCACAAGGACAAGGCCCAGTACCGGGGCGCCGAGCTCGCGCGCAAGCTGAAAGACTACATCCCGCGCCAGCAATTCCCGGTCGCGATCCAGGCGGCGATCGGCTCGAAGATCATCGCCCGCACCACCGTGCGGGCGCTCCGCAAGAACGTCCTGGCCAAGTGCTACGGCGGTGACATCACGCGCAAGCGCAAGCTGCTCGAGAAGCAGAAGGCGGGCAAGAAGCGCATGAAGATGGTGGGGTCGGTGGAGATTCCGCAGGAGGCCTTCCTGGCCGCACTCAAGCTGGGGGACGAATGAGCCCGGTGGAAGAGATCGTCGAGACGGCCGCCGAGGCCGCCAAGGAGGCCGCGGGCGAGGCGTCTGGCGATGCGATCAGCGAGGAGCCCCAGAGTCGCGCGGCCGCGATCTGGGAGCAGGTCTGGACGCTCGGGCTCGCGATCCTCATCGCGCTCGGCATCCGCGCGTTCGTGATCGAGCCGTTCCGCATCCCGTCGGGCTCGATGCTGCCGACCTTGCTGATCGGCGATCACCTCTTCGTGAACAAGTTCGTGTACGGCCCGCGCATCCCCTTCACCGGGATCCGGCTGCCGGGTCTGCGCGAGCCCGAGCGCGGCGACATCGTGGTGTTCGAGGTCGCACGCGCCCTGGGGGGCCGTGAGGCCGGCATCTTCCCCGCTGACGAGCGCCCCGAGCTCCCCACGGACGACTTCGTGAAGCGCATCGTGGGGCTGCCTGGCGACGAGCTCTCGGTGGTGAACGGCCGCGTGTTCGTGAACGGCGAGGAGATGCCCTGGGCCGAGACGAGCGAAAGCTTCGTCGACGCCCACGGCCGCACGCTCAGCTGGTATCGCGAGACCCTCGGGACGTGCCTCCATGACGTGCTCGACGACCCCGTGCCTGGCGTGGGGGGTGCGCCGCCGCGCACGCTGACCGTGCCCGAGGGCCGTTACTTCATGATGGGCGACAACCGCGACTGGTCGAACGACAGCCGCGGCTGGGGCACCGTCCGCTTCGAAGAGATGAAGGGCCCGGCCTTCTTCCTCTACTGGTCCTGGGATGTGAATGGCAGCGCGATCCAGTTCCTGAACCCCTGGAACTGGCTGACCGCCGAGAAGCGCTGGGACCGGACCTTCTCACCGGTGCGCTGCGACCAGCCCGGCGCGGGGCAGGCCGCCAGCGTTGGTGAAACGCCCGCGGCGGAGCCGGCCAGCGTGGCCCGAGCGACAGGCGTGCGTCCCGGGCGCCACGAGGGCTGATCTTCGCTGCCCGGCGCCCCGGCTGCCGAGGGGGGGGGCGCGCCGTCCCCCGCACACATCGCACGCACGGGCCCCTCCGTCGCGTCGCAGCAGTCCCGGGTCCTCCTCGAGAGATTCCGCGTCCCCTTTTGCTGCGCTGCGGCCACCCACCGGGTGCCGCCCCTGTTGGGCGAGGGGGATCCGCGTTAGATTCCCGCTCCGCAGAACCTTTTAAGTCCGTTCAGAGAGACGGATAAAGGTAACTGGTGACCAACCAAACGCCTCCCAGCTTGCGGCCCGATGAGGCCCGTCCGCCCGCGCGCACACGCGTCGTTCTCGACGACGTGGCGATCCGCAGGGCGTTGATGCGAATCGCGCACGAGATCGTCGAGACCAATGAAGACGTCTCCGATCTCTACCTGGTCGCGATCCCGAACGGCGGCGTTCCCCTCGGCCGCGTGCTCGTCGAGAACCTCGCCCAGGTGGCGGGCGCCGAGCCGCCGATGGGCATCCTCGACACGACCCTCTACCGCGACGACCTGACCACCCGGGGCACGCGTCCGCGGCTGCGACGTACCGAGATGCCCTCGATGGTGGACGACTGCGTGGTGGTCCTGGTCGAAGACGTGGTCAACACGGGGCGGACGATTCGCGCAGCGATGGACGCGCTCATGGACTTCGGCCGCCCGAAGGCGGTGCGCGTCGTAGCCCTCGTCGACCGCGGACACCGCGAGCTGCCCATCAAGATCGACTATGTCGGCAAGAACATCCCCACCCAGCCGGGCGATCAGGTGCGCCTGCGCGCGGGCGGTGCGGGGAGCGGCGCCGAGGTCGAGGCCGCGTCCGCACTCGAGGTGGTGATCGAGACCTTCGCGCGGCCCTCGGCCGACGCGAGCATGCAGCGCAAGACCGCCGGGAGTGATCAGGAGGAGGGCGCGCGATGATCGGTCAAGACCTGCTCGGGATCGAAGATCTCTCGCGCGAGGACATCGAGCTGATCCTCGAGACCGCAGAGAGGATGCAGGAGATCGGAACGCGCGAGGTCAAGAAGGTGCCGACCCTGCGCGGTCGCACCATCGTGAACCTCTTCTTCGAGCCCTCGACCCGCACGCTCGCGAGCTTCGAGATTGCGGGCAAGCGGCTCGCAGCCGACGTCGTGAACTTCTCGGCCTCGAGCTCGAGCCTGTCGAAGGCCGAGAGCCTGCTCGACACGGCCCGCACCCTCGACGCGATGGATCCCGATGCGGTGATCGTGCGGCACAAGGTCGCCGGGGTGCCCCAGCGCATCGCCGACGTGCTCGAGTGCCCGGTGATCAACGCCGGCGACGGCGCGCACGAGCACCCCTCGCAGGCGCTGCTCGACATGCTGACGGTGCTGCAGGCGAAGGAGCACATCGAAGGGCTCACCGTGGCGATCATCGGCGACATTGCGCACTCGCGGGTCGCGCGGTCGAACATCTACGGCTTCACGAAGCTCGGCGCCGAGGTGCGGGTCTGCGGCCCGCCGACCATGCTGCCGGTGCAGGTGGAGGCCCTCGGCGTGAAGGCCTACACGCGACTTCGTGAAGCGCTCGATGGAGTCGACGTCGTGATGGCGCTGCGCATCCAGAACGAGCGCCTCGAGGGCGCCTGCTTCCCGAGCGTGCGCGAGTACTCGGCGACCTACGGCATCGATCGCGAGACGCTCAAGTACGCGAGGCCCGATGCGATCGTCATGCACCCCGGCCCGGTGAATCGCGGTGTCGAGCTGAGCCACGAGCTCACCGATCAGAGGCCGAGCGTGATCCTCGACCAGGTCCGCAACGGCGTCGCGCTCCGCATGGCGCTCCTCTACCTGATCGCCGGCCGCCGGCGCGAGGAGGCCGCCTAGCCATGGCGAAGACGCTGATCAGAGGCGGCCGCGTGCTCGACCCCAAGGCCGGCCTCGACGACATCCGCGACGTGCTGATCGAGGACGGCCGCATCGCCGCAGTCGAAGCCGACCTCTCCGACGTCGATGTGGAGGCGGCCGAGGCGATCGATGCGGCGGGGCTCTGGGTCGTGCCCGGCTTCGTCGACATGCACACGCACCTCCGCGAGCCCGGCGAGGAGTACAAGGAAGACCTCGCCTCGGGTGGACGCGCCGCGGTGGCAGGTGGCTTCACGGCCATCGCCTGCATGGCGAACACGCACCCCGTGAACGACGATCCTGCCGTCACGAAGTACATCCTCGACCGCGCTGCCAAGGACTCACCGGCGCGCGTGCACCCGATCGCCGCGGCGACGAAGGGGCTCGAGGGCAAGGTCATGACCGAGATGTCGGCGCTCGTCGACTCGGGCGCCGTGGCCTTCAGCGACGATGGCGCGACGATCGTGAACTCCTCGGTCATGCGCGCCGTGCTCGAGTACTCGCTGCTCGTCGACAAGCCCGTGATCGTGCACGCCGAGGATTGCGGTCTGCGCGGCGAGGGCGTCGTGAACGAAGGGCGCGTCTCGACCCTGATCGGCCTGCCCGGCAACCCGGTCGCGGCCGAGGAGATCATGGTCGCCCGCGACCTGCGGCTCCCCGGCCGCCCCCGGGGGGGGGTCCCACTTTCCCCCCGCC
>CAYYSY010000080.1:0-9611 GCA_964474355.1 uncultured Spirochaetaceae bacterium | reverse complement strand
AGGGTCACCAGGGCGAAAAGCGTGGCGCCGCCGGCCTCGTTCAGGGCCTCGGCGTAGGACTCGGGTATCTCGGGGGGCGCTGCGTCCGACACCGCTTGCTCAGCTCCAGGCGAAGACCGGCTGCTCGTAGTGGGCCACCCGGGTGTCGAGCCCGCGCAGCGCTACCTCGCGCAGCTGGAAGAGGATCGCCGCCGTCGGCGCGTGGATGTGGGTGCCGAGCAGCGGCACGGAGATGACGGGCCGGTCGCTCTCGGGGATGCTGCGCAGGCGCGGCACGTCCGGGCGCTCGAGCTCGGCGAGCGGCACCCGGTAGACCTCGGCCACCTCGTCCGGGTTGGGCGCCAGCTCGGGATGCTCGCCGGCCCAGGCGATCACCGGTGTGATGACGTAGCCCGAGCGCGTCGGGTAGTCGTCGAGCAGCCCGAGCACCTGGCTTCGCTCGAGCCGGGCGCCGACCTCTTCTTCGCTCTCTCTCAGGGCCGCTTCGACCGCATCCTCGCCCTCGTCGAGCCGGCCACCGGGCAGCGCCCACTGCCCCGCGTGTGCGCGGAGCCGCGGAGCACGGCGGGTGAGCACGAAGCAGGCCTCGCCGTGGTCGACGTCGTGCGGGACGCCTTCGGCCTCGCCCTCGTGTACGCGCACGTAGTTCTCGGCCGCGCTGCGTCCCTCGACGACGAGGATCGTCACTGCGGCGGCGCGGCGCCCCTCGAGGTGCAGCGCTCTTCGCTCGAACCGGGCGAGGCGATCGGCGATGGCCTCGCGGAGATCTTCCTCGTGCAGATGGGACGACTCGCCGGCGTCGGGCATGTGGCCAGCGTACAACAGGCGCTGCTACATCATCGGCCGCGCCGGCTGGCCAGCCGACCCTCCCCGCGTCCTTCCTGGAGCGCCATGCCCCCGCCGACACCGAGTGCCCCGCCCAAGACCGAGCTCGGCAGCGAGCCGACGGCGCCGCCCTCCGCCACGCGGCGTGACGTCGCGCTCGAAGGCCGAGGCGTCACGGCCTCCGTTCCCGAGTGGGGTGATCCGGCGAGCCCCCTCGCCGTGCTCCACCACGCCAACGGCTTTTGTGCCGCTCAGTGGGCCGAGGTCGCCGAGCCGCTCGCCGATCGTTTCAGGGTCGTCGCGTTGGACGCGCGTGGGCAGGGGCACTCTCCCGTACCGCCCGGCGGCGCCACGCCCGACACGCTCGCCTGGCACGAGCTGCGCGACGACCTGATCGCGCTCGGCGCGCAGCTGCTCGACGAGCTCGGCCAGCGGCAGGTCGCGCTCGCGGTGGGGCACAGCTTCGGCGGCACCCTCAGCCTCGCTGCGGCGGCATATGCCCCCGACCGCTACCGCGCGGTGCTCGCACTCGACCCCGTGATCCTGCCGCCGCGCATCGCGGGGGCAGGGCGAGGCAACGAGCTCGGCGAGCGCACACGCAGGCGGCGCGACGTCTTCCCGAGCCGCGCTGCCGCCCGTGCGAGCTTCGAGGGCAAGCCGCTCTTCGAGGGCTGGACGAGTCGCGCCCTCGACCTCTACGTCGAGTTCGCCCTCGGCGAGACGCCCGACGGGCACTTCGCTCTGCGCTGCCCGCGCGAGGTCGAGGCCACGATCTTCGAGTCGGCCGTGCCCTTCGACATCGTCGAGGAGGCGGCGAAGATCGAGGCGCGCGCGGGCGTCGCTCACGCGATCCACGGCAACTTCGCGCGCGAGGTGCATGCCGGCGTCGTGGCGCCGATGCGAAACGGGTGGCTCGACGAGACCGATGCCGGCCATCTGATGCTCATGCAGGATCCGCGGCTCGTGCTCCGACTGATCGAACGCCTGCTCGGCGAGGGCAGCTCGCTGGGCTGAGGGCAGGGGCCGGGTGCGCCGCCACCTACTCGTTCGCGACGGGCCGGCTGAGAAAGCGGCTGCGCGCGTCGACGAAGCGATAGGGCAGGGTCGCGCCCCGGCCGAGCCCGATGCGCGGAGTCGCGGCGATCTCGACCGGTGTGGCTTCGGCAGGTGCAGGGCGCACCGTCCACTCACCGCGGAGGGCCGAGGCGCCGTCGTGGGTGAGCTCGAAGCCGAACGCTTGTCCCAGTCGACCGGGCCCGCCGGCGAGCCGCCGGTCGATGGGCGCCGATTCGAGGCCGCGCCGGCGCTGCATGACCCCGAGGCCGAGCACCGGCTCGACCGCGCGGAGCAGCACGCCGCCCGCGCGACCTTCGGGCTCGGTCACCAGGTTCGCGCAGACGTGCATGCCGTAGGACAGGTAGACATAGAGATGCCCGGGTGGGCCGAACATGGTGCGGTTGCGCGGCGTCTCGCCGCGATGGGCGTGGGAGCCCGGGTCGCTGCCGTCGCCGAGGTAGGCCTCGACCTCGACGAGCCGCCCGGCCACGCGCTCGCTCTCGGCCGTGCGGCGCACGAGCACGCAGCCGACGAGATCGCGGGCGACCTCGAGGCAGGGCCTCGAGAAGAAAGTGCGCGGAAGCGGTCGTTCGAGTCGCATCCTGGCAATCTAGGCAAGGCGACGCGGCATCCAATGGCGACGGACGAAATCCGCCGCAATCAGCTCGAGTGAGGCCCCGGGCCGGCCGATGGGCCGTTATGATTCCGCCGCCATCGGACCGGGGCGTGCCGCTCGGTGGTCGGGTGCAGGGTCAGACGCTCTTGCACCGGGAGGATGGAAGTGAGCGATCGGGACGGCAGACGGGTCGTCGGTGCGGCCGAGGCCGTGGGCGACCCCGCGTCCGCGGACGCCGACCTCGAGGTCGCGCCGCCGGCCTCGGCCTTCTATGAAGAGTTCGGCATCAATGCCGGCTTCGTCGAGGAAGAGCTCGACCGCTACCAGGTCGACCCGCGCGGCTTCGACGACAGCTGGCATCGCGCCTTCGCCGAGACCGGCGAGGGTTCTGCGGGTGCCGGGCGTGGCCCGACCAACGGCCGCGGCATGCGCGCGATCGGGCCCTCGCGAGCGGTGGGTGCGTTGCCGGCCGAAGGAGGTGCTGCGCCGAGCGCCAGCACTTCATCGGCCGCCGGCGCTTCATCGGCTGCGGGCGCTCCACCGGCTGCGGGCGCTCTACCGGCCACCGGCGCTCTACCGGCCGCGGGCGCCGAGCCCCGCCACGTGATCCCGGCGCTGCAGCAGGAGGTCGCGCCCGCCGTCGCACAGCCGGCTCCCGATCTCCAGCCTTCGCCCCACGCAACGAAGCTCGACGTGCCGCTCTCGGACGAGAGTGGTGCGGGCGCCGAGTGGTCCGAGCTCGATCATCACGAGGTGATGCGCGAGGGCGACGCGGCCGATCCCGGTCCGCTCGCCAACGTGATCGGCCTCCAATTGGCCGACAAGTACGCGCGCGTGCTGCGGCTCATCCACTTCTATCGCGCGCGCGGGCATCGCGTCGCGAACAGTGATCCGCTCGGCGGTCACGCGACCTACTTCCCCGAGCTCGACCCCGCGCACTACGGCTTCGGGCACGACGACCTCGATCAGCCCGTCATCGCGGGCGACCTGCCCGGCGGCTCGGTGCAGACGCTCCGTCAGATCCTCCAGCGCCTGCGCCGCACCTACTGCGGCTCGATCGGCGCCGAGTACACCCACGTGCAGGACCCGGGTCGCAAGGCCTGGCTGCGCGAGATCATGGAGGAGAGCCAGAACGAGCCGCGCTTCGAGGATCGCGAGCGGCAGCGCATCCTGCAGAAGCTGACCGAGGCGGAGGAGTTCGAGCGCTTCCTCCACACGAAGTTTCTCGGCCAGAAGCGCTTCTCGCTCGAGGGCGCCGAGACGGTGATCCCGATGCTCGACGAGGTGGTCGAGAGCTCGCCCCGTCACGGCATCCGCGAGATCGTGCTCGGCATGAGCCACCGCGGCCGGTTGAACGTGCTCGCGAACATCCTGGGCAAGTCGTACGAGGCGATCTTCAGCGAGTTCGAGGACAACCCGCATCACGACTCGCCTTTCGGCTCGGGCGACGTGAAGTACCACAAGGGCTTCTCGACCGATCGCCGCGTGCAGACCGGCGAGCGCGTTCACCTGACGCTGACCTCGAACCCCTCGCACCTCGAGGCCGTCGACCCCGTGGTCGAGGGGCGCGCCAAGGCGAAGCAGGTGCGCGCGGGCGACACCGAGGGCGAGACGATCATCCCGGTGACCCTGCACGGCGACGCGGCGTTCGCAGGCCAGGGCATCGTCGCCGAGACGCTCAATCTCTCGCAGCTGCCCGGCTACTCCACCGGCGGCACGCTCCACATCATCATCAACAACCAGATCGGCTTCACGACCACGCCCGCCGAGGCGCGCTCGACCCTCTACTGCACCGACGTCGCGAAGATGATCCAGGCGCCGATCTTCCACGTGAACGGCGACGACCCCGAGGCCGCGGTGCACGCGGTGCGGCTCGCGCTCGCGTATCGCCAGCGCTTCGGCGACGACGTGGTGATCGACCTCATCTGCTACCGCCGCCACGGCCACAACGAGGGCGACGAGCCCGCGTTCACGCAGCCTCGCCTCTACGCGAAGATCCGCAAGAAGGAGAGCGTGCGGCGGCTCTATCAGCAGCGTCTGGTGCAGGGCGGCAAGATGAGCCAGGAGGAGGTCGACCGAATCGAGCACGACCTCGACGTCGAGCTCGCCGAAGCGCTGAAGCTCGTGAAGTCCAAGCCGCCCGGGCCCGATGAGCCCTACGAGCCGCATGGGCCATGGACGGGGTATGCCCGGGTGCGTCCTGACGAAGAGGCCGTGACGGCCGTGCCGATCGAGCGGCTCTCGCAGATCGCCGACGGCCTCGGCCGGCTGCCGAGCTACTTCCGGCCGCACCCGAAGCTCGAGCCGCTGCTCGAGCGTCGCCGCAAGTCGGTGGCCGAGAGCCAGCATCTCGACTGGGCAATGGGCGAGGCGCTTGCGTTCGGCAGCCTGCTGCTCGAGGGCACGCCCGTGCGCCTCTCGGGCCAGGACAGCTCGCGCGGCACTTTCAGCCACCGCCACGCGGTGCTCGTCGATCAGGACAGCGGCGAGGAGTACGCGCCCCTCGATCACCTGAGCGAGACCCAGGCGCGCTTCGACGTCTACGACAGCCTGCTCAGCGAGGCCGCGGTGCTCGGCTTCGAGTACGGCTACAGCCTCGCCGACCCCTCCACGCTGACGCTATGGGAGGCGCAGTTCGGCGACTTCGTGAATGGCGCGCAGGTGATCATCGACCAGTTCATCACGAGCGCCCACGTGAAGTGGCAGCGGATGAGCGGGCTGGTCATGTTGCTGCCCCACGGCTACGAGGGGCAGGGCCCCGAACACTCGAGCGCTCGCATGGAGCGCTTCCTGCAGACGTGCGCCGAGGATTGCCTGCAGGTCGTGAACTGCACGACGCCAGCACAGTACTTCCACGTGCTGCGGCGTCAGATGCGGCGTACGTATCGCGCGCCGCTCGTCGTGTTCACGCCCAAGAGCCTGTTGCGGCTGCCGGCTGCGATGTCGTCCGTCACCGACTTCACCGAGGGGCACTTCCAGCGCGTGATCGACGACACGGTCGCCGCGGAGGTGCCGGTGAACGTGAAGCGCGTGCTCTTCTGTACGGGGAAGGTCTACTACGACCTCGTGCGCGAGCGCAAAAAGCTGCTCGAGGAGCGGGCCGGCGAAGCCGCGATCGTCCGCATCGAGGAGCTCTATCCCTGCCCCACCGAACAGGTGTCCGCGCTGCTCTCGAAGTATGCGAACGCCGAGTCGGTCCACTGGGTGCAGGAAGAGCCGGCGAACATGGGTGCCTGGTCGCACATCCGCGATCCCCTCGACGAGCTGATCGCCGACCGCGTGCCGCTCGTCTACTCGGGCCGCAAGCCCGCGGCGAGCCCGGCGACCGGCTCGATGCGGATCCACCGGGAGGAGCAGGCCTCGCTCGTGGGGCACGCGCTCGCGGGGCTCTGATCGGGATCGATCGCGTCTAGGCGCGCTCTTCGTACTCGTGGAGCCCGCCCTCTTCGTGGAGGGCGTCGTACTCGTCGAATGAGCCCGGGAACAGGAAGGGGGCGCGGCCCTCGGCGTCGCGGTAGTAGCTGTTGCAGCTGCTGTGGCCCCACGAGAAGAGCGGGAAGCGCTCCAGCATCCAGTCGTTGTACGCGCGATGCACCTCGGGCTTCACGCCGATCGCGCGCAGCCCGGCTCGCTGCTTCTCTTCGAGCAGCCGCACGATGCTCTTCACGTTGCGCTCGGCGGTGATGAAGTACGAGACGTTCAGCACCAGACCGTTCGGTCCGGTTGCGAAGAAGTAGCTCGGGAAGCCCGGCGTCGCGATGCCCTTGTGCGACTCGGGCGCCTTCTCCATCACGCCTGCCAACGACTGGCCGTCCTCGCCGATCACGTCGATGCGGTCGAAATCCTGGACGCGGTAGCCCGTGCAGTAGACGATGACGTCGGCGTCGATCTCGCGGCCGGTGGCGGTGGTGATGCCACCCGGTCTCACGGCGGCCAGGCCCTCGGCGACGAGCTCGACGTGATCCTGGCAGAGCGCGGGGTAGAAGTCGTCGCTGACTAGGGGGCGCTTGCACGCGTAGTGGCTCTTCGGCGTGAGCGCCTCGCGAAGCGCGGGATCGTCGACCGCACTGTCGATGAACTTCTTCGCCCGCTTCTCGAAGTCGTCCATGCGCTTGTGCCCCATCGTCGCGGCCTGGTGCACGAAGCTCATGAGAAAACGCTGGAAGCGCTGCGTCAGGCGGATCAGCGCCGGGAAGCGCTTGAAGAGCCATTGCCGTCGCGGCGAGTAGGGCTTGCGGCCGCGCGGCATGATCCAGTTCGGCGTGCGCTGCAGCACCGTGAGGTGCGCCACCTCCTTCGCGATCTCGGGGACGACCTGCACGGCGCTCGCCGCCGAGCCCACCACGACGACGCGCTTGCCGGCGAGCTCGACGTCGTGGTTCCAGCGCGTCGCGTGGAACTGCTCGCCTTCGAAGTCGTCGATGCCGGGCACGTCGGGGTAGAGCGGCGTGTGCTGGTTGCCCATTGCGTTGATCACGACATCGAAGGTGGACATCTCGCCCGACTCGCTCTCGAGCTCCCAGGTGCCCTCGGGCTGGTAGTGAGCGCGTGTGATGCGCGCGTTCAGTCGGATGTGCGGCTCGAGCCCGAACTCCTTCGCGCACTGCTGCAGGTAGGCCTCGATCTCGGGCTGCTCGACGAAGCTCGCGCTCCAGTCGGGGTTGGGTCGATACGAGAACGTGTACGAGTGGGCCCACACGTCGCACGCGAGCCCCGGGTAGGTGTGGATATGCCAGGTGCCGCCGACGGCGTCGGTCGCCTCGAAGATCGTGAGATCAGTGAAGCCGCTAGCGAGCAGATCGTGGCCGGCGGCGAGGCCGGCTGGGCCGGCGCCGATGACGGCGACGCGGAGGTCGGAATGGGCGTTCAAGGGCTCGACTCCAGGAGGTTGTGAAGAGTGTGATCGCGAGATGCCGTGAATGGAAGGAGGTACAGGGTGCCATGCCCGGCTGGGGTCGTCAGCTGCCGGGCGGGCCCTCGACGGTCGAGTTCGGAGGTCGAAAACCTTCTCGATTCAGGCGGTTGCTGCTCTCCTCAGATCCTGGAATCATCCTCCCAATCCCTGCATACCCAAGACGAGGTGACCCCCGATGGATCTCGAATACGGGCCCGAGCTCGAGGCCTTCCGCACCGAAGTCGCCGACTTCCTCGCCGCGAGCTGGCCGCCCAAGGGCGAAGACGCCGAGGGCTCGCGTGAAGAGGCGGCCGCGCGCTTCCGCGCAAAGGCCACCGCCACCGGCTACCTGAATCGCAGCATCCCGAAGAAATACGGCGGCGGCGAGCAGCCCGCCGACGTGCTGAAGGCGGCGGTCATCCGCGAGGAGTTCACCCGCGCCCACGCACCCATGGAGGCGCGCGGCATCGGCACGATGATGCTCGTTCCCACTCTCCTCGAGAGAGGAGAAGAGTGGATGAAGGAGAAATGGGTCGAGCCGACCATCACGGGCGAGGTGCGCTGGTGTCAGGGCTACAGCGAGCCCGGCTCGGGCAGTGACCTCGCCTCGCTCAAGACCCGCGGTGAGCTCGACGGCGACGATTGGGTGATCAACGGACAGAAGATCTGGACGAGCGGCGCCCAGACCGCGCACTACATGTTCTGCCTCGTACGGACCGAGGCCGACGCGCCGAAGCACGCCGGCATCTCGTATCTGCTGATCGACATGGATCAGCCGGGCATCGACGTGCGGCCGCTCAAGCAGATGGACGGCAACGCGGACTTCAACGAGGTGTTCATGAGCGATGTCCGCACGCCGAAGGACTGGATCGTCGGCAAGCGCGGCGAGGGCTGGAACGTGTCCCGCACGACACTCAAGCACGAGCGCAATTCGATCGGCGCGGCGCAGCAGGCCGAGATGATGTTCGCGGGCCTGGTCGGCCTCGCGAAGGGCGCCACGAAGAACGGCCGGCCCGCCATCGAGGACTCCGAGGTGCGCCAGAAGCTCGCGGAGATCGAGGGCGCGGTCGCCGCGCACAAGTACGCCGGCTACTACCAGCTGACGAAGAGCTCGCGCGGCGAGAGCCCCGGCCTCATGCAGATGATGAACAAGCTGAACTCGACCAACATCGGCCACGAGATCGCGAAGCTCGCCCTCGACCTGCTCGAGGACGACGGGCTCATGGGCGGCGGCGACCGTACCGCGGGCGCGATGCCGTCTGGCGCCGATGCGTGGATCAGCCAGTACATGTGGTCGCTGGGCATCGCCGTCGCCGGCGGCACCGCCAACATCCAGCGCAACGTGATCGCCGAGCGCGGGCTCGGCCTCCCTCGCGACGCCGCGGCCGATCGGAGCAAGCAGAAGTGAATTTCGACCTCACCGAAGAGCAGCAGCTGCTGGCCGAGACCCTGGGCCAGCTCCTCGAAAACGAGTGCCCCACGACCCGCGTCCGCGAGATCTTCGACGGCGACGCCGGCCACGCCCCCGCGCTGTGGCGCGCGCTGGCCGAGATGGGCATGACGGGGCTCGCCGTGCCCGAGCAGTACGGCGGCGCCGGCCTCGAGGTGCTCGACCTCGCGGTGGCCGCCGAGACGCTCGGCTTCCACGCGACGCCCGGGCCCTTCTTCGGCCATGCGCTCGCGAGCGAGGCGATCGCGGCAGGCGGCACCGACGCGCAGAAGGAGCGCTGGCTGCCCGCGCTGGCCGCGGGAGAGAAGATCGGGAGCGTCGCCTTCGCCGAGGCCGGCGGGGCATGGCAGCCCGAGCAGTGGACGCTCGTTTCGGGCGACGCGCTCTCGGGCACCAAGGTGCACGTGCCGCACGCCGCCGAGGCCGACCTGTTGGTCGTCGGCGTCGAGGGGGGTGGGCTCGCCGTCGTGGAGAAGGATGCTGCGGGCATCGAGATCAAGGAGGAGTCGGGCGCCGACCGCACGCGAAGGCTCTCGGAGCTCGTGCTCTCGGGCGCGCCGGCCGAGGTGTTGGCCGACGGCGCCGTGGCGTCGCTGCGGGTGCGCGACATCGCGCTCGTGCTGCTCGCGGCCGACGCGTTCGGCGTGGCCGACCGCCTGATTCGCGACTCGGTCGAGTACGCGAAGACCCGCGAGCAGTTCGGCGTGACGATCGGCCACTTCCAGGGGCTGAAGCATCAGCTCGCCGACATGTCGATCGCCAACGAGCCG
>CAYYSY010000079.1:0-4666 GCA_964474355.1 uncultured Spirochaetaceae bacterium | reverse complement strand
GGCGTGACCGGCCCCCCCGGCGCGGGCAAGAGCACGTTCATCGAGGCGCTCGGGCTCTCGCTCGTCGATGCCGGGCACAAGGTGGCGGTGCTCGCCGTCGATCCGTCGAGTCCCGTGACTGGCGGCAGCATCCTCGGCGACAAGACGCGCATGGAGAAGCTGGCGACGCGCGCGGAGGCGTTCATCCGCCCGTCGCCCTCGGGTGGCTCGCTCGGCGGCGTGGCACATCGCACCCGCGAGGTGATGCTGCTTTGCGAGGCCGCCGGCTACGACGTCGTGCTGATCGAGACGGTGGGCATCGGGCAGAGCGAGGTCAGCGTCGCGTCGATGGTCGACTTCTTCGCCGTGCTGCTGCTCCCCGCCGGCGGGGACGAGCTCCAGGGCATCAAGAAGGGCGTCATCGAGCTCGCCGACGTGCTGGTCGTGAACAAGGCCGACGGACCGATGCGCGAAGTCGCAGAGCGCACCCGGCAGGACTACCAGGGCGCGCTGCATCTCATCCGGCCGGGCTCGGAGGCCTGGCAGCCCCGAGCGCTCAGCGCGAGCGCCGTCGAGGGCACGGGCATCGGCGAGGTCTGGGCCGCGGTGCTCGCCCACCACGAGGCCCTGACGCAGAGCGGTGAGCTGGCCGACAAGCGCCGCGGGCAAGCGCGTGCATGGATGTGGAATCTGGTCGAGGAGGGGCTCCAGGACGCGTTCAGGCGCGACGCCGGGGTCGCTGCCGAGCTCGCGCGCCTCGAGCTCGAGGTCGGCGAGCAGAAGACCACCCCGGCGGCCGCCGCCCGGGCGCTGCTGTCGAAGTTCCTGGGCGACTGAAGGCCTTCCCGGCCGCGCCGCCAGCGTCCCGCACCAGCTCCTCGCACCCAGGCAATTTCATGCCGACGCACCCGGCTCGGCCTACATCTTTCGCGACGGTCGTCCGATGAGCCCCGGGGATGAGTCGCGGCGCCCGGGCCAGGGCGTCGTGGCGCGCGGAGCACGAGCCGATGGTCCAGATCAACATGTCGTCGAAGGAGATCACGCTGAAGGTCGTGTATTACGGCCCGGCGCTCTCCGGCAAGACGACGAATCTGCAGCAGCTGCACGAGCAGATGTCGCCGTCCGCCCGGACGAAGATGCTGACCCTCGACACGAAGGACGACCGCACCCTCTACTTCGACTTCCTGCCGGTTGAATTTTCCACCTCTGGCGGATTCTCGGTGAAGATGAAGCTCTTCACGGTGCCCGGTCAGGTGATGCACAAGTCGACCCGCAAGGTCGTGCTCGCCGGCGCCGACGCCGTGGTCTTCGTGGCCGACAGTCAGCGCTCGTCGGCCAACGCCAACGCCTACAGCTGGCGCGACATGGAGGCAAACCTGAAGGCCAACGGGATCGACTTCCCGTCGCTGCCGAAGGTGGTGCAGTTCAACAAGCGCGACTGCCCGGACGTGAAGCCCTTGAAGGAGATCAAGGATCAGTGGGGCGACATCCCGACCTTCCCCGCGATCGCGACCCGGGGTGAGGGTATCCAGGAGACGTTCCGCGAGCTGATGCGGGTGCTCTACCGCTCGCTCGACGAGAAGCACGACTTCGGCCGCAAGTTCCAGGTGTCCGAGAAGGACTTCCTCGAAGGCATCTTCACGAACTTCGATCCTGCCTGAAGCCGCGGCGCCGCCCCTCCGACGCGAGCCCCAGGGGGCTCCCCATTCACTCGATGGGCGCTCGATCGCCCCGCAGTGGCACTGACGCACAGTCGCGAAACCGCCGCGAGAACGGGCGCTTCCGCCCTGCGCCGTCAGATTGACACTCCAATCAACCCTATCTATCGTGCTCGAGCGCCGACAGGCATCGGCGCGACCGTTGATCGATCCCCATCGACATCATCCGAGCGCCGCGCCCTGGCGCCGCGGGGCGGCGTCGAGGCAGACCAGCGAGCCACTCGCCCCGAATCGGGGACTCGCGAGGGCCGACTGGCAGGAGCGCTCGACGGTGTTTCGGTCATGCAGCGCGCCCGCCGGAACCGTGCCACGGTCCGTACGGGAGGTTCGACCCCCTATGTCCGACACCAAGTCCGACACCACCTCGACCTCGGATCCCGAAGGTCCCGAGCTGCGTGGCGCAGCCGGCTCGCCGGGCTCTGCGCTCTCGTCCATCCAGGCCGCCATCGATGACGTCCGGGCGGGCAAGATGGTGATCCTCGTCGACGACGAGGACCGCGAGAACGAGGGCGACCTCTGCATGGCGGCGGAGCTCTGCCGGCCCGAAGACGTGAACTTCATGGCCAAGTTCGGTCGTGGACTCATCTGCCTGCCCATGACCGAGTCGCAGCTGAAGCAGCTGAACCTCGAGATGATGGTCCCCGACTACGAGAACAACTCCGGCTTCGGTACGGCGTTCACGATCTCGATCGAGGCCCGCGAGGGCGTCACGACCGGGATCTCGGCGGCGGACCGCGCAACGACGATCCAGGCCGCGATCAAGCCCGACGCGAAGCCCTACGACATCGTGCGGCCCGGGCACGTGTTCCCGCTCCGCGCTCGTGAGGGCGGGGTGCTGCGCCGCGTCGGCCAGACCGAGGGCAGCGTCGACCTCGCGCGCCTCGCCGGCCTGACGCCGGCCGCCGTGATCTGCGAGGTCATGAACGACGACGGGTCGATGGCGCGCATGCCCGATCTGGTCGAGTTCGCGAAGGAGCACGATCTCAAGATCGTGACGATCAAGGACCTGATCCAGTACCGCCTGCGCAACGAGCAGCTGGTGCACCGGGCCGCCGAGTCGAAGATGCCGACCCGCGCCGGCGGCGATTTCCAGTGCATCGTGTACACGAACGACATCGACCACGTCGATCACATGGCGATGGTGAAGGGCGAGATCAATTCCGACGAGCCGGTGCTCGTGCGCGTCCACAGCGAGTGCCTCACGGGTGACGCCTTCGGCTCGATGCGCTGCGACTGCGGCGAGCAGCTCGATGCGGCGATGAGGATGATCGACGAAGAGGGCAGCGGGATCGTCCTCTACATGCGCCAGGAAGGCCGCGGCATCGGTCTCAAGAACAAGATTCGCGCGTATGCCCTGCAGGACGAGGGTCTCGACACGGTCGAGGCGAACGTCAAGCTCGGCTTCGCGGCCGATCAACGCGACTATGGCGTCGGCAGCCAGATCCTCTCGGATCTCGGTGCGCGCCAGATCCGGCTGATCACGAACAACCCGGTGAAGCGCGCCGGGATCGAGGGCTACGGCATCAAGATCGTCGAGCGGGTACCGCTCGAGATCGAGCCCAACGAGAACAACATGACCTATCTCCGTACGAAGAAGGAGAAGCTCGGCCACGTGCTGCACTTGATGGGCTGATGGGCTGAAGGCTCTTGACGGGCTGAAGGCTCCTGACGGGCTGAAGGCTTCTGATGGGCCGATTGGGCATCGAATCGAAGTGTGAGGCGGCCGAGTGGGTCGAGCGATCGTGAGAGCGAGAGAGAGAGAGGAAGAGGATGTTCGACTCCGTCGATGACGTGATCAATCAGCTGCGCGACCAGGACTACATCTGCGACAAGCAGATCGCGACCGTGGTCTTCCTGGCGCAGCAGCTCGGCAAGCCGGTGCTCGTCGAGGGCCCGGCCGGCGTCGGCAAGACCGAGCTGGCCAAGGCCGTCTCGAACGCGCTGCGCCGCGAGATGATTCGCCTGCAGTGCTACGAGGGACTCGACGAGGCCAAGGCCCTCTACGAGTGGGAATACTCGAAGCAGCTGCTCTACACGCAGATCCTGAAGGACAAGGTCAGCGAGACGATCAGCGACAGTCAGACCCTTGCCGACGCCGCCGAGCGGGTGGGCAAGGAGGACTCGGTGTTCTTCTCGTCGCGCTTCATCGTGCCGCGCCCGCTGATGCAGGCGATCACGAGCGAAAGCCCGACCCTGCTGCTGATCGACGAGGTCGACAAGAGCGATCCCGAGTTCGAGGCGTTCCTGCTCGAGGTGCTCTCGGACTTCCAGGTGACGATCCCCGAGATCGGGACGATCAAGGCGAAGAGCATGCCGCTCGTGTTCCTCACCTCGAACGACGCCCGCGAGATGAGTGATGCGCTCAAGCGGCGCTGCCTGCACCTGTGGATCGACTACCCGAGCGAGGAGCTCGAGGTGAAGATCCTCGACACCAAGGTGCCGGACATCGCGAAGTCGCTCGCCGAGGACGTGGTCGGGCTCATGAACAAGATCCGTGGCCTCGACCTGAAGAAGCTGCCGTCGATCTCGGAGACCCTCGACTGGGCCCGGGCGCTCATGGCGCTGAACGTCGACGACCTCGTCGAGGACGACGTGAAGGACACGCTGAACGTCATCCTCAAGTACGAGGGCGACATCCAGAAGACCCAGAACGAGCTCTCCAAGCTGATCGAGAAGAAGGCGCCCAAGGCCGAAGCGCCGGCGTCGGGTGAAGCACCCGCGGCCGCCGCCGAAGCGCCCTCGAAGCCCGAGCCCGCCAAGAAGGGGATCCTCCACTGACCATGCAGCAGAAGGTCATCGAGTTCACGAACCTCCTCCGCAAGAGTGGGGTGCGTGTCTCCGTCGCCGAGGGTCTCGACGCGTTCCTGGCCCTGGAAGAGCTCTCGATCGAGGATCGGGAGCTGTTCAAGGACGCCCTGCGCACGACGATGATCAAGCGCGGCGACGAGATCCCGACGTTCGACGAGCTC
>CAYYSY010000078.1:0-28957 GCA_964474355.1 uncultured Spirochaetaceae bacterium | reverse complement strand
CCTCGATCTCCCGACGGGCGGCGAGGCTGCGGCGAAGCGCAGGCTCGAGCGATTCCTCGATGGGCCGGTGGCGCGGTACGAAGCCGACCGGGATCGGCCAGATCTCGACGGGACCTCCCGGCTGTCGCCCTACCTGCGGTTCGGCGCCATCTCGGTTCGCGAGTGCTTCGAGCGCGGCGCGATGACCGCAGCCGCGAAGCCCGCTGCCCGTGGGGGTGTCCAGAAGTGGCTCGACGAGCTGATCTGGCGCGAGTTCTACGCCGCTATCCTCGAGACACATCCGAGAGTCATGCACGAGAACCACCGGCAGGAGTACGACGCCCTGGTATGGAACGAGGACTCGGAGGGCTTCGAAGCGTGGTGCGAGGGCCGGACCGGCTACCCGATCGTCGACGCCGGCATGAGACAGCTCCGCGAGACGGGCTGGATGCACAACCGGGTGCGGATGATCGTCGCCTCTTTCCTCACGAAGGATCTTCTCGTTCACTGGAAGGAGGGAGAGCGCTTCTTCTTCGATCACCTCGTCGATGGTGATCCCGCCCAGAACAACGGCGGCTGGCAGTGGGCCGCCTCGACGGGCACCGATGCCCAGCCGTACTTCCGCATCTACAACCCGACCAGGCAGGGCGAGCGCTGGGACCCGGCCGGTCGCTACGTGCGGCGCTGGCTCCCCGAGCTGAAGGCCGTGCCGGACGCGCAGGTGCACACGCCCTGGAAGCTGCCGCTGCTGTGCGACTACCCGGTGCCGATCGTCGACCACGCCGAACGACGGGCGCTGGCGCTCGAACGCTTCAAGGCGGCGCGCGCGCTGGGGAGCGCGTCGTGAGCACCCCGCGACCCACTCCGCGACATGAGCGCTGGCGGCGGCTCACCCGCCGTCTCGTGAGCATCTCGCTCGTCTCGGCCCTCTGGATCGCATGGCTCACGCTGACGCCACTTTGGCTGCCGCTCTTCGGCGCGATCGATCTCGTGCGAAGGCGCGGTGCCATCGCGTCGCGATGCGGATGCATGCTGGCGGCCTATCTGACCTGCGAGGTCGTCGGGCTCTTGCTGGCCGGGGGCCTCTGGCTGGGAAGGGTCGCTGGGCTGATCGGCGACGAAGCCTGGCAGGACGTTCACTTTCGTCTCGAGGCCGCGTGGGGCAGCGCTCTCTTTCGGTCGATGGTCGCGATCTTCGGGCTGCGAATCCAGGTGGAGGGCACCGAGGAGGCCCGACTCGGCGAGGGGCCATTCCTCCTGCTGCTCCGCCACTCGAGCATCGCGGACACGCTGCTCGCATCGGCCCTCGTCAGCCGCACGAACGGCACGCGCCTGCGGTACGTCCTCAAGAAGGAGCTGCTCGTCGACCCATGTCTCGACATCGTGGGTCATCGCTTGCCGAACGTCTTCGTCGACCGCGGTTCCGACGATTCGCAGTACGAGATCCGGCGTATCGAAGAAATCGCAAACGAGCTCGGTCCGGTGGACGGGGTGCTCATCTATCCGGAGGGCACACGGCACACCGATGCCAAGCGTGCGCGGCTCGAGCGACGATTCGAGGCGAAGGGCGACCAGGCGATGAGCGACTACCTGCGCCGCCTCTCGGGCCACGTGCTGCCCCCGCGCGCGGGCGGCACGCTCGGCCTGCTCGCAGCCGCGCCGACGGCAGACGTGGTGTTCTGTCGGCACACCGGCTTCGAGGGTGTGGCCAACCTATCGGATGTCTGGAACGGCGCGCTGCTCGGCCGCGAGATCAAGGTGAGGTTCGATCGCGTCCCCCGACTCGAGATTCCCAAGGAGCCCGATCTGCAGCGGCGCTGGCTCTTCGACGAGTGGCTGCGGACAGGAAGCTGGATCGACGCGCATCGTCTCGGCTGAGCGCGTGAACCACGTGAGGGTCCGTCCCCTTCGGCTTCCAGTGGCGCTCAGTGGCGGCTGACCGGGCCGCGTGCGCGCCGTCGGGCGAGCACGCTCAGCAGCAACAGACCGCTCGTGAAGCCGAGACCCGCACCCGGCTCGGGTGTCAGCGTGATGTCCGCCATCTCGAACGGCGCGGACATGCCCGTGTTCACCCACGCCTCGAGCATGTTCTGCCCTTCGTCGGCCAGGAACGTGACGCTGCCGTCGTTCGCGAGTGCGAGGAACTGGATGTACTCCCAGCTCGTCGACTGATACAGCAGCCGCACCTCGCCGCGAACGGCGCCCGAGGGCGGCGCGAAGGGCACCGCGTCGAAGTGCTCGTACGTGCCGCCGGTGCCGGGGCTGCCGTACTGATCCGCGGGGACCGGAAGGGCGTTTCGCTCCCACGCATCGTCGTAGCGCATGCCCCAGGTCGGGATGCGGTTGTCGGACACGACGGTGTTGTTCAGCACGAAGTGGAACGACTCGTACTTCGTGCCGGGGGGCTCGCCGGCGAGGTCGCCGAGCGTCGACTCGACCGCACCGGTCAGCCGGTCGTAGGCGATGGGCATGCCCGCGGGATAGCTGAGAGAGAGGAGCTGGCTCGCCCACTGCTGCGTCATGCCCGGCTTTGCCTGGTAGATCTTCGTGTTCGGTGCGCTGAGATCGAGGATCGTCTCGACCTGCTCGGGCACGCTGTCGGCGGGATCGATCACCTCGACGGGCTGGCCATTGCCGTCGAAGAGCGGTCCGTACTCGCCGTCGACCCGCAGCAGCGCGTCCTGATCGTCGTACCAGCTGACTTCGAGCCACATACGGCGGCCCTCGGGATAGCCCGAGATGAGCTTGTGGCCGGTGAGGTTCGTGATGACGACGGTGGTCGGATACTTGCCGACCGAGAGGGACGCGGCGATCTCGAGCTGATGCTCCGCGCGGACGCCGCCGGCCGCGAGCTGCCCGAGCTGGTCGGACGTCATGCCGCCGCCGAGGCGCAGCTTGCCGACTGAGTCGAGGTACGCGATCGCGGCCGGCATCCAGTAGCTGCCGCCCGTCAGGTCGTGAGTGGGCATGTCGGGGCGCACCGGAGCGCTGTTGTGCTTGCAGCCCTTCACGTTCGCGGGCTGCATGTGGCAGGTCTGACAGCTGAAGTAGCGGTCCGTACCGTCGGCGTAGTCGCCATTCTGTCCGGCGAGCAGCGCGGCGTTGCGCGCCTCGAGGATCGCACCGGCCTTGAGGTCAGCGGGCAGCGTCCCGTAGTCGGACACGAGCGTCTCGACCAGCGCGCCCGACTTGTACTCGCTGAAGGTGCGCTCGACGACGCCGTACGAGTGGGGGAAGTTGTTGAAGGCGGCCTTGCCCGCAACCGGTCCGCCGGGGGCGCCGCTCGCCACCACGGGCGGAGCGCCGTCGAGTGTGCCGTTGTTGTGCGCGAGGTCGCCGACCGCCGGGTTCGACACGTCGTGGCAGGTGCCGCAGTAGTCGACCGATCGGTGGAAGCTGGAGCCGAGCGCGCCGTGCGGCGGGTTGGCGTCGCTGGGATAGGCGTAGGGGCCGGCCTTGTCGTCGGTGGCGAGGAGCGCGGCGATGCCGCTGCCGAGGTAGCCCTTCGGTGGATTGCCCCCGTCGCTGGCGACGAAGTCGCCGTTCATGACGCCGGGGTGCTCCGAGCCGTCGGGGTTCGTCATCGCGTGGCAGAAGTGGCACTCCACACCATCGGCATCGGCGCTGGTCAGCGCCGAGCCGTCGGTGGGAGTCGATCGCTCTTCCATCCACGCGGCCGTGGTATGGCAGCGGAGGCAGAGATCACCCGAGCCGTCGAAGTCCTGCTCCGCGATGGCCATCGTGGCCCAGAAGATCGGGTCGCGGCTTGCGTGGGCCATCATGCTGCCGCCCCACTCGTTCGCGAGCTCCACGCCCTTGTTCGAGTCGGCGTGACAGTTGCTGCATTGATCCGGTCTCTCGAGCGGTGCGACCTCACCGGGCTGAGTGCCCGGCTGCTGGATGTCGGTCGGCACCGTCAACGCTGCGTGCGACGAGCCAGCGAATGCTCCCGTGACGAGTAATAGTGCAGCGACTCCTGCTGCGACCCGAGATCGCATGGCACCCCTCCCTTTTGCTGCATCACAGCATTTGGCCACCCCACCATGATTAGAGTGCGCTCCCTCCTCGCGGGTCAACTCGAAAGTGCAGGCGAGTTCATGTCGAATGCGGTTGCGGGATGTCGGGAATGCGACACGGAGGCCGGCCGCAGCGCCGATCGCCCGGCCGACGGCGCTGGAGCGGCGGCCCCACCGTCAGTGGCGGGCCCGCCGTCTCCGCGGTGTGGCTTCGTTCAGCTGCGCGGCGAGGGCACCCGCATGAACGTCGCGTAGAGCACGGGGGCGAGGCCCAGGGTCATCACTGTCGCGAACGCGAGCCCGAAGGCGATGGTGATCGCCATGTCGTAGAAGAGCGGGTCGCGCGAGATGATGAGCGGCAGCATGCCGAGGATCGTGGTCAGCGTCGTCATCAGGATCGGGCGCATGCGCGCCAGGCACGCCGTGATGATCGCCTCGTAGTGCTCGGTACCGGCGCGGTGCTCGATGTCGATCTGCTCGAGCATCACGATCGCGTTGTTCACGACGATGCCCACGAGGCTCAGCATGCCGAGCAGCGCCATGAAGCTGTAGAAGCTGCCGCCGACGAGCAGCCCGATGGCGACGCCGGTGAATGCGACGGGGATCGTGAGCAGCACGACCACCGGCTTGCGGAACGAGTTGAACTGACCGACGAGGCAGACGAGGACCCCGAGCAGGGAGATCGGCACGAACGCGAAGAGCGCTGCCTGCGCGTCCGACGAGTTCTCGGTCTCACCCCCCCACTCCCAGCTGTATCCCGGACCGAGAGCGTCGACGATGGCGTCGATCCCGGGCGTGACCGCCGCCTCGAGCTCGCCGGCGGTGCGAGTGAGGCTCTTGGCCTGCACCGTGACCGTCGGTGCGTAGTCGCGACGCTTGATCACGAAGAAGCCGGTCTCCGGCTCGGTGTCGGCGATCTGCATGAGCGGGACCGCCGTGCCCGTCTCGTTCGAGAAGATGGTGGCGGTGAAGAGGCGGTCGGGGCTGAGGCGCTCGGCTGGCAGCGCGCGGGCGGTGATCGGGATGCGCTCGTCGCGCTCGCGAAGCGACGTCGCCGTCCCGCCATCCAGGATCGACAGGAGTGAGTTCGCGATCTCCTCGTTGGTCACGCGTGCGCGCTGGGCCCGCGATTGGTCGACCTCGATCGCCGCCTTCGTGACGCGGTCCTCCCAATCGTTGTAGATGTTGACGGTGTGCGGGGTCGCAGCGAACGCATCGGCCACGTCGCGTCCCGCCTCGAACAGGATGTCGCGCTGGCCCGGGAGCCCGAGCGCGGAGATTCGCGCCTCGACCAGGCCGGTTTCGACGGCGCCCATGAACATGCGCTTCACGATGAGATCCAGTGAGGGGAAGGCGTCGAGCGCGTGTGTGCGTATGCGCGTCATCAGGGGCTCGACCGACTCGAGCGAGTCGACCGTCACGAGGATAAAGCCCATGTTGGGCGCGGCGGGGTCCGGTCCGAGTGTGACGAAGAAGCGCACGCCGCCATTGCCGACGTAGGTCAGCGTCTGCCCCACCTCTGGATTGGCTTCGTCGTCCTCGAGCCAGGCGACGAAGTCGCGCATCTGGCGCTCTGTCTCACGGATGCCGTAACCAGCGGGGAGCTTCACGTCGATCAGGACCTGGGGCCGATCCGACTCGGGCATGAACTGCACCGGGACCATCCCGAAGAGCCAGACGCCGATCGCGAGCACGCCGACCATCGCCGCCAGGAATAGCGTGCGCTGCCGCAGGACGGACGTGAGCAGCCCGCGATACACGGTGTACATCGGCTTGTCGTACTGCGCGTCGAGCTCCTCCTGACTCACCTCGGGCTTCTTCAGGTAGTGGCTGCAGAGGATCGGAGTGACCGTCATTGCGAGGAGCCAGGAGACGGAGAGCGAGATCAGGATCACCATCGACATCGATCGCAGATACTCGCCCGCTGCGTGCGGAGCCAGGGCGAGCGGGAGGAACATCAGGACGGTCGTGATCGACGACGTGAGCAGCGGCATCGAGAGGGTCTTGCCGGTATTCGTGGCGGCACTCGTGTGGTCCTCGCCCTCGAAGAGGCGCTTGCCGATCTCTTCGGCCACGACGATGCCGTTGTCGACGAGCAAGCCGAGCGAGATGATCAACGTCGCGAGCGAGATGCGGTGCATCGCGATGTCCATCAAGTACATCACGATGATCGTCACGACCATCGTGAGCGGCACGTGGAGCCCCACGATCGCGCCCGTGCGGATACCGAGGAAGGCCACGATCACGACGAGCACGATCGCGATCGTCTGCATGAGATTGGAACGCACGCCGGCGACGGCGCGCTCGACGTGAGTGGGCTGGTAGTTGCCGATCCGCAGCTCGAAGCCGATGGGCAGCAGTTGCTCGATCCTTTCGAGCACATGCGCGACGCGGGGCCCGACGTCCAGCACGTTCTGGCCGTCGGACATCGAGACGCCGATCAGGACCGCCTGCTCACCGTCGAAGTAGAAGGGAGTCTGGGGCGGGTCGACGTAGCCGCGGTGCACCGTTGCGATGTCGCGCACGCGGATCACCTGGCCGGAGCCCGGGATCTCGATCGCCACGTTCTCGACGTCCTCGACGCTACGCAGGTCGGCCCTCGGGACCACCGCGATCTCGTGCGCGCCGGTATCGATGCTGCCCCCGGGCAGGACGATGTTCTCGTTCGTCAGTGCCTGACTGAGTTGGGACACCGAAATGCCGAGCTGTGCGATGCGCGAGGTCGAGAATTCGATCCAGATCGTCTCTTGCTGAACCCCGTAGAGGTCGACCCTCTTCACGCCGTCTACGAGGTAGATCGCATCGACGATGCGCTTCGCCACCTCGTTCTTCCGCGCCATCGAGAAGCCCTCGGCCGTCATCGCCGCGCTCACGACGGTCACGTCGCCGAAATCGTCGTTCACGAAGGGGCCGATCGTGCCCTCGGGCAGGTCGCCGCGGGCGTCGTTCACCTTGTTGCGGACGTCCTTCCAGATGATGTCGAGGTCGTCCTGCACGTACGCATCGAGCACCTTGATGTTGATCGTCGACGACCCGTCGCGGGACCACGAGTAGATGTAGTCGCGCTCGGGAATGCGGGCGAGCGCCTTCTCGAGCTGCCGCGTCACGAGCAGCTCGATGTTCTCGGCGTCCATGCCGGGCACGAAGGTCGTGATCACCGCCTCGCGCACGGTGATCGGAGGGTCCTCCTGGCTGGGGAAGTTCTGCAGCGCCATGACGGCGAACGCCACGAGGGCGATCACGATGATGATCACGAGGGGCTGATTGCGAAGCGCGAACCCTGTGAGATTCATCAGTCTTCGCTGCCCCAGATCTTGTCGAGGAGACGCACGGTCTGCCCGTCGCGGAGGAATGAGACGCCGGCTGTGGCGATGATGTCTCCATCGTCGAGGCCGTCGAGCACCGCCACATCGTTGCCGCGAACACCTCCGGTTCGGATCGGTTCTGCTCGCACGGTCGACGTCGTCTCATCGAAGATGAACGCGGAGAACTGTTCGTCCTGCTCGACGCGCACTGCGGAGAAGGGTACGAGGAAGCCATCGATGCCGAGCGTGTCGACGTCGATCCGGGGTAGCGCGAACGCGACCTCTGCCGTCATCCCGGGCCGCAGGCCGTCCGGCGTCTCGGCGAGGTCGGCACGTACCGGAAACGCGTTGCCGGTGCCGGCACGCGTGCCGACCTCGGTGACGACCGCTTCGGAGGGCTTCACGCTCTCGCTCGCACCCGGGCCTACGGAGGGGAACGAGACTTCCGCACGCATGCCGCGCTCGATGCGCGCGATCAACGTCTCCGGCATCTGCACCTCGACGCGCAGCCCGCTCTCCTCGCTGTCCATCTCGAACGCGATCTGGCCACTCGCGAGCTTCATCGCGGGATCGACCTCACGCACCGAGATCGAGCCTGCGAAGGGTGCGCGCAACACCGAGCGACGCAGATCGCGGCGGGTGAGGTTGAGCCGAGCTTGCGCGGCCTCGACGCGGCTCGACGTCGAATCGCGGCGCGCCGTGTCGCGGTCGAGCTCTTGCTGGCTCGCGACGTTGGCGTTGAAGAGCTCCTGGGTGCGCTCGTAGTTGGCCCGCGCCGCCTCGTTGCGTGCGACGGCGTCGGCGAGCTCGGCCTCGGCGTCGCGCACGGAGAGCTCGAAGGGCTCCGGGTCGAGCCGCGCGAGTACCTGGTCGCGGTCGACGTGATCGCCGAGGTTGACGTCGACGTCGAGCACGGTCCCACCCACCTCGAAGGCCAGGCTCGTCTCGTCGATGGCGGTGACGATGCCCGAGATCACGCGCTGCTCGGCGGGAATCTCGTTCGACACGCGCATCCAGCGGATCGCGCGCGGCGGAAGCTCGGCCGGCGGCTCGGGCTCCCGGCAGCCGAGGCTCGCGAATGCGAGCAGGCTGCATGCGATCAGCGCGAATGCGCCAGACGGGTGGTGCGAGGCCATCGGGGCTCCTTCTCCATTGGCCCCGGAGCGTGCACGGTGTTCGCTCGGCGCGCAATCGAAAAGGACCGATTGCAGCGTCACCGAGCAGCGTCGCGCACGATGGGTAGGGGTCGGCGTGGAGCTTCCGCGAGTAGGGGTCGAGGTCCACGGCGCCCGCTCTCCTCCCTCCTCCCTCCGCTCTCGTCTGCGCCCCGGTCTCGTCACCTCAGCCGACCTTCGGTACCCATCCTTCGTACAGCGGGTGCTGTGCTCCGATCGGCAGATCGACCGGCTCCCCGGTGCGCGACGAGAAATAGATCGCGGTCACGAGCTCGATCGCCGCGCGGGCGTCGGCGACGGTGACGGGCGGGTCGCCGCCAGCGGTGATCGCACGATGGAACGACGCGAGCTGCCCCTCGTAGAGCTCGGGCCCGGGCTCGAAGCTCGCGAGCGCGGCGTCGATCGCCTCAGCGACTGCGGCCGTCCCCGGCTCGAAGGTCCAGGGCTCGCTGCCCGGCTGGTAGGGCCGCGTCGATGACTCGGCCGACAGGTGCTCGAACGAGAGCCGCAGCCGCGAGAACTCGCGCGCGGAGCCGAGGGTCGCGGTCAGCGTCGCGAGCGCGCCGCTCTCGAACTGCAGGGTCGCGACCGCGCAGTCCTCGGTCTCGATGTCGTTCACCCGCGTGTCGACGTGGGCGAAGACGCGCTGCGCGGGGCCGAGCAGGCTCACCAGCAGATCGTGCGAGTGGATCGCGTGCGACACGCACACGCCGCCGAGCTCGGTGTCGAAGCGGCCACGCCACTCGACGGCGTAGTAGCTCGCTTCGCGCCGCCAGAAAGTCTCGACGCTCGCGACGTAGGGCTTGCCCGGGACGCCCGCGTCGAGCAGGTGGCGCATGCGCTCGATGCCGCGGCCGAAGCGGTACTGGAAGATCGGCATGAGGCGCCCGCGGCTCTCGCGCTCGCATGCGGCGATCGCGTCGACGTCGGCGAGCGAGCCGGCCAGTGGCTTCTCGCACACCACGTCGAAGCCGCGACCGAGCGCGGCCTCGACCATCGGGCGATGCAGATCGGGCGGCGTGCACACGTCGACGACGTCGAGATCGTCCATCGCCATCAGCTCGTCGAAGTCGGCAACGCCGCGCTCGACGCCGAGCACGCTCACGGCGAGGTCGCGCTTCCCTTCGACCGGGTCGCACACGGCCGCGAGCTCGTAGAGGTCGCCGAGCGCGCGGTAGGCCGCGAGGTGTGAGAAGCCGATCCCCAGGCCGACGACGGCGACGCGCAGCTTGCGGCTCACGATGCGACTCCTTCGAGGTGCCCGAGCCGCTCGGCCCGCGCCTCGGCCTCGATCGCGATCTCGCACACGCGAAACGTGTGCTCCTGGGGCATCGCCGTCTCGGTGCGGTCGCGCACGTCGGCCACGAAGCGGGGTGCGAACGGCAGGGCGACCTGTGCGCAGTCGATGCGGCGCATGTCGCGCCCGTCGACCATGAAGAGGTGATTCTCGCCGGTGCGACCGCCGAGGTCGCAGTACTTGCGCACCTCGACGTAGCCCTCGGTGCCGAGGACGAAGAGCCGGCCGTCGCCCCAGGTCGAGAGGCCGTCGGGGGTGTACCAGTCGACGCGCGCGAGCCCGTGCACGCGCCCGGCCCGAAGGTGGATCTCGCCGTAGTCCTCGAGGCCGAGATGCTCGGGGTGCTTGTAGTTCGCGACGAGCGACGCGGTGATCTCCGCGTCGTCCGCCTGCGCGAGCCACAGGAACTGGTCGACCTGATGCGAAGCGATGTCACAAAGGATGCCGCCGTAGCGCTCGCGCTCGACGAACCAGGGCGGGCGGGCAGGGAGGTTCGCGCGGTGCGGGCCGAGCCCGAGCACCTGCACAACGTCGCCGATCGCACCCCCGCGCACGAGCTCGCAGGCCTTCACTGTGGCCCGGCTCTCGTGGCGCTCCGAGAAGAAGACGCTGAAGATGCGGCCGGTCTCGCGCTGCACCGTACGAAGCTCCGCCAGCTGAGAGAGGGTCGTGGCGCCGGGCTTGTCCATCAGCACGTCCTTGCCGTGCTGCATGGCGCGCAACGCGACGCCGGCTCGGTCGCCCGGGATCGACGCCGACGTGACCACGGCGATCGACTCGTCCTCGAGGATCTCGCGCTCGTCGCCGACCTGCTTTGCGTCGCCAAACGCACGCGCAAAGCCGGCGGCCTGATCGGGCTCGCTCGCGTGGAAGGCGACGAGCTCGCCGCCCGCAGCCAGCAGGGCGCCGACCTGCCCGAAGATGTGCGGGTGATCGAGGCCGATCGCCGCGAAGCGCAGCGCGCTCATGGAGTCTCCTCTCTTCCTTCCATATGCATGCCCAACGTCACGTCGCCGGGTGGTGCTCCGCCTGGTCACCCACGTACACGCCCAGGGTTCCGCAGCAGCCCATGCGCCGCTCTTCGGGCGGCGGAGGCAGACGGTGCAGCGAGGACGCGCCGAGGTGTGTCGCGTCGCCACGCGAGATCGCCTCGATCTGTCGCGCGGTCTCCTCCGCGGCGGCGAGTGGCCCGCGCTCGTGGAGCTGCTTCCAGTCGCCCGCGCGCGGTGCGAGGAGGCGCGCCACCTGCTGGTGGAAGCGCGCGAGCGGCGCGCGGTCGCCGCGGCGCGTCGCATCGCGCAGCGCGAAGAAGCCCACGACCCCCGCGTCACGCCGCGCCCGCGCCCCGTCGCCGCTGCCGCGGGTCGTCTGCTCGCATTCGGGCAGCGCGTGTGCGTGCGCGTACGCCTCGGGGTCGTCGAGCACCTCGGGCGCGAACGTGATGATCATGTCGCCCGCCTCGGGGAGGCCGACGTTGGCCATCATCACGAGGATCTCGAGCGCGCCGTCGCCGTTGATCAGCCGATGGATCGTGCCGGGCGTGAACCAGACGAACGCGCCGGGCTCGAGCGGCGTCTCGCGGTAGCCGCCGGTGCCGTCGATCGTCTGCACGGCGCCGTGGCCTTTCACGACGAAGTACGCCTCGGTGCACACCGAGTGTACGTGGGGTGTGCCGCCGCGCAGCCCGTCCGGCGCCTCGCTGTCGTAGACACGAAGATGCGTCATGCCGACGGCGCCGGGGAAGGGGGGGATGGGCGGCGATGAGGTCATGCGGGGCGCGCGCTCGATCGGTGGGCCACGTCGAGCTCCGTTCGCAGGATGTGGAGGCGTCGTCCTCGAGGTTCGAGCACGTCGACGATTATAGAGGCGCGAGTCGGCGCTTCCTCGGAGATTTCGGGGCGTGGGGTCTGGTCCGCCGCGAGGGGCACCTCGTCGTGATCGTCAGAGGCGCTCGATGGCCGCCGCTGCGGCGTTCGCCGCCGCCTGCATTGCCGCGCTCGATCCCCGTGCGAGGCGGACGAGCTGCGGGATGCGGTGGGGGCGCGTGAGCACGAAGCGAGCCACGGCGGCGAGGTTCGGGCTGCCGTCCGAATCGATGAGGCCGAGCACGGCCGCGTCGGTCGTGCCGTCGTCCGCGCGGTCGCTGATGGCGCGAAAGACCGACCATGGACAGCCCCGCTGCTCGCAGACCGCGGCGATCGCTGCGGTCTCCATGTCGATGGCGATGACGCCCCGCTCCCCGAGCTCGGCGGCAGCCTCGGGGCTCTCGAGGAGCGCGTTCGCCGATGCGAGCGTTCCGCGCCCGGGCCGGTCGCCGAGAGGGCAGGGCTGATGGGTCACGCCCGATTCGAGGTCGAGCACGCGATCGGGGACGACCACGTCGCCGACGGCGATGCTCTCGCCGATGCCGCCCGCGATGCCGACGACGACGACGTGGTCGGGCGACGCCGCGTCGATGATGCGCGCGGCGCACGCTGCCGCGGCGGTCATCCCGACACCGGTGAGCGTCGCGACGACCTCGACCCGCCCCGCCGAGCCCCTGAAGGGTGCAGCCTCGCACCCGTCCCATCGCTCGAGGCGGAGGAGCGCGAAGAGGGGCCGGAGCTCGCTCGGCATCGGCGCGAGCACGGCGACGCGCGGGCGGCGCGACGCGGCGGGTCGGTCCGGGTCCATGCTCGCTCCTTCCATCGCCGCGACCGCGGTCGCTCCGAGGGTGACACGACGCGGGACGGCCTGCTCCGCGGCAGGCTCGTCGGTCGTGCGGTGATCGGCACAGACGCGCGTCCCCGCCCCCCGGAGGCCGTGCTCAAAGGCCCGCGCCCCATGATCCCTTCGCAGGGACTCGATCCGGCGCAAGCTCTTCGGCGAATGTGCCGATAGGTCGAGCGACGCGGCCGAGGCCCGAGTCCGGGCTTCTGAATGGGCGCGCGAGCGAACCAGGGGAGGATCACATGAGGGCAGTCTGGCAACACGATGTGGAGGGCGTGCTGGGTGGCTACGCGCAGACGCTGCGCGACGCGGACACGGCGCTCTTCGTGAACGGCGTGGGTGAGATCGGGCTCTCGGTGCTGAAGATCGCGCTGAACGCCGGCATCCCGATCGCCGGCATCCACGAGCCGCATCCCAAGGCCACCCTGCCGCAGCTCGCCGCGAGGCTCGGGCTGGGCCGCTCCGCCGACGCGTCATACGACGAGGCGACGAGCACCGTGAGCGCTCTGGGCCAGACGATTCCGGTGATGCGGAGCATCGAAGCAGTCAGCGAGCTGCTCGGGTCGCAGACGCAGCATGCCCGCACCGTCGTGCTCGACTGCAGCGGCTTCGAGTACACGCGCGGGCGCGCCGAGCAGTTCATGTCAGCCGGTGCGAGCGCCGTCTTCTTCTCGGGTCCGGGCGCGACGCCCGAGGAGCGCAAGGAGATCCCGCTGCTTCTCCATGGCGTCACGCTCGACGCGATGACGGCCGACACCCGCATCGGCAGCATGGGCAGCTGCACGACCAACAGCGTCGTGGCGCCGATCATCGCACTGCACGAGGCGTTCGGCGTCGCGGGCGGGCTCATGATGAGCGTGCACAGCGCGACCAACTCGGACAGCGCCTGCGACACGTGGTCGAGCCGCGGCATCCTCGACGCGCTCGGCAAGCCCGGTGGCTCCGGCGCGCTGAAGCTCGTCGGGCTGCTCGTCGAAGACCTCGCGGATGCGTTCGCGGGAGGCGCAATCCGGATCCCGGCGGCCGACGGCTCGATGACGTACCTCGACCTCTTCCTCGACGACGACACGCTCGACGCCAGCCGCGTGAACGAGGTGCTCGAGCAGGTCGCAGCGAAGAGCCCCTTCTTCGGTCTGAACGAGGCGCTCGATCCGTTGACGATCAGCGACGTGAGAGAGTCGTACTACCTCGCATGGATCGACCCGCACCAGACGCGCGTGGTCCAGGTGCCGGGCAAGGGCTCGATGGTGCAGATCGCGTCGGGCTACTCGAACAAGTGGGGCTTCGCGGCTGCGCTGCTCGCACTGCCGGCGATGTGGGTGGCGGCGGCCGGCTGAGGCGGCCGGCACGCCCTCCCGAGGGGCCCGGGGCTACTACGGGAGGGGATCGCTCAAGGCTCGCCGCCTCGACGCCGATCGAGTTGGTCGAATCCGGGAATGCGTGTCGAATCAGGAGGATCCGACGATGAAGAGTCTGTATGACCGACTCGGCGGCGAGGCCGCCGTCATGACGGCGGTCGACATCTTCTACAAGAAGGTCCTCGACGACCCCACGATCGCCTCGTTCTTCGACCAAATCGACATGGCCGCGCAGGCACGCAAGCAGCTCGCTTTCATGACGTATGCCTTCGACGGCCCGGTCGAGTACAGAGGTCGCGACATGCGGTCATCCCACAGCGGGCTCGCGCTCACCGACGAACACTTCGACGCCGTCGCGGGGCACCTTCGCGACACCCTCGAGGAGATGGGGGTCCCGGGCGATCTCGCGGACGAAGTGCTGCACGTCGTCGGCACCACTCGGATCGAGGTCCTGGGTGGCTAACGCGATCTGCTGATGAGAGGCATCGAGGGCATGACCGAGTCCGTGAACTTCGATCAGGTGAAGGTGGGCGACGATCGACTCAGCGTCGAGCACTTCCTCGCGCTGCCCTTCGTCGAGCGGGTCGAGCACATCCTGAGCGGCAATCTCGAGTTCTTCTCGAACGGCCAGCCCGTCGAGCCGCGCGAGGCGCTGGACTCACTCCGCGTGCGAAACGGCAGCGCCTCCTGAACATCACGATCGACGCGCCGCTCGACTGGCGCGTCGTTTCCCCGCCTACGCCTTGTCTGCCTAGTGCGTCGTGCCCTCGCCCACTCGGTGTTCGAGCGCCGCGAGCAGCGCCGGCATCACGTGTGATCGGGTGATGACGCCGACGAGCCGGCGCTCTTCGTGGATCAGCACGCGCCGGAAGTTCGACGACATCAGGTGATCGATCACATCGACGAAGGGCGCGTCGACGGCCAGCACGATCGGCTCGCGCGTCATCACATCTGCGACGCAGAGCGCGCCCGGATCGTAGAAGACCTGCATCAGGTCTCCTTCATTGAGCGCGCCCGCGATGCACCCCTCGGTGTCGACGACGGGCACGCTGCTGATCTGGTGCGCGATCATCAGCTGCACCGCGTGGCGCACCGGAGCTTCGGGCATGACCGTCGCGAGGTCCTGCTCCATGATGTCGCGAATCGTGAGCGACGGCGGCAGCGGTGCGCGCCTTTCGGTCGCAGGCGGTCGTGGGCCGCCAGCGTCCTGAACGAACGCAGACGTAACCCTCTCGCGCATTCGCCGAAGGTCGCTGCCGAACATCTGTATACGGGTGATGGCCATGGGAGCTGTCCCTCCACGGCCCGCGCACATCAGCACACGGGCCAACGTGCAGCCCGGCGAATCCCGGACTTCCGATCCACTCAACACAGTTGCGTGCATATCTCGTGCCCCTCGTTAGACGGCACAGGGCGCGCGTGGCGCTCGCGTCGCGGGGCGGATCGCCCCTTCTCCTCTACGGGTGCGACGTTCTGCCGCGCGGGTCCGGTTGTCGCACGGCGACTGCCGAATCGCACCCGGGCCGCCGGATGAAGCTCGTTCCGGATGCAATCCGGCAGCCTGGTGGCTTCACGTCGTCAGCGCCCGCCCCCTCGGCACCTCGGGAGCTGCCCCGCTCGTGAACGGGCCAGGCGACACGATGGCGCGCTCGATCCAGGCACCGTGCAGGCTTCTTCGTCCGGCTGGAAGCAGCTGATAGTATGCGCGCGACCCGGGCGATGGAGCCGACATGACGACGTCCAGAGAGCAGCCACCGGCGAGTGCGTGGGCCGTCAGCCCGTGGATGGTCGCGGGTCTCGCCGGTGCGCTCGCGCTGGCATGGGCTGTCCGTTCACTGCTCGCGGACACGATCTTTCTCGAAGAGGGCTTCGTGCTGCTCGGGCTCGACGACAGCGCCTACCACGCACGTCGCGCGTTCTACGACTTCGCGAACTTCCCGGACGTCCTGCTCTTAGACCCGTACATGGCGTACCCCGACGGCTCGCCGATTCCGTTTCCGCCGCTCTATGACTGGCTGATCGCGTTGGTCGCGCGGCTCTTCGGGGACTCGACCCATACATTCGAACGTGTAGCGGCCTGGACGGCGGTCTTCCTCGCGACCGCGACCCTGCTCCCGATCTACGGCCTCGGCCGACTCCTGCGTGCGCCGGGTGTCGGCGTTGCTGCGGCGTGGATCTTCGCCGTGCTGCCCGCGAGCAGTCTGCTCTCGTCCGTGGGCTACCTCGATCATCACGCGGCGGTGGCCTTCCTCGGCACCTGCTGGCTCTGGTCATCGATCCGGGAGATCCAGGAGCCTGCGGGCAGCCGCGCGGCCCAGGTGCGCCGGGTCGTGATCCATGCGGTCATCGCCGCGTCGCTCGTCCTGACGTGGAGTGGAAGCCTGCTCTACGTCGGTCTCGCAGAGGGGGCGCGGCTCGTCGTGGGTGGCGTCATATGGTGTCATCGCGATCGGCTGCTCGCGCAGAGCGCGAGCGCGTTCCTGGCCGGGTCGTTGATCGTGCCCTGGGTGGCGGCTGCGCCGGCGCCCATCGATGGAGCGTTCTCGAGCACCGCGCTGTCGTGGCTGCACGTTCTCGTCCTGCTCTCGCTCGGGTGCCTTGCGGCGGCCCTCGCCGTGCTCGAGCGACGCCGCCCGGCGAGGGGCACCGCTGAGCGCGCCGTGCGCGTCGTCGTCCTCGCGATCCTGATCCTGCTGCCGCAGCTCGCGATTCCGGGCCTCGCGGACACGCTCACGAAGGCATTCACCTTCGTGTCGGGCGCCGACGTATGGGCGGCGAGCAGCCCGGAGCAGCAGCCCCTCTTCTCATCGACGCGAGAGGAGCTCAAGCGATCGGCCACGGTGCGCTTCGGCTGGCTGGCGTTCGGCGTGCCGCTGTTGCCGGTGCTCGTCGCGTTCGGGCTGCGCGACGGGGAGCGACGCGAGGCCGCGGCGCTCCTGCTGATCTGGACGACGCTCTTCACGGCGCTCGCCCTCATGCAGGTGCGCTTCGCACACGACCTCGCGCCCCTGGCCTCGGTCGTCTTCGCGGCGACGCTCGCCGAGCTGAGCTCGCGCCTCGGCCGCCTCGGTGCGCCAAAGGCCGCGACGCTTTCGTGCGTCGCGCTCGGGATCCTGCTTCTCTGGCCCGCGCTGTCGCAGGTCCACCTGCCGCGAGCGCGCTGGGCTTTGAGGCATTGGAGCGGCAGTGCGGCCCAGCCGGAGCGCGAGCTGCTCAGTCCCTGGGAGAGCGAGGCGCGGTTCGCAGTGCACGTGCGCGAGGTGACGCCGGAGACGTCGGGCTTCCTCGATGACGGCGCCCGACCCGAGTACGGACTGCTCGTCGATCCGAGCATCGGACATTCTTTCGTGTACTGGGCGCGGCGTCCGGTGCCGGCGAACAACTTCGGGCAGTACCTCGACCGGGAGAAGTTCGATCTGGCGGAGGACTTCTATCGGACACACGATGCCGCGCGTGCGGTCGAAGTGCTCGATCGCCTCGCCACGCGGTACGTGGTGACGTTCATCCAGGGCTTCTCGCCGCCGATGCCCTTCGCCCAGCAGCTGCATCGCGACGATGGCCCGGGCAGACACGCCGAGCCGTGCGGACCCTGTCTGCGTCTGATCACCGAGGGGCCACCGCACGGCTCGCCGCGCCGAGGCTTCAGGCCGCGGGGCGCCGCCGCGCCATACAAGCTCTTCGAGCGCGTGGAGGGCGCTCGCATCGAGGTGCGAGCGGAGCCCGGTGCGCTCGTGCGTCTCGAGCTCGACCTCGAGACGCCGCTCGGTCGCCGCTTCGTATTCGCGATGCGGGGGCGCGCCGAGTCCGATGGGACGGCGACGCTCCGCGTCCCCTACTCGACGGAGGCGACGCTGCCCGTGCACTCGGTCGGCCCGTACCGGATCGAGATGGACGGGCGGTTGCACAGGGTGGAGGTGTCGGAGCGGGCCGTGCTCGAGGGGGCGGAGATCGCCGCGAACGCCACCGTCGACGAGGGGATGAGCCCTGCCGCGTCGCGCGAGCCCAGGCCTCGATGATGGGGGGCGATCGTCGAACGGGGAGCCCCGCGCGCGGAGACGGAGCGCTGTTGCTGTCGTCGTTCGGCGTGTGCGATAGTAAGCATCCGTCGCCACACGAGAATTCCATCGTGCACCCCGAGCCGCGGTCGTTTCACGACCTGTGATTGCCGGGGGCACCGTGGCGATCCGTGAGGGCGTGGGGCCGGTGCCTGGTCGACGATGGCGGGGGTGGAGAGACTGATGAGGTTCGGAGAGGGACCGAGGTCCGTGCGCCTGCTCGCGTTGCTCGTGATGCTCTCCGTCGCGCTCGGCTGCAGCGAGGAGGAGGGGGGCGCGCAGGTCGGGGAGCTCGTCGTGACGCTCACGGCGGACGGCAGCCCCGATGATGGGTTCACGACGAGCACGCTCCTCGCCAATGCCGACATTCAGCATCCCCCCGATGCGGTCGTCACGTTCGGCGACTGGATCTGGACCGTCGATGGCGCGCCCGCCGGAATCACCACCCAGAGCGTCGATCCGTCGAATACGACCCGGGGAGAGGTCTGGCAGGTCTCCGGCGTCGCCACCATCGACGGCGTGCCGGGCGAGCGCGCCTTCTCGCAGGAGATGACGCTCGTGAACTCGCGGCCGCTCGTGAGCGTGAACACGGCGGCCCTCGTTCCCAGACAGTCCGAGTTCGCGCCCGCCGTGTGCGTCGACGACGATCTGTCGATCGAGGCGGCGATCAGCGACGCCGATGGCGACACACTCACGCTCTCGTACACGTGGTCCGTGAACGGTGTGCAGGTGAGCACGGCCTCGGTGCTCCCCGCCTCCTTCACGGCGGCCGGCGAAAACGTCACCGCCACGCTCACTGCGGATGATGGATTCGTCACGACCACGGCCCTGGTCTCGAATCACTTCGTCACCCCCGGTTTGAACTGTCCCTACACACCGCCGGCGCCGGCGACTGCCAGCCCCGATGCTGCCACCGGCGAGCCGGACGGGGGCGAAGGCGAGGGCGGAGCCTCCGCCGGGTCGCGTACTGCGATCACCTCCAACGCACTGGCCTCGGTGCCGATTGGCGCGGCGAGCCCGCTCAGCATCAGCGAGTCGGGTCTCTGCCGGATCGACCAGGCAGGGGCGCTCGTCTGCTCCGGGGTGGATGGAGTGGGACTCGACGCGCCGCCCGAGGGCCGCTTCAGCCAGGTCCGGGTCGGCCTCGACTATGCCTGCGGACTGCGTGTCGCGGACGGCGGCATCGTGTGCTGGGGCGAGCCCCTCGAAGATCTGGGCCAGCTCGAGCCGCCGGAGGGATCCTTCGTCTTCGTGGATCTGGCCGTGGAGACCGCCTGTGGGCTGCGCACCTCGGGTCAGGTCGCGTGTTGGGGTGATCCCGCAGACGGCCGCACGGACGCCCCGGATGGGGTGTTCGTGCACCTCGACGTGTCCGACACCTGGGCATGCGCCATGGCCGCGAGTGGTGAGGTGATCTGCTGGGGGGACGTGGAGTAGTCGGGCAGGGTGTCGCTCGGACGCGCCGCCGCCGGCTCTCTCACCTGGCTCACCTGGCTCGACTGGCTCAGCCGGACCCGCTCGGGCTCGCCGCGTCTCGCCCGGTCCGCCTGCCGCGCGTCGCTCACTTGCCGGTGAAGCTGATCCTCATCCCGACGGTGATGCGATACGTCCAGCTGTCGATCTTGTAGTCCCAGTTCGCCGTGTAGGTCTCCTGGCCGAGCACGTCGTCATAGGATCGGGTGTCGGTCAGGTGTGTGCTTCGATCGCCCCGGTCGCCGATGATGCGATAGCCCCGCACTCCCACGTACAGATTGTGCGTGAGCGTACGCAGCTCGCCGGTCTCGACCTCGAGCTCCACGGTCGGCCCGACTGCGTGGTACCACCGGCTCGCCGAGTCTTCGAGCACGATCTCACGTGTGAAGCCCGGCGTAGGCGGGTCGCCCGGCGGTCGCTGGAAGACATTGCACTGGGTGGTCCCGGCATCAGGAAGGCACACTGCGTCGATCACGGTCCCATCGTAGGCGACCTCGGATGCGAGATACTCGGCGGAGACCTTGAGCTTCATCGGGCGGTCGAGCCACTCGAAGGGGAAGGCGGCGCCGAGCCCCGCTCCGAAGGTGAGCGGCTGGAGCTGCGCGATCGTCGAGCTGCCGAGACCGGTGAACGCCCCCTCCGGAGAGCCGACGCCCGGGATGGACTGGCCCGGCGGGACGGGGAGCACGGGGGGCTCCGCCCCGGTGGCGCTGCCCTCGCGTGCGACGTTGCGCTCCCGCCCGAAGGCGGCCGCCACCTCGCCGCTCAAGAAGATGCGTGGTGAGAGGGGCAGCGCCAGCTCGGGCGACATCAGCTCGAGATCGGCGCCGAGCAGCGGCGACACGTCGTAGTCGCGCCCGTCGGCGGAAGGCCGCAGCTCCTGGTCCAGGCTGTCGAAGGACTCGACCGAGCCGCTGATCCCCACCATCGTGAAACCGCTGGTGGCCGCAATCGAGGGCACCCATCGGTCGTGGCCTGCCTGCTCCTCGGCGAGCGCGACGGCCGGCCCGAGGAGGGCGAGCACAGAGGCCGCCAGGGGCACCCATGTCGGCAAGGGGACACGCATGGGCTCGTACGCTATCACACAGGCTCGGCGTGCGGGTATTCGCATGCGCGAATCTCGACTCGGACAGCGGCGCACACGCGGAGCACTCTCCCGACCTCATCATGCCCCGATCCCCCACCCCTCACAGTCCGGTCGCGTTCTTCTTTGCGGCGCTCCTTGCGGTTCTCCTGCTGGTGACAGGTGGATCGGCCTTTGCCCAGAGTGCGGCCGAAGAGTTCTCCTTCGACGAGCTGGACGAGGTCGAGACCCAAGACGACGAAGATGAAGAGGAAGAGGAAGACGAGGAGGAGGACGCGTACGATCCGAGCGAGGACGTCGACCTCGGAGAGCCGAACCCGTACGGGGACATCGAGGAGCTGGTCGTCACTGGCACCGCCTCGACGGGGAGCGCCGACCTCGCCGAGGGCGATTCGGTCGTGCAGTTCGCCAGCGAGGATCTCGATGCCTTCGGCGCCCAGGACATCAGCGACCTCGCCGACTTCACCCCGAACCTCGAGATCGTGAGCCCGGGCGCGACTGCGCCCACGCTCTTCATTCGCGGTGTTGGACTCAACGACTTCAACGCGAACTCGTCGTCCGCCGTCTCCGTCTACCAGGACGACGTGCTGCGCAACTCACAGGGCCTGCAGCTCCCCACGTTCTACGACGTCGCCACGGTGAACGTATTGCGCGGGCCCCAGGGCTTCGGCATTGCCCGCAACGCCTCGGCGGGTGCGATCAAGCTCTACTCCAGGGAGCCCACGGGTGACTTCGGCGGCTTCTTGCGCACCGACTTCGGCAACTACATGTACCGGAAGGTCGAGGCGGCCGTCGAGGCACCAATCGTCGGCGACATGCTGCGGATGCGGGTGGCGGGCACGTACGCGGGCCGCAACGGCTTCATGAAGAACCGTTGCGGCAACGCGCCGCCGTACTCGGAACGCACCCCGATTCCGATCGGCGGGAATCCCACGGCGCCGCCGTGGTCGATCTGCGGCGAAACGGTATCGAGGTTCAACAACAACCCCCTCGTCCCGGATGGAATCTCCGAGATCCCGCCCGGTCTGCCAACGGACGTAAACGACCAGGGCTTCTGGGCGATGCGGGGCATCCTGGTCTTCGAGCCGAGCGACACGGTTCGCCTGCGTCTGATCGGGCAGACCCAGAGCATCGACCAGTACTCGCCTCTCGGTCAGGCATACGGAACGGGCGGGGTCATCTGTCTGGACGGCGACATCAGCGCCAACTGCAACTTCCCGTATCCGGTGGGAAGCCGTAGCCAGAGCACGCTCGGCGGCACGGATTCGCTTGGGTATCAGACCGTCGAGGTCAAGGAGCGCCTGGCGCAGCTCGCGCCCGAGTGCTTCCCCAACGGTCTGTACGACGTCCAATGCCCCACCCGGAATGCGGCCTACAACGATGCCAAGATCACCGTCGCCAACGAGCTCGCGGAGAACCTCGACTCGAGGCCCTTCGAGGGCGACTTCAACCGCGTCGGCGACACGACCAACGACGTCTGGGGCATCTCGCTCAAGGGGGACTTCGAGCTTCCCGCCAATCTCAGCCTGACGTCGGTGACCAGCTTCGATACCTACGACCGGCTCGTCGACATCGACCTCGACTTCTCGCCCAACACGCTCTTCCAGATCGCCACGAACGACGATCTCTGGCAGGTGTATCAGGATTTCAAGCTCTCGGGAGACCTGGGGGAGTACCTGCTCGGCACGTGGGACGCCGGCACCTACGGTCTGGTCGAGAGCCTCGATGTGCAGGGGCGAAACGACTTCGGCAATCGCAGCGTGTTCGGAGTGGCGGGACGTGACTACAACCAGGACCTCTACAGCTTCGCCGTGTACGGGAACGCCAGCTTCGAGTTCTGGGACGGCTTCGTCCTGGACGGGGGTATCCGGTACAACTGGGACCGCAAGACCATCCACTACGAGCTGGCGCGGGCGGGTCAGCTCTTCATCAGCGACCAGGCAAAGACGTGGCAGGCGCCCACGGGCGGCGTGCGGCTCACCTACAACTTCCGGGCCGACACCTCGGTCTACTGGAAGTACACCCGCGGCTGGAAGGGCGGCCACTACAACGCGACGAGCTCCGACGTCCAGCAGGTGTCGCTTGCGGATCCCGAGGAGAACAACGCGTTCGAGATCGGCATGCGGGGCGTCTACTTCGACGGGCTGCTCTCGATGTCGAACACCTTCTTCTACTACGCCTACGACAACTACCAGATCTTCACGGCCCAGCAGTTCCTGAACGGGCAGCCCGAGTTCGTCATCATCAACGCCAACGATGCCGAGAGCTACGGCATCGAGTCGGATCTGGTGGCCGAGCCGTGGGAAGGAGCCTTCCTCAGGTTCAACTTCGGCTGGCTCCAGACCCAGTTCCTGGACTTCGTGCAGGAGCAGCAGACCAGCTTCCCCACCGCATCGGGGACCCGCATCGTGGTCACCAAGGAGATCCAGAACACGGGCAACCCGCTGCTCAACTCGCCGCGCTTCAACTTCACGCTGACCGGGGCCCAGCAATTCAACTTCGGCCGTTTCGGCTCGATCACACCGCGTTACGACGCCAGCTGGAAGTCCGATACGTACTTCGACGGCACGGCGGGCCGGGGCATTCCCAACTCACAGGGCCTCCAGTTCCTGCCGCCCAACACCATCGGGCAGTCCGCCTACTGGCTGCACAATCTGCGGGTCACGTACAAGACCGAGACCGAGAACATCGAGGTCGCGTTCTGGGTGCGCAACATCGCCGACGAGAGCTACAAGACCTTCGGCTTCGACGGCAGCACGTTCAACCAGACCACGATCTACTTCGTGGGTGATCCCCGCACGCTCGGCATGTCTTTGGGTGTGACGTTCTGACGCCATCGCGGCTCTGGACCGGCCCCCGCCTTTCGGCAGCTGCCGGGCTCCCGGCGGAGCGGGCTACGGCAGGGCATACCCCAGCGCGCGCAGGTGGTTCAGCTCGAGCTCGCTGAGCTCCTTGGTTGGCGGCGCCCCCCAGGTCGGCTCCTGCTCCAGGTACTCGCTCGCGACGGCGCGCAGGCGCTCCACGTCCTCGGGCCGCTCGGCCGCCACGTCCTGGAGCTCGGCGCCGTCCGCCGACCGATCGAAGAGCTGCTCGACGTGCTCGCCGTTCTGATCGACCCGCACGAACCGCAGCGGCCCATCGGTCACCGCGACCGTCGGTCGCGCCGGCAGTTCGCGCTGGCCCCAGTCCTGATCGAGGTGCGCGATGCCCAGCATCTCGTCGGGGATGGGCTCCTGCCCGCGCGCCTCCGCGAGCATGTGCGGTACCAGGGAGCGGCCATCGAGGCCCTCGGGCACCGACACGCCGACGAGGTCCAGCACCGTGGGCCAGACGTCGACGTTGCGCGTGCGGGTCTCGACCACGATCCCGGGATCGAGTCGGAACGGGAAGGACACGATGAGCGGTACCTCCGTCGACTCCTTGTAGACCTTGCGCGCATGCCCCTCGAAGCCGCGCTCCTGGAACGCCTCGCCGTGATCCGACGTGATGACGATCAGGGTGTCGTCGAGGTGTCCCATCGACTCGAGGTGCTCGAAGAAGACGGCGAGCGTCGTGTCGGTCCAGCGGATCGAGTTGTCATAGACGTCCGAGTAGGTGGTGCCGAAGAGGGCGGACTCCGCGTCATACAGGTACTCGTGGACGTCCATCAGGTGCAGGTACAGGAACCAGCGCTCGTTGCCGTTCACGCGGAGGAACTCGACGGCGGCGGAGACGACGTCGTTGTCCGTCCCCTGCTCGCTCAAGGTCGGGTTCTGTCGCTTCACCTGGGGCGGCAGGCCCGAGTAGGTGGGGCGCTGGTAGACCTCGAAGCCCTGGCCGAAGCCGAACGTGTTGGACACCCAGCCATTGCGGTAGATCCCGACGGTCTGGAAGCCCGCGTCCTTGAGGAGCTCAGCCGGCATCAGGGCATCCGCCGGCACCACGTCCTCGAAGCGGGTGATGCCCGTGCGCGCGGGGTTGAGGCCGGTCCAGAGCGACGCCATCGAGCACTTGGTCCACGACGACTGGGCGAGGTGGTGAGCGAAGCGTGCGCCCTCACCGGCGAAACGGTCGAGGTAGGGGCTCGTGTCGCGCTCGTAGCCGTAGCACCCGAGGCGATCCGACCGGAGCGTGTCGATCACGATGAAGAGCACGTTGACGTCGTCGCGCTCCGCGAGGGCCTCGATGTCATCCGCCGAGCCCAGCGGCCGCCCCACCGGCGCGCCCGGCCGGAGCAGCTCGATCGCGTAGGCGAGGACGACCACCGCGACGAGCGCGATGATGATGGGCCCGAAGCGCCCGAGAGGACCAGGAGAGTCTGCCATGCGCGCAGGCTAGCCGAGCGGTGCGCGCGATGGCAAAGCGGCAACTCGTGCGCACGGGTGCATGAGCAGCCCGGCTGAGCCCGAGCGAGCTATGGTCGCACGATGCGCCCGACGATCCGTTCTTCGACCCGCGCCCGCGCTGCCGTGCGGGCGCCCTTCGCTTCCATCGCCCTGCTCTTCTTCGCCTTCCAGGCCGCCACACTCCTCGGCTGCGGTCGCGGCGACGTCCTCGAGCAGGTCCGTACGCACCAGGCCGCTGGTCGCTACCAAGAGACGGTCGAGCCGCTCCGCGGCCTGCTCGCGGAGGATCCCGACGCGCCCGAGGTGAACTACCGCTACGGCCTCGCGCTCACCATGCTGGGCCAGCCCAGCCTGGCCGAGTGGTCGCTGCGCAAGGCCATGAAGGACCCGGAGTGGCGGGTACCCGCCGCCAATCAGCTGGCCCGGGGCGCCCTCGTGTCACAGAACTTCGATACGGCGCTCGAGGCGATCAACGTCGTGGTGGAGGCCGAGCCCGAGAACATCGAGGCGCTGATGATGCGCGCGAACACGCTCGCGCACTCGAAGCTCGACTACGTCCAGGCGCTCGCCGACGCCGACCGCATGCTCGAGCTCGACCCCGACTTCCTCGAGGCGTACGAGCCGAAGGTGCTCTCGCTGATCGGGCTCGAGCGGTTCGACGAGGTGGGCGCGGCCATCGAGGAGATGGGCGCGCGCATGAAGGAGCTCGAGCTCGCCGACGAGCAGCTGGCCTGGCAATGCGCCACGCTCGCCGTCTTCGCCGACGACAGTCAGAAGGAGGCGCTCGCGCGCGAGCGCTGGGAGGGCTGCCTCGAGGCCTACCCCGGTGCGCCCGACGTCGTCTGGCCCGCCATCAAGTTCTACGATGCGCGCTACGAGTTCGCGCGCTCGCGCGAGATCCTCGAGGTCGCCGTCGAGACCAAGGACGCGCTTCGCGAGTACCGCCCCGCCCTCGCCGCCCGGCTGCGCGCCGAGGGCCGCGTCGAAGAGGCCGAGGCGACGCTGCGCGAGGCGATGGAGAGCGAAGAGGCCGGCGCTCGGATCCTCGGCGCGTTCGATCTCGTCAAGCACTACCAGGAGATCGGGCAGTACGCCGAGGCCGCCGAGGCCGCCGGCGTCGGCGTGGCTCTCTCGGAGGAGCTCGGCCGCGCGGCCCCGCAGCTGCTCCTAGAGCAGGCCGACAGCCTGCTGCTCGCCGGCGAGTACGACCAGGCACTCGCCGTCGCGGAGAGCATGGAGGTGGAGCCCCATCGGGAGCTGATCCGTGCGCGGATCGCCCAGGAACGCGGTGATCCGGAGACGGCTCTCGCGCACTTCGACGAGGCGTTTCGGCTCTGGCCGAACAATCCCTGGGCGCGCTACGCGGCGGCCGGCGCCGCCGAGTCGATCGGCGACTTCGACCGGGCACTCGAGGAGTACCGCTACGCGATCCGGATCGATCCGGTCGCGACGGACGCGCGCGTCCAGGTCGCGCGGCTGCTGCTGGCCGAGGGTAAGGCCGCGGAGGCGCTGCAGCTGATCCAGATCAGGAACGCGGAGGATCCCGTCGATCTCCCCGGTCAGCTGGTTCTGCTCGAGGCGCTCGGAGGCGACGGCCGGCTCGTGCAGGCGCAGCAGCTCGCCCAGCGCATCGGGGCCGCCCAGCCGGGCATGCACGCCGCGTGCGTGGCGGCCGTCGCGCGGGGGCTGCACGCGGCGGGCGGCACGGATGCCGCGATCCAGATCCTGCAGGCGGCCGTGCGCAACACCGAGTCGGCCGCGGCGAGCGCAGCCGACGCGCGGCCCGCACCCGCGGCTGCGCTCCGCACGCTGATCGAGATCACCCACGACGCCGGCCGCTTGGACGAGGCTCGTCCGGCCGTGGCGCGCGCGAGCTCGCAGTGGCCTCGATCGGGGGCGATCCGCGCCGCGGAGGCGCGGCTCATGGCCCTCGACGCTGCGCCCGCGGCTGAGTTGCAGGCGGCCTACCAGGACGCGATCACCCTGGCACCCGAGGATGCGTACGGCTGGCTCGGCCTCGGCCGAGCCTTCGCCGACTCGGACCCGAGTCAGGCACTCGCCGCCTTCGACCGGGCGCTCTCCCTCGACCCGGACGTCGAGACCGAGGCGCAGCTCGCCGCCGCTGCGGTGCTCGTGGCGCAGGGCGACCGGGACGGCGCAGCGGCGCGCCTGACCGCTGCACTGGAATCCGATCCGTACTCGGCCGACGTCGCGCGGATGCTGGCCCGGATTCGTCTCGAGCAGGGGCAGGTGGGAAGCAGAACGACCCGCATGGCGCAGCGTGCAGTGCGCTTCGGGCGAGGGAGCGGCCTCGAAGAGGCGAGAGCGCTGCTCGAGCGTGCCGAGGCCGCACAGGCCAGTCAGGCCGGCGCCGATCCCGTTGGTGAGATCTGAGCCACCGGCGCAGAATGCACCAGTCCGGGGAATCGCGAATTTCGTCTTCAAGAACAGGGGATTGTGGCCTCATTTGCCGGATGGGCCGGCTGTCGGGTGCGTTTTGCGCCGGGCTTGCCCATTGATCCGGGATGTGGTGACGCGTCGCAAGTCACCGAAATCGCAGAATCTTCCCCATCCCGCGAGCACTCTCCAGATCGGTACGGAATATGCATTCATAAGGCGACGAGATCATCTTCACGCGCCTCATCGAGGTGTCATGGCCGTCCGACAGTCGGCGGCGGGCCTTGGTGAGAGGCCGTGAGGGATGAAAGTGCGAGTAACGGTTCACCCATCGCGGTGAACGAGGCGTGTGGGGAAGAGATGGGCAGGAGCCCGACCGAGATCCGCCAGGATCGCGGTCGCCGACTCTGGAGTCGATCGAATCGCCCTTCCGCAAATACAAGGAGAAGACGAATGTTGCGCATCATCATGAGCGCGGCGTTGTGCTCGGCGCTGGCCCTGGTGGGCCTCGCGGACACGGCGTTCGCCGCCAAGAAGCAGTACGCCCTCGGCGGCAATGCGCGGTTCCAGATCGGTGGTGGTCTGCCGCTTCCGATCACCAACACGGCCCCGCCCAACGGGCGCATCCTCCCGGTCGCGAACGCGCGCGTGTTCCAGACCACCGGCGCTGATCCCAAGGTCCTCGAGATCGAGCCCGGCCAGCTGACGAACCCGGCTGCGCCCGAGTTCGCCATCGGCGTCTTCCAGAACAACTCGGCGCTGTTCTCGGTGCAGTCGAACCTCGGGTTCAGCTTCCCCGCGCAGGCAAGCGGCAACGTCGTGCTCCAGGCGGGTGGCCGCACCGGCGCCACGACCTTCACCTTCGTCCCCGGTGGCGGCATCCCGGGCTCGCTTCGCTACCAGGCCACGGGCAACCAGTTCGGTGGCCCCGCCCGCACGGCCATCTCGGGTACGGCCAAGGTGTGGGCCGTCGCGGTGAGCCCGCCCCCCTGCAACCCGGGCGCGACCTGCGTCGCGGCCAAGATCGTCGCCGCGCCGGCCCCGCTGAACGTCGCGGGCGCGGCCTTCGGCGTCACCAACGCCACGACGCCGGTGAACCAGGTCCCGGGCATCTACGTGGTGGGCGCCAATACGGCAGGCTCGATCTTCTTCCGCACGCCGACCCCGAACAGCGGTCCTGGCCCCACGAACGCGGCGGCCAGCGTCGGTGGTCCCTGGACCACGGGCATTCTGACCGTGTCACAGCCCGCGGCGCTCGGTGGCGTCGAGGTCTTCACGTTGTCCGGCTCCGACGGGCGCGTGAACGGCGCTGGCAACATCTCGCTCGTGTCGGGCGCGGTGAGCACGCGGACCCTCTCCGGTCCCAACGCGAACCGCGGCTGGCTCAACCTGGTCCTGACCGACACGGGTGGTCCGATCCCGACCACGTCGAGCTGGGGTATCGCAGCCCTCATGGTGCTCATCGCTGGAACCACGATCTGGATGACGCGCCGGAGCTTCGCCACGCACGAGGCGTGATGTGGAGCTGATCCGTGCTTGGCACGGATCGGTAGAGTGTCGACGGCCCCGGGTCCTCTTGGACTCGGGGCCGTTTTCGTTTTACGTGGTTCGACGATTGGACCCGAGTAGCCACCAGCTTCAGGCCTCGAAGGAAGCAACCGCCAGCATCGCTTGCAGCCCAAACCGCAATCTCCGGACTTCGTCGGGCCGACTCCTTCAGCTCACGAAGACGAACCCATTGGCCTGCTCCCCGCGCAAGAACCGACTCCGCATCCGCCCCCAGT
>CAYYSY010000077.1:0-22191 GCA_964474355.1 uncultured Spirochaetaceae bacterium | reverse complement strand
CGAGCCGGGCTTCGACGCCGGTACGTGCGGCCTGCCCGAGCTGCCAACCGAGATGTGGCAGGGCTTTCTCATGGCGAGCCTCGACCCGCAGGCCGAGCCCTTCTCGGCCGGCATGGGCGCGCTCGACGAGCTGCTCGCGACTCATCCCGTCGAAGGTCTGCGCACGATCGGCACCCTCGACTTCGACTCGCCGTGGAACTGGAAGGTGCTGATCGACAACTTCATGGAGTCGTATCACCACCTCGGCACCCACGCCGACACCCTGCAGCCGACGAACCCGGCCAATCGCACCTACTGTGACGATCTCGATGGCCCCTTCGCCGTGCTCCAGAACCCCGGCACCGAGGCCGCCAGCGACTTCGTCGTCGTCCAGGTGTTTCCGACCCTGCTCTTCTTCGTCCAGAAGGCGATGCCGATCGGCGGCTGGTACGAGCTGCGCATCGACCGTCACGATCACCTGCACCTTCGCACCTGGCTGCTCGCCTCGGAGGAGCTCGCGCGCGAGGAGGCGATCGTCGAGGAGATCACGGAGGTGGTGCGAGGCATCCACCTGCAGGACATCGGCGTCTGCGAGTCGGTGCAGCGCGGCATGCATAGCCGGCTCTGGCAGCCCGGCCCGCTCTCGAAGCTCGAGGACTGCCTGGGCCGCTTCCACGGGTACGTGCGGGATCGGCTGCGCGACTGAGCCGCTCGCGCGCTACGTCCAGGACCAGCGGTGCGCCGGCGGCTCGACGGTCTCGATCACCTGCACGTCGAACCAGATCGGCAGCAGGTAGCGGAAGTAGAACGCGTGGGTCGTGACGTCGCCGACCACGAGGTCCTGGTACTCCTTGATCTGGACCCGGTCGTCGCGTTGCTGCCACTTCTTCACCCGCTCGAGCTTCGCGTCGACCTCGGCGCGGGAGTCGTAGAGGAAGCCGAGGTGGTCGTAGCCACGCGACTCGATGTGGACGGCCTGCTCCATCAGCAGCAGGAACTGGCTCGTCTCGGGGTCGGTCCGCAAGAGCAGCGCGGTGCGGCCGAAGAGCGGCACCTCGAGCGCGTCGAAGTCGAACACCTCACCGTAGAAGGCCTTGATGTCCGATCGCGCCACCTCGTCGAGCGCGCCCACCGGCATCGTGAGCTCCATGTGGTTGAAACGAAGTGCGGGCATGACTCTCCTCCTCGCGAGCGAGTGACGATAGCAATCGACCCACATCGTCCCCTACCCTCCGAATCCAACCCGGAGTGCCCTCATGAGCGAGTTCTGGCAAGAGACGCGCCACGGCAAGGTCGCCGTACTGACGTTCGACCGCCCACCGAAGAACTGGATGAGCCTGCGCGCGATGACCGAGCTCGCTTCGTGTCTCGAGCGACTGTCGGAGCAGACGGGTGACGTCAGCGTCGTCATGTTGACCGGCGGCGTCGACGGCTACTTCATCGCGCACGCCGACCTCGACGATCTCGCGAAGCTGGCGAAGGGCGAGGACGTCGGCGGCGACCCGGGCGCCTGGGTGAAGGCGCTGCATCTGCTCGAGACCATGCCCCAGCCGACCATCGCGGCGATCGACGGTCAGGCCTGGGGAGGCGGCTGCGAGACCGCGCTCGCCTGCACCATGCGCGTCGGCAGTGAGCGCGCACATCTCGGTCAGCCCGAGGTGAGCGTCGGCATCATTCCCGGTGCGGGCGGCACACAGCGGCTGCCGCGGCTCGTGGGCTCGGGCATCGGCGCCGAGCTCTGCGTGACCGGTCGCATCATCCAGGCCGAAGAGGCCCATCGCATCGGCCTGCTGAATGACGTGTTGCCCGCCGAAGGCTTCGTCGATGCCGCCCTCGAGTGGTGCGGACGCATCTCGCGCAACCCCGCTTCGGCGGTCTTCGCCGCGAAGCGGGCAGTGGTCGAGGGGCTGCGCCTGCCGCTCGCCGACGGACTGAAGCTCGAAGGCCGGCTCTTCGCCGCGGCGAATGCGTCGGACGAGGCCCGCGAGCGCAACGCCGCCGTGCCGAGACCCGAGTAGCGTCGACACCCCCACCTTGGACACCGGGTCGAGCGAGGCGTACGTGCACGACAGAGACCGAACACTCGAGATCCCGCTCGGCTGGTACTGCATCGGCTACGGCGATGAGCTCGCGCCGCGCGAGGTGCAGTCGCTGCGGTACTTCGCGCGCGACCTCGTCGTCTACCGCACGATGGACGGAGCGATCACGCTCGCCGAGGCGCACTGCCCGCATCTCGGCGCGCATCTCGGCGGTGGCCACATCGAAGGCGACGGCTTGCGCTGTCCGTTCCATCACTGGAAGTTCGGCGCAGGGGGTGCATGCATCGACGTGCCCTACGCGAGCCACTCCGGGGCGATCCGAGAGCGCGCGCACCTCGACGTCCTGCCGGTCGAGGAGCACGACGGCTTCATCTGGGCGTGGCATCACCCGCATGGCCGTCCGCCGTCCTTCCCCGTGAAGACGTTCGAGGAGATCGAGTCGGGCGAGTGGACCGACTACCAGAAGCGCGAGTGGACGGTCGCGACGCATGTCCAGGAGACGGGCGAGAACGCGGTCGACAGCGCGCACTTCCTCGCCGTGCACGGCGTACCCGACCTGCTCGCACGCCCCGAGGTGCGCTTCGAGGGGCACCTTCGCGTCTCCGACCTCCCCATGGAGCTCACGCGCATCACCGAGCGCAAGGGCCTCGAGAAGGGCCGGTACGTCGAAGGCCGCATCCTGACCATGAACTCGGGACCGGGCCAGACCTGGACCCGGCAGATCGGTGTGGCGGACCTGCTGATCATCGGCCTGCCGACGCCCATCGAACGCGACCGGCTGGTGCTTCGATTCGCGTGCTCGGTGCCGAAGTCGCAGGTCGAGAGCCGCGGAAGGCTCTCGCAGGCGATCATCCAGAACGCCTTCGACCAGGTCGAGCAGGACATCCCCATCTGGGAGCACAAGAAGTATCTCGAGCGGCCCGTGCTCTGCGACGGAGACGGCCCCATCGCGGACTATCGCCGCTGGTTCGGCCAGTTCTATGCCGAGGAGCGTCGGGGGGAGTCGGGGGGCTGACCTCCTACGCTGCGCGGCGAGGGTGAATGGTCCCAGGCCCGCGCTCCATGCTGCCTTCCTCGGCCAGTTTTTGCACACTTGCTGCCGCCGATCGTGTAAACAGTGCCCTCTAACGCACACTCGAGCGGTGAAGGGGAAAAGCCTTGAGCATGAGGACAGCCTCGAATCCCGAGCGCGCCGCGAGTCGGCCCACGTCTCATCGGTCGCTGCTCCCTCTGCACCCGCGCGTCGTCGCACTCTCGGCCGGCCTCTTCGTGCTCGCCGGCTTCGCCGGCGCCGCCTCTGCCGAGGACGGCCTCGACCGCGGCGACACCGCATGGATCCTGGTGTCCACCGCCTTCGTCCTCTTCATGAACATCCCCGGGCTCGCGCTCTTCTATGGCGGGCTCGTCCGCACGAAGAACGTGCTGTCCGTGCTCATGCAGTGCCTCGCGCTCACCGGCGTGATCACGATCTTGTGGCTCGCGTTCGGCTACAGCCTCGCCTTCGACGAGGGGTCGGGCGTGCTCGGCGGCCTCTCGAAGGCGTTCCTCCGCGGCATCACGTCCGACACGCTCCACGGATCGATCCCCGAGGTCCTCTTCTTCAGCTTCCAGATGACCTTCGCGATCATCACGCCGGCGCTCATCATCGGCGCCGTCGTCGAACGCATGCGCTTCGCGCCGCTCATGCTCTTCTCCGTCGTGTGGGTCGTGGTCGTGTATCTGCCCGTCTGCCACATGGTCTGGGGCCCTGGTGGAACACTCGCCGGGATGGGCGTGCTCGACTTCGCAGGCGGCATCGTCGTCCACGTCACGGCGGGAGTCGCGGCGCTCGTCGCCTGCATCGTGCTCGGCCCGCGCTCGGGCTACGGCCATACGCCGATCTTTCCGCACAACCTGACGATGACGGTGACCGGCACGGCCATGCTCTGGGTCGGCTGGTTCGGCTTCAACGGCGGCAGCGCGCTCGCGGCAGATGGCGGCGCGGCCATGGCGATCACCGTGACTCACATCAGCGCGGCGACCGCGGCCTGCGCCTGGTCGGCGGTCGAGTGGGGCCAGCACGGCAAGCCCTCGGCCCTCGGCTTCGCAACGGGGGCGATCGCGGGGCTCGCCGCCGTGACCCCCGCGTCCGGCTTCATCGGCCCGATCGGCGGCTTCCTGATCGGGCTCACGTCCGGCGTCCTCTGCTACGTCGCCTCGACCATCGTGAAGATGCGGCTCGGCTACGACGACTCGCTCGACGTCTTCGGCGTGCACGGCGTCGGCGGCTTGGTCGGCACGATCATGGCGGGCTTCCTGGCCTCCGAGATCTTCGGCGGCAATCAGGGTGACCTCGCGATGGGTGCCCAGACGGCGCTGCAGCTCGGGGCAGCATTGGGCGTCGGCCTCTACACGGCCGTCGCCTCGTGGTTGATCCTCAAGCTCGTCGGGGCGATCACGCCGCTACGCGCGAGCGAGCAGGACGAAACCCAGGGGCTCGACATCAGCCAGCACGAAGAGGCCGGCTACCGGTACTAGCGAAACGACTTCGAAGCGGGCGGGCGCGCCGCGCTTCGTGGAGGCGACATGAAGAAGATCCAGGCGGTGATCAAGCCCTTCAAGCTCGACGACGTGAAGGCAGCCCTTCAGGAGATCGGCATCCAGGGCCTCACGGTGTCCGAGGTCAGGGGCTTCGGGCGGCAGAAGGGGCACACCGAGCTCTACCGGGGCGCGGAGTATCAGGTCGACTTCCTGCCGAAGGTCCTCATCGAGGTGGTCGTGACCGACGACATGTCCGAGCAGGCCGTCGACGCGATCATGCGCGTGGCGAGCACGGGCAAGATCGGCGATGGGAAGATCTTCGTGAGCGACGTCGAGGCTGCGATCCGCATCCGCACGGGCGAACGCGACGACGCGGCGCTCTGACGGCCGCTCGCCGCCTCAGGGCGCGGCGCGATGCGCCGGCTTCTCGAGCGTCCCGAAGAGCCAGTCGTAGAGCATCGTGATCGTCGCGTAGTTGCCGTGGCTCATGTCGATGTGGTGGGCGGCATGCAGCGCCGTGATCGTGTCGATCGTGTGGAACGGGAATCGCCGCAGGCTCACCCATGTGTGGTTCACCTGATTGAGGTAAGTGAAGATCGCGGTGCAGACAGCGATCGACACGGGGTGCAGCGGCCCACCCATGCCCCACGCCCAGAGCGGAATCGCGAGCAGGAAGAGCAGCAGGCCGATCGCGGTCTCGACCGGATGCACGTAGAGCGCGTCGATCCACGTGGGCTTGCGGGCCTGATGGTGCAGCGCGTGGACCTTCCGCAGCAGCCTGCCGTGGAAGAGGAAGCGGTGCGTCAGGTAGTAGAAGAAGTCGTAGATCATGAGCACGGCGACGATGTCCACGACGTGGCGCCAGAGCGGCCGCGCCTCGAGCCCGATGAAGAACGGCAGCACGAGCACGTAGAACCCGACGCTGATGACGAGCCCCGTGTCGTTGTTGACTTTGACCGCAGCGCGGTAGGGCTTGCGAGCGAGCTTCTGCCTGTCGACCTCGTCGTTCATCGCCCGCATCTCGGCGAACGCGGGCACCCTGAAGACGAGGAAGCGCCCGACGACGGAGAGTGTGACGAGCACCGCGACGAAGACGAGCAGCGCCATCCAGTCCCAGGTCATGCCGACGCCTCGCTTCGCGCCGATCGGGCGCGGTCGGCGAGATACTCGATCGTTCGGTCGTCGTCGCCCGACTCCCCTCGGCCGACGTAGGCCTCGAGCTCGGTGGCGCCCGCGTCGCGCAGCCGCGCGAGCCCGACATCGAGCGCCTTCTCGTCGCCCACGAGCACGTAGTCGCAGACGTCGTCGCTGCCCTCGCGCTCGATCATCGCGCGGTAGCTCGGCAGGTTGCGGTACATCGCGAAGAGTCGCTCGAGCTTGCCGTGCACCTCGTCGATCTTCGACGTCAGCACCACGTTCACACCAGTGACGATCCGCGGCGCCGGCCGCCCCGCGGCCTCGGCTGCCCTCATGATCGTCGGAGCGATGTGCGACTCGATCGTGCGCGGGCCGGTCATCCACAGGATCGTGCCCGCAGCCGTGCGCCCCGCGATCGCGAGCATCCGCTCGCCGAGGGCGGCGATCAGCACGGGCACCTCGCCCGCTCCTTCGACGTCGAGCGACAGTGATGCGCTCATCTCCTCGCCGCGATGCTCGGCGGGCTCGCCCCGGAGCAGGGGGCCGAGCACCGACATCTCCTCGTGCATGTGCCGCGCTGGTCGCTCGTAGGGCAGGCCGTACATCCCCTCGATCACCGGTGGATGCGAGAGTCCGATCCCGAGCGTGAACCGCCCGCGCGCCGCCGCGCCCGCCGTCAACGCGGCTTGAGCGAGCGCCGCCGGGTGCCGCGGCTGCGTCGGCACGACGGCCGTGCCGATCTCGATGCGCGAGGTCACGCGACCCACCAGCGCCGCAGCGAGGATCGCGTCGAAGCCGAAGACGTGGGGGATCCAGATCGAGTCGAGGCCCATCGACTCGAGCTCGAGGGCCCGCGACTCGAGCTCGCCCACGGTGTCGACGCGCGCACGAGCCGCCAGCATCGCTCCGATTCGCAAACGCCCGTCTCCCACTCCACCTCGCTCTCACTCTCGCTTCGCACGACTCGCGCGACGGGTCCAACACGTGCCGACGATGCGCCGGACCGTGCCGAATGCAGGCCGGGTGCAGCACGTGTAGAGCACATCCGAGGTACGCGGAACGCGCGGCAGGAGCACCGAACCTATCGCGCTCGGGTTCTGATTCAACCGTGCCCGGCTCGAGACGGCCTGAAGCCGTAAGATGGTGAAGCGGGAGCCCGTGCGCCCAGGGAAAATGACGCCGCGAGGACACCGAGCATCAAGGGCTCCATCATCGATCGCCTCGTCGAAGACGTCTGCGCGCTGCGCGAGCGTGGCACCGAGATGGATTCACTCGTCGAGGAGCGGCTCGACGCGGAGGCGCTGGAGCTCCTCGACACCAAGGTCGACCCGGCGAGCTGGTACCCGCTGACCGCCGAACGCGAACGGGATCGAGTGGAGCTACGAGCCCTCCTCCGAGAACGAGGTCCGCTACCGCATGGACCGCGACATCGGGGAGCTCGGCTGATCGGGGCTCAGGCCGCCGTCGCCGTCGCCCACGCCGGCGCGTCGCCGCCGAGCGCACCCGCCGCGTGATCCCAGCGCGGCGGCGTCTCCGACATCTCGAGCACCGGACCGAGGTGCGCGAGCGCGAAGCCTTCGCGCTGCGTGCGGCGCATCGCCTGCGCCAGAGCATCCGCGTCGAACCCGACGGGCGTGCCGTCCGCCCTGGGAAGAGATTGCAGCCACATCGCGGTGCGCGTGAGCGACACGCACACCTCCCAGCTGCCCCCCTCGTCACCCCGCAGCTGCAACGCCCGCAGCGCGCCGAGCGCGCCGAGGTATCCCGTCGTGTAGTCGGTGACCGCAGCGGGCAGCAGCGCCGGCAGCTTCGCGCCCTCACCCGACACGAATAGACCTTGCTCATGGGCGATGCCCGATGCCGCCTGGGCGAGCTGCTCCCAGCCGCCACGACCGGCCCACGGCCCGTCGTGCCCGTAGCAGTTCACCGAGACGACGACGATGCCGGGACGCTCCGCCGCGAGCTGCTCCGCGCCGAAGCCGAAACGATCGAGGGCACCGCGGCGATAGCCGAGCGTCACCACGTCCGCAGAGCGAGCGAGATCGAGCGCCGTGCGCCGCTGGCCCTCGTCGCGCAGGTCGAGCATGGTCGATCGCTTGCCATGCCCGGTGTCGGTCGCGAAGGGGGCGATGAAGGGCAGGTGCGGCGCGTGCACGCGGAGCACCTCGGCACCGTGGGAGGCCAGGGTCCGGCCCACCGTCGGCCCGGCGAGCACACGCGTGAAGTCGAGCACACGTGCGCCGTCGAGCGGTCGCCTGGCGTCCGCGCCCCCGCCGAGCGTCTCGGGCGGCGCGTCGCCGATGCGGCGGAGCTCGATGAGGGGCACAGCCTCGAGCGCCCTGCCTTGCGGATGCGCGCGCCACTCCTCGGCCGTCCGAACGCGTGCGCCGCAGAGCCGCCGCTCCGCGAGCGCGTCTTCGAGCGCCTGGGCCTCCCAGCCCGAGACCGCGCGCGCGATCGACTCGCGATCGTCGTCGCGGGCTGGGAGGCCCAGCAGCTCGAGCGTGCCGGCGTGCAGATGCGGGAAGCCACCGTGCAGGTGGATCCAGGCGCCGTCACCGGCCGGGTACATCGCCGTCGTCGCGTTCTGGATGCGGACGAGACCCTGGTCGGCTCCGGGCGAGCCGCCTCCCGCATCGAGTCGCTGCTGATGCACGAAGCCGAGTAGCGACGCCGCCGCCACGTCGGAGCGCACGCGGACGTCCTGCGGCCTTCCGCCACGCGCCTGCCAGAGGGCGTCCGCCGCGACCCCGCAGCCGGCCAGCGCGGCGGCAGCCGCCTCACCGACGCGGAAGCGGGTCGGGAGGATCGGGTCGGCACCGACGATCGAGACGCGCTCGTGCAGGTCCGGAGCGCGAATGCCGAGGACTTCGAGGAGACCGGCGAGCATTCGCCCGTCAGACCTCGAAGGAGGGAAAGGGGCCGCGTGCCTCGCGCGGCATGATCGCCTGGAGCAGATCGACCGCCTCGCCGACCGACACGATGTAGACGACGCGGTCGGTCACCTCGCCCTCCGCGTGCCAGGCGCCCTTCGGGATGACGAGACGATCGCCCGGACCGATGGGAACCCGCTTCTCGTCTTCGTCGAGCAGATACGTCTCGCCTTCGATGACATAGCCGATGATGTCATGGTCGTGATGGTGGACGGGCAGCTCGGGCGAACGCTTCGAGATGAACGTCGTGGGCCAGTAGCCGGTGTCGCGGATGTCCTCCATCACCTCGGCGCGGGTCTCGAAGTAGTCCTTCTCGACGATCAGCTTCGGCTCCGACGGCGCGCTCGATCGATCCTGCATGGGTGACCTCCTCGCGGGCGGGCATCTGGCCGCACGCCGATCGCGTGAGGGTACGGCGCGAGTGAATGCTGTCGAGTGCGATGGAACACGCCTCGCCCGCTCCTGCTAGCGTCTTCGGCTCGGAGGCTTCGCCATGATCGGATCCATGCCGCGGACCTCGAGACGCGTCCGCTCGGGGCTCGGGGCCCTGATCGCCGCGGGCTTCGCCGCCGCCTCTTCGGCAGCCGCCGACGAGCTCGCTCCGCTGCCGTCCCATCCCGAAGGCGTGCCCTGGCCCACCGAGGCCTGGGCCGAGGCGCCGCTGCCCGGCGACATCGATCGCACCGTGTTCGATGGGGCCGTCGCCGATCTGTTCGAGACGACCGGACGGGGTGGCCAGCGAGACACCCGCGCGTTGCTCGTCGTCCACGGCGGGCGGCTCGTGTACGAGCGCTACGCCGATGGCTTCGGACGCGAGACCCGATTCCAGTCCTGGTCGATGGCGAAGAGCATCACCAACGCCTTCGTCGGTATGCTCGTGGGCGATGGGCGCCTCGATCTCGATGCGCCGGCGCCCGTCGAGGCATGGCATGGCGACGGCGATCCTCGAAGCGCGATCACCCTGCGCCATCTCATGCAGATGCGAAGCGGCCTCGACAATGGCGACGGCTTCGGCGCAGAGGACATGACGATGTCCTTCGTGTCACGGCTGCTCTTCGGCGAGGGATCGTCGGCCCCCGCGGCCTACGCCACCGACGTCGGGCTCGCGCATCCGGTCGGCGAGCACTGGGCCTACTCGACCGGCACGAGCGTGCTCGTCGCCGCCATCGCCGGTCGCGCCGTCGGCGGCGGACGCCACGGCACGCTCGATTTCCTGCGCACACGCCTCTTCGATCGCCTCGGCATGAAGAGCGCGCAGCCCGAGTTCGCGGCCAGCGGCGAGTTCATCGGGGGCGCGTTCATGCACGCGAGCGCCCGAGACTGGGCGCGCTTCGGCTACCTCTATCTGCGTGACGGCGTCTGGGAGGGCGAGCGGGTGCTGCCCGAGGGCTGGGTCGACTTCAGCCGGACGCGGGGCCCCGCGGCCAACAACGGCATTCACGGCGCGCACTTCTGGTTGAACCTTGCACCCGGTCCCGATCAGTGGACGCCGCTGCCCGGCGCACCCGAGACCACGTTCATCGCCGAGGGCGCGATGTTCCAGATGATCGCCATCGTGCCCACGATGGATCTCGTAGCCGTGAGACTCGGCGAGTCGCAGGGTGTCGATCACATGGAGCTGCGCGCGGAGCTCGCGCGGCTGCTCACGGCGTTCCCCGAGACGATGCGCAGCACGCACGCGAGCGCGGCTGGAGAGGATCCGCGATGATGCGACGCATCCTGCCTGTCGGCGCCGTGCTGCTCGTCGTCGCGCTCGGTGTCTTCTACACGCAGTGGCTCGTGCCGACCCGAGACGCCGTCGCCATCGGCACGTCGATGCTCGCCAAGCAGATGTGCTCGTGCGTGTTCGTCGCGGGGCGCGCGGAGGCCGATTGCCGCGCCGACCAGTTCTCGTCGATGGACGCGATCACGGTCGAGATCGCGCGGTCATCCGAGATCGTCCGCGCCTTCGTCCCCCTGCTCGGCGACCGCACCGCTCGGTACTCGGAGGAGTTCGGATGCACTCTGCAATGACACGTCGGCACGCACGCACGACCACGATCGCGATCGCCATCGCGGCGATCACGCTCATCGCTTCGTGCAGTGGCCCCTGTGGCCTGCTGCCCGGCGGCCAGCTCGGGGGGGAGACGAAGCCGGTCCCCGGCGACTGGCGCTTCGCAGGTGACTACGGAACGATGCAGCTCGAGACGCACCCCGAAGATCCCTACTCGGTCAACATCGCATACACCTTCGTGGGTGGCGTCTTCTACATCAATGCAGGCGACACCGAGACGCAGTGGGTGAAGCACATCACTGCAAACCCGGACGTGAAGGCGCGCCTCGACGGCGCGCTCTACGAGATGCGCGCAATGCGCGTCACCGACGACGCGGAGATCGCCCGGTTCGGCGAGGCGTGGACCGATCAGTCCTTCTTTCGGCGCGATCCGGCCGAGCTCGAACAGGTCTGGATGTATCGGCTGGTGGCTCGGTAGATGATGTCGTCGACCACGACCGGCCCTCTCTCGGACGACCAGCTCTCGCTGCTCCGTGCCCGCCTCGAGGCGCTCGTGCGCGATCTCGCGACACAGATCGAGGACACTCGCGAAGGCGCGCAGCCCGTCGACCTCGACGAGCCGATCGGGCGCATCTCTCGCATGGACGCGATCCAGGAGCAGAACATGGTCCAGGCGAATCGCAGCGCAGCGCAGCAGCGCATCGTCCAGGCCCGGGCGGCCCTCGAACGGCTCGACGCCGGCGACTACGGCGAGTGTGCCAGCTGCGGTGAGGACATCCCCGCCGCGAGGCTCGAGGCCACGCCCGAGGCCGCTTTCTGCGTCGACTGCCAGAGCCGTCGCGAGGCGAGGCGCTGACGGCGAAGCGCCCTACGCCTCAGCCGCCCCCACCCCTTCGCTGCGCGAGCTCCGCGAGGATCTCCTCGTGCCTGGCTCGCGTGATGCGGTAGCCGCGCAGGAACGCCAGGCTCATCACGTAGAGCACGAACATGCAGGGTCCGACGGCGAGCCCGAGCAGGAAGAGCTTGTCGTCGGGGACCGTGCCCGGTGCGGCCTGCTTCGGGAACGCCACCGCGTCGAGAGCCAGCCCGGCCAGCAGTCCGCCCAGCCCCGACACCGCCTTCGACGTGAAGGCGATGGCCGACGCGAACATGCCCTCCTGTCGTCGGCCGTTCTCGAGCTCCCCCTCATCGACGACGTCCGCCATCATCGACGAGAGCACGATCCCGATCATGATCACGGCGGTGACGAGCACGACGACGTGCACGACCAGGATCGGCAACAGGGACGGGTGCCCGTTGGGCGGAAAGAGACCGAGCAGGCGCAGGAAGATCGGCAACGGCCCCCAGAAGATCGCCCCCGTCGCCAGGACGATCGCCGTGCGCCGCTTCTCGAACGCCTGGCTCACCGGCCGCGCGAGCCCCACGCCGGCGAAGAGCGCGATCAACAGGAAGAGCGCCATCGTCGCGATCTGCTCGGAGGAGAAGCCCCAGAAATAGGTGTTCATGTAGAGGCCGACGACGTCGTTGAAGCCGCCCGCCACCGACACGAAGAGCAGGCCGATGACGAGCATCCGATAGGACCGGTTGCCGAACACGTCCCGCATCTCGCGGAACAGGCGCCCGAACGTGAAGGGCGTAGGGTCGGGCGGCGGCTTGAGGCGCGGGATCACGTGATGGGTGCCGAGGCTGCAGACGAGGATCGCGAACACGACGCTGAAGGCGCAGACGAGGGCGAAGCCGCCGTACGCCGCCGCGTCGAGCCGCCCGTCTTCGAGACCGGGCTTCGCCACGAAGAAGATGCGATAGCCCACCTGCCCGATCGCGATGCCACCGATCCACCCGAAGAAGAAGCGCCAGGAGACGAGCGTGGTGCGCAGGTCGTAGCTCGGCGTCAGCTCCGCGACCATCGAGTTGCTCGGGATCGAGTAGAGGGTCATCGCGGTGCGCACGAGCACAGCGAACGTCGTGAACCAGAGAAAGAGCCCGGTGTCACCGAGATCAGAAGGTGGATTGAAGAGCAGCCAGAGCGATATGCCCATGGGCAGGGCCGACGCGTACATGTAGGGGTGCCGACGGCCCCAGCGCGAGTGGAGATTGTCCGACAGCGAGCCCACCAACGGATCCGTCACTGCGTCGACGCAGAGGGCGAGGAAGATCGCCGCGCCCGAGAGCGTGCCCGAGAGCCCGAGCACCGCGTTGTAGTAGAAGAGCAGGAACGTGTTGAACGCGGTGTTCTTCACGCCCTCGGACACCGAGCCGAAGCCATAGGCGATCTGCGTACCGATGGAGATCCGGGCGTCGGCCGGATCCGGGCCCGCCTGCGATTCGCTGGGCTGCGGCGCCATCAGGCTCCGAACTCGACCCCGTCGAAATCACCCGCCTCGCGCCACTTCTCGAGGATGCCGAAGTACTCGACCGAGCCACCACCGTAGGGCGCGCCCTCCATCGCCTTCGGGTTCGGCTGCCCCTCGTTGTTGTAGTAGCCGGGCGTGCACTCACCGCCTGCCGCCGCGGCGGGGCCACCCGTCGCCTTCGCGACGATGATGTCCGCCCACGCCTTCTCGGCCTCGGCCGTCGGCTCGACGGTGGTGCTGCCACTCTCCATCGCGTGCCGCACGAGATGCGCGATGTGCGTCGCCACCTCGTCGAGCATGTGCGGATAGTTCGCGGTGAAGCCTCCCTGCATCATGCTCATGATGAAGCAGTTCGGATAGTCGTGGCTCATGATGCCATGGAGCGTGCGCACGCCGTCCTGATCCCACTTCTCGGTCAGGGTGCGGCCGTCGCGACCGACGATCTCGTAGCCCGCCCGTCGCGCGTACGAGGTGCCGACCTCGAAGCCCGTCGCGAAGATGATGCAGTCGACGGGGTACTCGACGCCCGCCACCACTACGCCGCTCTTCGTGATCCGCTCGACGCCCTGGCCGTCGGTGTCGATCAGCTCGACGTTCGGCCGGTTGAAGGTACCCAGGTACTCGTCGTGAAAGCACGGGCGCTTGCAGAACATCGCGTAGTACGGCTTGAGGGCCTCGGCAGTCTCGGGGCGCTCGACGATCGTCTCTGCCCGTGCGCGGATCTCGTTCATCTTCTCGAAGTTCGCGAGCTCGAGCATCTCGGGGAGCGAGCGGCCGCCGGCGCCGGCGCCACTCTGGAACATCCGCATCATCTTGCCGATCAGATCGGTCCAGCCGTCATCCACGAGGTCGACGGCCTGCGGCACGCCCGATACCAGCGCGTTGAAGTTCTCCATCCGCTCGCGGTGCCAGCCGGGCTCGAGGCTCTCCGCCCACTCGGGGTCGGTCGGCCCATTGTTGCGGACGTCGATGCCCGAAGGCGTGCGCTGGAACACGTAGAGCTTCTCCGCTGCCGCGCCCAGGTGCGGCACGACCTGCACCGCCGTGGCGCCCGTGCCGATCAATGCGACGCGCTTGTCACGCAGACCGTCGAGGTCGCCGTCGGGCGAGCCTCCGGTGTATTCGTAGTCCCAACGGCTCGTGTGGAACGTGTGCCCCTCGAAGTCGGTGATGCCCGAAATACCCGGCAGCTTCGGGCGGTCCAGCGGCCCATTGGCCATGGCGACGAAGCGCGCACGGATCGTGTCGCCGCGATTCGTAGACACGATCCAGCGCCGGGCATCGTCGTCCCAGCGCATCTCGGTCACCTGGGTCTGGAAGAGCGCGCCGTCGTAGAGGTCGTAGTGACGCGCAATGGCCCGGCTATGGGCCAGGATCTCGGGCGCGTTCACGTACTTCTGCGTGGGGACGTACTCGAGCTCTTCGAGCAATGGCAGGTACACGTACGACTCGATGTCGCACTGCGCGCCCGGGTAGCGGTTCCAATACCAGGTGCCGCCGAAGTCACCGCCCTTCTCGATGAGCACGATGTCCTCGATGCCGGCCTCGCGCAGCCGCGCCCCGGCCTGAAGACCGCCGAAGCCACCGCCGATCAGCACGACGTCGTGCTCCGCGTCGATCGGTGCGCGCTCGAAGCCCGGCTCGACGTAGGGGTCGTCGACGTAGTGCGCGAACTCGCCCACGACCTCGACGTACTGCTCGTTGCCGTCATCGCGAAGCCGCTTCTCGCGCTCGACGCGGTACTTCTCGCGCAGGGCCTCGATGTCGAAGTCGGGGCCCTGCTGCTCGGGGGACTGCGTGGTGCTCATGTCTGCTCTGCCTCTGCTTTCTCTGCATCGGTCGAATCGTCGGCTTCCGGGCGGACCCAGATGGGCGAGCTCCACGCCCGCTCCTGGATCGTCGTCTTCAGATCGCTGCGCGGCGGTACGCCGGTGCGCAGGGCATCCCATGTCGACCAGCGACAGGTCGGGTTCTCGAGCACGCGCGCGTAGTAGAAGGCACGCGCGCCGGGCTGCCAGTCGGGGTCGCGCCAGGCGGTGCGCAGCTCGCCGGCGCCGCGATCCTCCGAGAACGCACAGGTCGAGAGCTCGACACTCGCGCCATTGTCGGGGCAGCGATGGGTCCGGGGATCGATCCGGCCACCATCCGAGCACGCGACGTCGTAGACCTGCTCGTGCGTCTCGCCCGCCGCGTCGACCCAGCCCTTCACGATCTGCACTCGTTGCAGGGGCGCGCTCAGCGGATCGGCGAACGCCCACACGAGCAGGGTCGGCGCCGACTCGAGGCCCACGAGCTCGCCGCCCATCGCGACGCCCTGCGCGTACGCCCGCGAGACCACGTCGGGCTCGTCGATCAGGCCCTCGTCGAAGCGCGCGCCGGCGAAGACGCGAAGGCGGATGCGCGGCCCGGAGGTCGCGAAGGTCTCTTTGCGGCGGAATGCGTCATAGATCGACTCACGCGTGTTCTCCTCGGCCCAGACGCCGGCGAGGCCGGACGCGCCGTACGTGACGTTGGCGCTCTGGCTGTAGGGCTCCCCATCCACCTCGACCCGAAGCTCCGGCGCCGCGACGCTGATCGCGAGCGAACGCAGGAACGACATCGGCACCGATCCCCGCATGTCGGCAGTCGAATCGAGGATGCCGACCTTGGCGAAGTAGTCCGTCTCGTCGTACGAGCCTGCGCCCGTATGCGTGTCGCTCGAGCCGATGACGCCGAACGCGTACGGATTCGTCACGCCCGCAGCCTCGAAGCCGAGTCCGTCGAGGAGCGCCTCGCGCACGTAGCTGCCACTCGGCTCGCTCGGCAGCATGGTCGCCACCCGGTAGGGCATGATCTCGAAGTCGGCCCACTCGTCGCGCGTCGACAGCACGGGATGTGTCTCGGACGTACCCTTCACCTGTGTGATCTCGGCGAGGGGCTCGTTGCGGATGCGCTGGTCGGCATAGGCCTCGTCGATGGGGTCGCCGGCCCAGTCGACGAGCTTGAACATCTGGCCATTCGAGCCGTTGGAGTTGTGCGGGATCGCCAGGCTCTCGATGCCCTGGGCGCGCAGGCCGTCCATCCAGTCCCAGAGGCGCTCGGGGTTCTGCGAGTGGAATCGTGAGAAGGGGACCGCGGGGATGCGATCGCTGCCCTGGAAGATCACGTTGCGGTGCAGGTTGCCGCGATCATCGCTCGACGTCGTGTACTCGTAGCCGACGAACGTCGTGAAGCGGCCGGGGCTGTAGTGGCGGTCGGCGGTCTCGATCGTGTCCAGCCAGGCGGCCCGCGTGATGTCGAGCGTGACTTCGCGGTCGAGCTCGCCCGAGCGGATCTCGTCGAGCAGACTGGGCAAGAAGCCCGAGAAGGCCTCGATGCGGGTCAAGAGACTCATGATGCCGCGGTTGTCATCGGCGTTGAGGTCGTTCAGCGGCCGGGCGACCTCGGTCTTCGAGAAGTCGGTCGACGTGTCGCCAGCGGCCGCGGCAACGCCGAGGAACATCGCGTGATCGGTGACGGCGTAGAAGTCGAGCGGCTCGCGCAGCTGCATCATGAAGCCGGCCGGGTGCTCGATCGCCTCGCCCCGGGCGTAGCGATAGGCGTCGTCGGGTGTGGCCGTGGTGCCGAAGGCGAAGGCATCGAACGAGTAGGTCGTGTGGACATGCAGGTCGCCGAAGAAGGCGCGCCGCCGCGCGCTTCGCGCAGGGCTGAGGTCGAGGATCACGGCGTCGGCCTCGAAGACGTCCGAGCCGGCGAAGCCCTGCATCAGATCGGCGCCCTCGCCGCTCACCCGGTCGTCGCGGTCGGAGCCGCACGAGCAGCCTCCGAGGCCGAGCATGCCGAAGAGGGCCGCGGCGACCAGCAGATGCGAAGCGCGGAGGAATCGGATGCGGGGGCTCAAGGACGGGCTCCTTGCCTCAGGGCGGCGCGGCGACGGCCCGCCGGAGCGCGGCCCCGCACGGGGATGGGCACCTGAGGTTGACCGAATCTCGATTCACCTGCAATTTCGCCTGGAAGCTGCCGAAAAGGCCTGCCATGGAGCACTCCAGCATGATCGATCAGTCCACGAGCCGCCTGCGGGCAGAGGCGGCAATCCGATGACGGCCTCGACCACCGCCGAAGGCGGACCCACCCGGTCCTGGCGCTCGATCCCGATCGACGGGCTCGGCGACACCCTGCGTGCGCTGCCTCGCATCAAGCGCGACATGCTCGGCGTCGTGTCCGAGCGCTGCGATCGCCACGGGCTCGTCGTGCGCCAGAACCAGGGCCCGATCCGCGCGGTGAATCTCTTCGGCCCCGACGCGAACAGGCTCGTGCTGCTCGACCGCGACGGGATCTTCTCGGCCAAGAAGTCGTGGGATCTCATCATGGGCCGCATCTTCACGAACGGTCTACTGCTGCGCGACGGCGACGATCACCGATTCCATCGCCGGCTGATGCGCGAGGCGTTCCGCACGCCGGCGCTGCAGTCGTATCTCGACTCGATGAACGAGGCGCTCGTGCCCTGGGCCGACGAGCTGACGCGCGAGGGCGGCCGCATCCATGCGTTCCCCGTGATCAAGCAGCTGGCCCTCGACATGGCGTGCCGCATCTTCCTCGGCATGCCGGCCGGCGAGGACAACACGAAGCTCAACCAGGCGTTCGAGGCAACGGTCGCTGCATCGATGTCGATCCTGCGCCTGCCACTGCCGGGCCTCGAGTTCAATCGCGGCCTCGAGGGTCGCAAGTACATGATCAGCCGCTTCGAACGCCTGATCGCCGAGCGACGCGGGGGCGAGAGCGGTGGCAGCGACATCTTCACGCGCCTCTGCCACGCCGAGAACGAAGAGGGCGAGCGCCTCGAAGACCAGGAGATCATCGACCACATGATCTTCCTGATGATGGCGGCCCACGACACGACGACCAGTGCGCTGACGTCGATGCTCTACGAGCTCGCCGCGAACCCCGGCTGGCAGGAGCGCCTGCGCGACGAGGTGCGCGCCCACGACAAGGCCGTGATCGAGTGGGACGACCTGCTCTACGTGAAGGATCACATCCTGGCGATCCGAGAGGTGCTGCGGCGCTATCCGCCGCTCTCGACGATCCCGCGCATGGCGACCGCCGACTTCGAGTGGGGCGGCTATCGCATCCCCGCCGGCACGATGACGATCATCTACCCGATCCACACGCATCACATGGCCGAGTGGTGGACCGATCCGTTCCGCTTCGATCCCGACCGCTTCGCCGAGGGGCGTGCGGAGCACGAGCGGCACAGCCACTCGTACATCCCCTTCGGCGGCGGCAACCACATGTGCCTCGGCCTGCGCTTCGCCGAGACGCAGATCAAGGCGGTGCTCTTCCAGCTGCTGCAGCGGGTCCGGTTCACCGTGCCCGACGGCTACGTCATGCCGGTACAGCAGGCGCCGATCTCGAAGCCGATGGACGGGCTGCCACTCACGCTCGAGCGCCTCTAGGCGGCACACCCGACGTGGCCAACTGCCCGCCGGGCGTGCAGCGGATCGCTTCGCCCGCTTTCGACGTCGCCCCCCTGCCCTACCCTCGCGGCATGGAGCAGAAGCCGCCCAGGAAGGTCAGGGAGCCCGGCGAGTACGGGTACGAGGACGCGTCCTTCCGCACGATGGGTGGAGAGGAGGGCGTACGCCGGCTCGTCGACCTCTTCTATGACGCGATGGAGCGGCGCCCGGACGCGCAGCGCATTCGACGCATGCACCCCTCCGATCTGCAGATCTCACGCGACAAGCTGTGGACGTTCCTCTGCGGCTGGCTCGGCGGGCCGAAGCGCTACGCCGACCGATACGGCCCCATCCGCATCCCGCACGCCCACGCGCACCTCGACCTCGGCGAGCCCGAGCGCGACGCGTGGCTGGCGTGCATGCAAGAGGCCGTCGACGCGATGGACGTCCCCGACGACTTCAAGGCGTACTTCATGCGTGAGATCCGCGTGCCGGCCGGGCGATCGATGGACATGGCTCAGGCCGCGAAGGCAGAGAAGGAAGCGAAGCGGACCGAGCGCGCGAGGCGCTGATCGAGCCCCGCTTCAGATGCCCTCGGCGCGATGTGACATCCGCCAGATGAAGCCCGGCAGGAAGCGGCGCAGCGAATAGGTGATGCGCGACGTCGAGTCCGGGAACACCATCAACCGCCCACGATCGAGGTCGCGCTCGATCGCATCGAGCACCTGCTCGGGTGCGATCGCCTTCGTGTCCTCGAGCACCTTCGGGTTCGACTTCGCCTGATCGAGCAGCGGCGTCTCCACCGGCGGCGGACACACGCACGCGAAGCGCACGCCCCTGTTGCGGTTCTCGTGAGCGAGCACCTCGGTGAAGGCGACCACCGCGAACTTCGAGGCGTTGTACGCGCCGAAGTGAATGGCCGGAAGCCAGCCGGCGATCGAGGCGAAGTTCACGAGGTCGCCCCGGCCGCGTTCGAGCATGCCCGGCAGGGTCGCCATGGTGACGTTCACCGTGCCCCCGTAGTTGATGTCCATGATCCGATTGATGAGGTCCGTGTCCTGGTCGAGGACCAGACCGGTCGGCATGATCGCCGCCGCGTTCATCACCCGGTCGATGGGCCCGAGGCTGTGCTCGACGTCGGCCACCGACTGCTCCACGGCGCGGGGGTCGGTGACGTCGACGCCGACCGCCCTGAAGCCCGGGCACGTGCGGCCCGTCTCACGGAGCCCCTCCTCGTTCACATCGAAGCCGGCGACCTGCGCCCCCGCCTCGGTCAGCCGCTGGGCCGCCAGGCGACCCATCCCGCTGCCCGCGCCCGTCACCAGGACCACCTTCCCATCGAAGCTCATGGCTCAGTCCCCTTTCTCGACCCGCGGCTCGCCGGCCCGGCCGGCATACTCGCCGGGCTCCATCTTCGACCTGTTTGCGCACCGTGTCGAGGGGGAAGGGGCCTGGGCTCGTGTCCCCTTGCCCGTCTCGTGGGTCCTGCTCGCCACTCCGATGCTCGCCAAGCCCGGGCAGCGGCTCCAGACGCGCATCATGCTCCACCGACCCGGTCGAGGTCGTCCTTCAGCGTACGGCTCGCCATCAAGCTGTGCGCGAGGGCCAAGAGGTTCGTGAGAAGGGCGACGGCGAGCGAGTAGCGCACCGCGGCGTCGCCCAGGGTCGGCGCGAGCATGTCGTTGGCGAAGCCGATCGCGACGGGCCCGAGACCGAGACCGACCAGGTTCAGCGCGAAGAGCACGATCGCCGCTGCGAGCGCCCGCATCCGGAGCTTCGCGAGCGCTTGCGTGACGGCGAACGTCGGCCCGACGTAGAACGAGCCGGCGACGGCAGCGGGGGCGTAGAGGCAGAGCGCGAGCGTGAGGTCGTCGATCAGCACGAAGCCCAGACCGAACGGGACGATGAGCAGTCCGCCGAGCGCGGGCACCCACATCTGCCAGCGCACGTCTCGCGGCGCCAGCCGATCGCAGAGCTGTCCACCCAGGAAGGCACCGAGCGCGCCGCCACCGCCGATCATGATCCCGGCCCAGGTGCCGGCCTCGCCGATCGAGAGACCGTGCACGCGCGACAGGAACGCGGGCACCCACGTCATGAAGCCATAGCCGGCCAGCGCGTAGATGCCGCCGGCGATCGTGAGATGGCGAAACGACCTCAGCCCCCAGAGATGACGCAGCACCTCGCCGGTGCTCGGCATGGGCTCGTCTTCGACCGGTGTCGCGGCGTCGGCCGCGCCCCGCGGAGGCTCTTCGAGCGTGAGCCACACGATGGCCGCCATGACGAGGCCGGGCAGGCCGACGACGTAGAACGCCGCGCGCCAGCCGAAGTACTGGGCGAGCCAGCCACCCCCCGCGAGGCCGAGCAGGATGCCGACGTTCGCGCCCATCGTGTAGACGGCCAGCGCCGTGGCCCGGCGCGCAGCAGGGAAGTAGTCCGAGATCAGCGAGTGCGCGGCCGGGCTCGCCGCCGCCTCGCCGACGCCCACCAGCACCCGCGCGATCGCGAGCTGCGCGAACGAGCGCGCAAGCCCCGACACCGCGGTCATGCCGCTCCAGACGACGAGACCTGCGGCGATGATCGTCGTGCGCGACGTCCGGTCGGCGAGCCGCGCGATCGGGATGCCCGCCGTCGTGTAGAACAGCGCGAAGGCGAAGCCGGTCAGGAAGCCCATCCCGGTGTCGGACGCGCCGAGCTCGGCCTTGATCGGCACGAGCAGCACGGACAGGATCTGCCGGTCGACGAAGTTGAAGATGTAGACGACGAAGAGGATGGCCAGCGTGTAGTACGCGCGGCCCGGAGCGGTCGAGTCCTTCGGGTCCGTCGGGTGGCTCATTCTGAGAGCCAAGCACAATCGCGCGGAGCGGGCCGCGGACAGGCGCCCACGATCGAGTAGGTCGGAGCGCAGACACGCGCGGAGCCCGGAGTCCCCGACGCACGCGAACCGCCCCTGATCACAGCAGACGCCCGGGGGCTCAGCTCACCACCGCTCCGCCATCACAGGTGATGACCTCTCCGACGGTGAAGGCACCCGCGCGCGAGCTCAGGAAGATCGCCAGACCCGCGATGTCCTCGGGCGTGCCGACGCGGCCGCGCGGGTTGCCCCGGCCGACCTTGTCCCAGTCGGTACCCTCGACGTCGCCGCCCGTACCGACGCCGGTACTGAGCATCCACGTCGGAAAGGGACCCGGCGCGATCGCATTCACGATGATGTTGCGCTTCACGAGCTGCGCGCCGAGCTGCCGCGACAGCGCGTGCACGGCGGCCTTCGAAGGGCCGTACGAGAACGTCTCGAAGATCGGCGTCTTGATGCCGTCGACGGAGCCGATGTTGATGACGCGCGCCGGGTCTTCTGCCGTGCCCGAAGCCTCGAGGAGCGGCAGCAGCCGCTGGATCACGAAGAACACGCCCTTCACGTTCGTGTCCATGACCTTGTCCCAACCGATCTCGGGGAACTCCTCGATGGGTGCGCCCCAGGACACGCCGGCGTTGTTCACGAGGATGTCGAGCTTCTCTTCACGGCTCGAAAGCTCCTTGGTCACCGCGTCGATGCCGTCGAGCTCGGCGAGGTTGCCCGGCAGCGAGATGCACTCGCCGCCGAACTCCTTCGCCAGCCGCTCGGCGGTGGCGTCGCAGACCTCGGCCTTGCGCGAGCTGATGTAGACCTTCGCACCGTTCGCGAGGAAGCCGGCCGCGATCATCTCGCCGATGCCGCGGGAGCCGCCGGTGACGAGGGCGACCTTGCCCTCGATCGAGAAGAGATCCTTGAACTGCATGAAGCCTCCGTGCGCGGACCCGGCCGCGCGA